>JAQBQJ010000096.1 GCA_028287065.1 Labilithrix sp. | reverse complement strand
CCCCCACGTTCAGGGTGGCCCCTCCCCCCAAACCGGGCTACCCCGCTTCGTCGCATGAAGTACCCGCGGATGAGCTCGATCGCCGTCGCTGCCCTCGTCACGGGCGCCCTGCTCGCTTCGACCGCCTGCACCCGCGCGACGCCCAACGAGCGCGGCGAGGCTCGGAGCGAGCCCGTGGGGACCGCCACGCTCCAAATCGGCACGCTCGACCGCGGGGCCGCTGCGCCGGCCAAGGCGAACGACGACCAGCCCGAGGCCAAGGAGAGCCGCAAGGCCGCCGACGCAAACGCTTGCCCCGCCGGCATGGTCCTCGTCGAGGGCGAGTACTGTCCCGAGGTCGAGCAGAAGTGCCTCGAATGGATGGACCCGCCGACGAGCCGGTACGCCCACTTCCGCTGCAAGCGCTACGAGAAGCCTGCAGTCTGCAAGGTTCCCAAGGTCCATCGTCGTTACTGCATCGACGCCACCGAGCGCACCGAGACGGAAAGCAAGCTGCCCCGTCACTTCATGTCGTGGACGTCGTCGAAGGCGCTCTGCGAGGCCGACGGCGCGCGCCTCTGTCGCGAGAGCGAGTGGATCTTCGCCTGCGAAGGCGAAGAGATGCGCCCCTACCCCTACGGCTGGGAGCGCGACACCACCGCCTGCAACACCGACATCACCGAGGGCATCGGCAAGGTCGGACGCTTGAACGATCTCCGCTCCGAGGTCGGCTCGCACGCGAAGTGCGCGAGCCCGTTCGGCGTGCAGGACCTCGCCGGCAACGTCGAAGAGTGGACGCAGGCGGACGGCCCCGGACAAGGTTCGAAGATGGGTTGGAAGGAAGTCCTCAAGGGCTCCTGGTGGATCCCGAGCCGTCATGCGTGCCGCCAGTTCCAGGTCGGCCACAACGACGTGTACAACGGCGGCGAGACCGGCACGCGGTGCTGCAAAGACGCGCCGCCGCGCGAGCTCGCTTCGCGTTAGAGGGCGCTAAAGCCAGCGCTTTCGCACGAAGTACACGATGATGCCGCTCGCGACGACGAGCATCAGGCCGAGCGCGTACGGGTAGCCGTAGAGCCACTTCAGCTCCGGCATGTGCTCGAAGTTCATGCCGTAGATGCCCGCGATGAGACTGAGCGGCAGCATGATCGTCGAGATGATCGTGAGCCGCTTCATGATCTCGTTCATGCGGTTCGACTGCATGCTGAACTGCGCCTCGAGCAGGCTCGTGACGAGCTCGCGGTAGCTGTCGACCAGCTCCGTGACGCGCGCGAAGTGGTCGTACACGTCGCGATAGAACGGGACGAGCTCGCGCGGGATCTCGTCGAACTCGGCGCGCGCGAGACGGAGCAGGATCTCGCGCTGGTAGATCGTCACGCGGCGGAGCATCTGGAGGCTCCGCTTGATGCGGATGATGCGCGGGATCACCTCGCGGTCGCTCCTCACCGAGCCTTCGAGGATCTGCGTCTCGATGCCGTCGATCTGATCGTCGAACTTCTCGATGAGCGGCATGTACTCGTCGACCATGCGGTCCATCACGGCATGCGCGACCCACGCCGGCCCCTTCTTCAGGAGCTTCGCGCTGCGCATGATCTCCACCTGCACCGGCGTGATCGCGCACACCTTCTCGTCGTGCGCATGCGTGACGAGGAAGTTCTTGCCGATCAGGATGTCGAGCTCGGCGAGCTCGAGAGGCACCTCGTTCGACGACCGATCGTCCTCGCGGATCCCGTGGATGATGATCTGGACGTAGTCGTCGAAGTCCTCGACCTTCGGGAGCCCGACGTCGTTCCACACGTCCTCGACGGCGAGCGGATGGATCTTGAGCGTCTGCTCGAGGAACCTCGTCGCCTCGTCGTTCTTCTCGTCGAGCTCGAGCCAGAAGGTCTTTCCCGCGGCGTGCGCAGCTCCGACCTCGGCGAGGTCGGACGACTCCACCGCATGGTCGTTTTCGAGGATGAGCGCCTTCACGGCGCCAGCCTACCGCTTCTCGGCGAGGATGAGCGTGCGCGGCGACTCGCAGCCGAAGAACACGCCCGGCGTGCCCGTACGGCCGCTGACCTCGGCGACGCGGAAGCCGTTGTCGTGGAGCATCTTCCCGAGCTCGTGCAGCGAGTACACGCGGATCGAGTACTCGATCTCCTTCGTGCGCCCGTCGTCCATCATCAAAGTGCGCTTCACCTTCATGCGGCTCGTGATGAAGTCGATCTGCATCTCGTCCATGCAGATGCATCCGTCGCCTTCGAACCACGCGAGCGACGGGGCCTGGCGGACGAGTTTGTCACGGTTGACGACGTCGAGGAGGACCTGGCCGCCTTTCTTGAGCGCGCGATGCACCTTCGCGATGACCGCCGCGTTCTTCTCTTCGTCGCAGTAGCCGAAGCTCGTGTTCCACGAGAAGACGCCGTCGAACGTCTCCTCGAACGTCATCTCGCGCATGTCGCCCTGCACGAAATTGATCTTCTGCTTCCGATCCTGAGCCTCGTCGGAGGCGCGAGCGAGCATCGCGAGCGAGAGATCGAAGCCGACGACCTGGTAGCCGCGCGTGGCGAGCTCGACGGCGTGTCGGCCGGTGCCGCATGCGAGATCGAGGATCGTCGCGCCGGCCTCGCACCCGAGGCTCTCCTCGATGAAGTTCGCCTCGCGGGCGATGTCCGCATCGGTGATCTTCGCCATCGTGCGGATGAAGTCGTCGTTGAAGAGATCTTCCCACCACGGCCGCGTCTTCTTGCGGTTGGCGGCCGACTCGTTCATCGGCGGCGGCGCGAGCGCGCCGACCTGCGGCATGTATCCGAACGGACCGCCGGCAGGCTGCTGGCGTCGCGCCATCGGAGTGCCGGCGGCGGGTCCGGTGTGGAGCGCGGCGTTCTCGCCCGTGTCGGCGAGCGTGAGCGGCGGCGTGCCGGCCGGGGCCGAGGGCTGCGCGACCGGCGGCAGGTAGCTCGGGACCGCGGCCGCCGGCGCAGGCGTCGACGGCGAGGCCGCTCGCTGCGCGACCGCCGGAGCGATCGGAGTCACGCCATGGCTGCCGAGGTTGCTGCCGCTTCCTCCGCCGATCACGAGCGACGCGAGCGGAGCCGTGAGACCGGGGGAGGGCGTCGCTGCATGAGGAGGAACGCCCGCCATCAGCGCGGTCGCGGTCACCGCGGACGGTGAAGGCGCGACGACGGGCTTCGCGTGTCCCTTCAGGAGCGGGGGCGCGTGCGGCGAGTGCGGGTTCGGGATCGACTCGACGCTGACGAGATCTTCCGGCGCGACCTCGGGCACCTCGCCGGGATCGGTGTGACGTTCGCCGTCGTCGACCTTGATCTCCTCGGACGACGGAGCCGCGGGCAGCCGCGGGCTCGTCTGCAGCTCGTCGAACCGATCGTGCGCGATCGGCTCGTCGTCGTCGGTGTCGATCGGGATGTCCTCGGAGAGCGGCGGAGACGACGTGCGCTCGTCCCGGCTCATGATCGAGGCCATCGCGCCCATGCCGGGCTCGTCGAGCATCGTGTGCGCGGGATCGCGCATGCGTCCCGAGCTCTCGATCGCGGCCTTCGCGGCGGCCGCAGCGCCGTGCTGCCCGCGCGTGACGATGCGCTCTCCGCCGAAGTCCGGTCCACCGTCGGCGACGGCGGGTTGATACGGCGTCCAGCCCGCCTCGTGCGTCGCGTCGACGCCGGGCGCTCTTCCGAGCGCGTTGCCGCGTGCCTGCAGGTCCGCCGCGGGGAGCTCGAGCGTGTCGTCCGCCGTGCCGATCGAGATGATGCGGTTCGGCTGGAGCGGCATCGCGACCGTGTCGTCGAAGTCCGGTCGCGACGGAGGACGCGAAGGGCCAGCGCCGCTCGTACCGCCCACACCGACCGCCGGCACGCCGCCCATCGGCGTCCGGGAATCGAGCGCCGGGAGTTGCGGGCGCGACACCTCGTCGTCCGGGATGCGCAGCGTCATCTTCTGCCGCTTGCGCGTGTCCTTGCCCGGGTCGACGTTCTTCGCCGCCGCGGGATCGGCGGCCTTCACGCGGTTCGAGCTGCGGTCGCGCGAGCGCGAGCCGCGGTCGTCGGCGCCGGCCTCGATCGCCTTGGCGAGGGCGTCGGCCTCCTTCGAGGCGGTCGGAGCGGCAGAGCTTCGCGCATTGGCAGGCGGGATCGGGACCGTGTGGTCGTCCTCACCGAGGATGATGTCGTCGAGCGCCGGAGCGTCCTGCGCAGCTCGCTGATCAGGCGGCGCGTCTGCGGGTGACAGCTTGATGGGCCCGTCGCTCATCCGTGTCCCCCGGAGGCGCCGTTCGTCTTCTTGCCTCCGCCGCCTTCACGCATCGCGAAGGGCTGCCCGAAACGCACCGGGCCTTCGCCGACGAGCCACTTCAGCGACTCCTGCCGCTCGAAGAAGACCACCGCGGTCGAGCCCAGCCGGAAGATCCCGATCTCGTCGCCGCGCGCGACCTTCAGCGGCGGCGTGTACTCGTGGAGGCCCATCGGGACGTCGCGCGCGTCGATGCCGCTGACCGTGATCCGGCCGACGACCATCGCCGCGACCATGACCACGGTCACGCGACCGAGGCCCGACTCCGGCGGCGTGTCGATCGCGATCGCGACGCGTCGATTGCGCACGAACAGGTTGTGGACGTGCCGCACGCCGATCGCGTTCACCGGGTAGTAGTCGCCCGCCATCGAGCGCACCGACACGATCGCGCCTTCGACCGGCGAGTGGACGCGATGGTAGTCGCGCGGCGACAGGTAGACGACGCAGCCGGTGCCGCCCTCGTAACGCCTGGCTTCCTCGACGTCGCCGACGAGCTCGTCGACCTGGTAGGGCCGCCCCTTCACGTAGAACGCGTTGCGTGACGCGCCCTCGCCTCCGATCGGACCGATCGAATCGATGCGCCCGTCGGCGGGGCTGACGGCGATGCGGACGTCTTCCGGCATCTTGCGCGCGTCCTGGCGGAGCGCGCGCGTGAAGAACTCGTCGAAGCTCGTGAAGCCGGACGCCTTGGCGCACTCGTCGAGCTCGACGTTGTATGCGCGGCAGTAGAGCCCCACGACGGCCTTGCCGATGGGCTCGGGCCACGCGTAGTCCGCGAGGCGGCCCATCGCGCGCGTGATCCTGGTCCGCGGCAAGACGCGGAGGATCTGGGCGGTGGCATACGTGATCGCGGTCATCGGGCTGCGGGGGCGGGCTGAGGGGTCCGAACGAGCGACCTCGGGTCGAGGACGCCTGCCCGAACGCTTCTTTCTTTCGACAGATTCGGCCGTTACGGATTATGCCGGGGTCGTGACGCTCCGGTCAACGCGAGCCGACTTCGCGGCTACCGGACGGCCTCACTCACGGCCCAGGTCGGGGTCGGCCCGTTTCCGTGCAGCCTCGCACAACGGAGCACCTTGTCCGAGGAGCGAAGGCGCAGCCGGCTCGCTGTCGGGCAGCGCCTGGCAGGCGGCCTCGACCGACACAGGATCGTGCGCGACCGCCTCGGCGAACGAGCCGTCGGCGGTCGGATCGTCCTTGCGGAGCCGCGCGAGCCTGCCGCGGATCGCCCAGCACGGCCCGTAGCTCGCCATCCACTGCTTGGGGTCCTCGACGAGCGATTCGGCTTGTTTTCCGCTGTCCGCGCCCTCGAGGACGCGCGCGCGCAGGTACCGCAGGCTCGGGTCCGCGAGCATGTCGGCGGGGATCTTGTCGAGCTCGGTCAGCGCCTCGGTCGGGTGCGTTCGGCCGAGGAGCAGCTCGGCGAGCCTCGAGCGCTCGCGCGAATCGCCGAGGCCCGGAGGCGTCCCGCCGAGGCCGAACATCGGCGAGAGCGGCTCTTTGGCGCGCTTTGCGAGCTGCGCGCGCCACTTCACGTCCCATTGCGCGAGGGTCTCTTGGCTCACCGCCTTCAGCGCCTCGTCCGCGGTGTTGGCGCTCCGGAGCGCGACGAGCAGCTTCGCGAGAGCGTCCGCCGGGGAGGACTCAGCGAAGTACTTGATGAAGCTCGTGACCTCCGCAAACGCAACCATCGCTGCGTCGGCGCTCGGGAGCATGGCGATCGAGGGACCGAGCTTGTCGAGCGCGAGGTCGAGCTTCAGCTCCATGCCGCGCACCACGATGCTCTCGACGCTCGGACGCTCGTCGAAGATGCCGGGGTCGCGCCAGCGCACCTCCTCGCGACGCGCGACGCCTTCGTGGAGCCAGAGCGGCGCGCGGTCGCGTGTCTGCATCGCGATCGCGAGGTGCGTGAGCTCGTGCGCGAGCGTGTCGCGGAACGGGTAGCCGTGGTGGCTCGCGCGCGGCGAGAGCAGCGTGACGCGTCCCCACTTCGCGACGGCGACGGTGCCCGTCGTCTGCGCCGCCTTGTACGGCAGACCGGTCATCGCGCTGAGCGAGAGCAGATCGCGTACGACGGTGATGCGAGTGGGTCGCTTCCACTCGACGCCGAGATCGCGCGTCAGCGAGGCACGCGCCTTCAGCACCGTGTCGACGAGCACCGGCGTGAGGACGCGATCGGCATCGTCCTGGTAGCGGATGACGATGCCGTTCGCCTCGTCCTTGTCGACGACCGTGGCGGCGGTCACGCGCGCGCAGCCGCGGCCGACGTCCGCGATGAGCCGACCTTCGTCCATCTGCCCGACGTCGGCGCGCGCGAGCAGCGCCGCCGTGAGGTCGCAGTCCTCTTCGTAGAGCGCGAGGCGAGCCTTCGCGAGGACGACCGCAGGGCTGTTGGGATCGGCCTTCGCGAGCTCCGCGCGTGCCTTGTCGTACTCCATCGCGAGCGTGAGATCGTTCGCGCGTGCGGCGTAGCCCTTCGGGTCGTCCGCGTCGGCGCCTGCACGCGTGGGGCCGCACACCGCGAGAAGCGCCGTGGCGGCGGCGATGACGGCGGCAGAGAAACGCATCTTGATTCGGGCGATCATCGGAGGAGGCCCTCCGCGTAGCGCTTCACGGCGTCCTTCAAGCGGCCGCTGCTCGGCTGACCGAGGCCCTTGATGACGCGCTTCCGGAACTCCTCGGGGCCCTTGTGCGCATCCGCCTTCGGGATCTCGGCGTGGTCCTGCGAGAGACTCCGCTCGCCGTCCTCGCCACCGCGCTCGCCTTCGCCGTCGCCGAGCGCGTCCTTCGCTTGCTCGAGCTTCTGCTGTGCCTCGCGCTGGTGCTGAAGGCCCTTCTCGGCGTCGCCTTGCTTGAGCGCGTTCGCAGCGTCGCGTGCGGCCTGCTCGGCGCCGCGCAGCGCCTCGAGCGCGGACGGAGGAAGCGCCTCTTGGTCGCGCCCCTTCTTCGCGATGTCGCGTGCCTTCTCCGCGAGCTTGCCCTCGGTGTCGCCGTGCTCCTTGAGCTCCGGCGCGGCGCGCTGCGCGGCCTTCTTGCGCATCTCTTCGAGCTTGTCCTCGGCCCACTTCAGCTCGGCCTCGAGGTTCTTGCGCGACTCGTCGACGGTCTTCTCCGGGTTCGCGTCCCCGAACCTGCCCCAGCGCTCGCGTGCGGCGGCGCGCTTCGCGTCTTCGAGCGCGGAGACGGCGTTGCGTCCGCTCTGCACCGCGTCGGCCGCGTTGCCCTGCTCGAGCGCCTTCGCCATCTGCTCGGCGTGCTCGCGCGCGGCCGCGCCCTTGCTCGTCCACGAATCGCTGCCGCCGCCGACGGTGGGCAGCGGACGCGCGGCGTCGCGGACCTTCTGCGCGTGCCTCTTCGCCTCCTCGGAGAGCTGTTTCAGATCTTCTTCGCTCGATCCACCGGCGAGCGCTTGCTCGACCTTGCCGACGTGGCCGGCGTGCTCCGCGGCGAGCTTCTCGAGCTCCTGCGCGGCCTCGTTGAACGCTTGCTCGACGTCGCTGCCCTCGCCCTCGTTCTCCGCGCCGGGCGTCCCGCGTCCGCCGCCGGACTCGCCGCCGGCATGCGAAGGACGGCCGCCGCGCGAGCCGAACGACGGATCGGGCTGTCGCAAGCGCGCCGCGAGGTCCTGAGCAGCGAGCACGGTGTGCGGCAGGTCCTCGCCCTTCCGCGCGCGATCGACGCGGACGAGGTCGGCCTCGACGATCTCGCCGATGTCGCGTCCGAGCGCGCCGAGACGCTGCATCGCGCGACCGCCGCCGCCGAGGACGATGACCGCGGCGTCCATACGTTGGATGCCGCGAGGCTTCTCGGCGGCCTTCTGCGCGAGCGACGCGGAGGCCGCGAGATCGTCGGCGACGTCCGCGAGCTCTCGCGCGACGTCGCGCGTGTCCTTCAGCCCTTGTCCCTGCACGACGGCATCGACGACGAGCACGATGCGCTCGGTCGCCTTCACGACGGCGGCATGGGCGGCGGTGCTCGGCGAGCGCGCCTGGTTCGACACGGCCTCCTTCACCTTGCGCATGCGACCGCGCAGCATCGCGGCGAGACGGCCGGGGACGCGGACGCCCGCGTACGAGGTCGCGAGCGTCGAGTCGAGGAGCTCGTTCGCGTCGTCGTCGAAGCGTGCCTCGCGATCGAGGAACTCGCGACGGTCCTTGAGCTCCTTCGGAACGGCGTGAGAGAGCCGCCATGCGAGCGCGTCGACGAGCGCATCGCGCAGGCGCACGAGCGCGGCGAGACGGCGTGCCTCCGGCTCGCCCACGTCCGGCGGCACGATCGTGATGGCTTCGCTCGCGCCCCACTTGGGCCCGGTGATCGGGTCGTTGTCCTTGGCCTCGACGCGGATCTCGATCGGCGCGTGGCTCTTCTTGATGAAGGGATCGCTCGCGCGGAGGTTGTAGCCGCCGCGATCCGACTTGGTCTCCCCGTCGAGGCGCGCGAGCACGCGCCGCTCCTCGCGGGCGGCGGCGCGCATGACGAGGTGCACCTCGCGGAGCCCGTGATCGTCGGTGGCTTCGTAGTGGATCGGGATCTCGGATGCGTCCTCTTCACCGGCGAGCGCGATGCGCTTGGGCGCGCCTTCGAGCGCGACCTCGGGCGCGTGATCGGGGATCGACTCGATCGCGGTGTCTTGCGACTCGGGGATGACGACCTCACCGAAGCGCGCGACGATGCGGAGCTGCACCGTGTCGGCGAGCGGCCATCGCGCGACGACCTGCCCGGTCCCGTCGTCGACGAACGGCACCTCGGCGGTGCCGTCGGTCAGCAAGAGACGACGCCCGGAGTGCACGGGAATGCCACGCACGGTGAGAAGCGTGC
Organism: Labilithrix sp.; assembly: GCA_028287065.1. Taxonomy (GTDB): domain Bacteria; phylum Myxococcota_A; class Polyangia; order Polyangiales; family Polyangiaceae; genus Labilithrix. Next base: position 10,069 of record JAQBQJ010000096.1, on the reverse strand, counting down.
CGCGCGGCAACGACACGTCCTCGTAGGCGAGCACGCGCCGCTCTTCTTGATGCAGGTAGTCCGGCGGCCGCGCGCGGAGCTGCGGATCGGACAGCCACGCCATGCCGAGCGGCGCGACGCCGCCCTTCGATACGAGCACGTCGAAGCCCTCGACGACGCCCCACGGGTTGCTCGCGCACGCTGCGATGTTCGTCGCGGCGAAGCCGAGCGCGACGACGCCGAGCACGAAGCCGAGTCGCGATGCGCCCTTCATCACGCCTTCGCGCGGGAGCGCCGCGAGCGTGCGCGTGACGTGGAGATGCGCGAGCTCGGCGGACGAGCCCTTGGCCGCGTCGGTCCCGACGAGCGACAGGGCGCGGATGGCTCGACCTGCGAGCTCGGGCTCGACGCCGCCGGCGACGCGCTGGATGGTACGCGCGGGATCGCGGAACACGCGAGCCTCGAGGACGCGCAGCGTGATCACGATCACCGCGGTGACGAGGAGCATCGCGAGCGCGACGAGACGCGAGGTCGTCGTCCCCATGCGCGCGACGAGCAACGCGACGGTGGTGGCGAGGCAAGCGACCGCGACGATCGCTCGGATGCGAGGCCCGCGCACGGCCGAGAGCCATGCATCGCGGAGCACGCGCAGGGGCTCGGGCAGCGGCGAAACCTTCATCGCGAAGACGGATCGAAGAGTAGCACGCGAGCGCGCGGCCTCGTCCGATGCTGCGGCTCAGCCGGGCGGAGGCGCCGGAGGCGGAGGGAAGGTCGGGAACCCGCTCGGCACCTGGAACGTGGGGAAGCCGCTCGGGATCGGAAACGAGCTCGGAAAGCCGCTCGGAACCGGGATCGCCGACGGGAACGGAGGGAACGGCGGGATCGCGTTCGACGGCGGAGGTGCGGCACTGCCCGACGGCTTCGGTGCCGCGCTTCCGGACGGATGAGGCTTCGGCGGCGTGGGCGCGGTCTGCGGCGGAGGCGGCGTGAGCGGCGGCGCGGTCCCCGTGTTGGTCGGCGGCGTGATCGGCGGAGCGGTGGTCGTGGCCGGCGTCGTGAGCGTGGTCACGGTCGGAAGCGGCTCGATCGCGACGGGCGTCGGCGTCGCCGTGCCCATCACGTAAGCGACGACCGCGCCTGCACCGAGGAGCAGCGCGACGATCGCGAGCGCGATGATGAGACCTGCGCCGCTCTTGTGTTGCGGACGCCCACCGCGAGGCGGCGGGTTCGTCATGGCATCCGGGATCGGGCCGGGGCGGTCCGAGCCGTACGCGTGCTGCTGCTGCGCCATGTGCAGCGCGTGCGGATCGATCGGAGCGGCGCGCGCGGTGCCGGTACCCGGACGCTGCGCGTTGGGATCGGCGGGCGGCGGGCCGGAGCCGTGATTCGCGACGAGCGCGCCTTCGGCGGGCGCGCCCATGACGGTGCCCGTGCGGAGATCGCCGCGAGGGCCTGCGCCGCCGGCACCGGGAGAACCAGGCGAAGGGACGACGCTCGCTTGCGGGATCTTCGCGGTGCCCGCGCGCTTGCCGGTCATCACGGCGTCGAGCGCGATGCGCATCTCCGCGGCGGACGAGAAGCGCATCTCGGGGCGCGGCGCCATCGCGCGGTGCACGAGGCCCGCGAGCTCGGGCTGGACGTTCGGCGCGACGTGCACGAGGGGCTGCACCTCGCCGCGCTCGACCTTGAGCACGACGACGCGAGGGTCTTCGCCCTGCGCGGGCGTCTGCCCGGACAGCATCTCGTAGAGCATCACGCCGACCGAGTAGAGGTCGGCGCGCGCGTCGACGTCCGTCGCGGAGTACGCCTGCTCGGGCGCCATGTACTCCGGCGTGCCCATCAGCATGCCGGCGACGGTGAGGTTCTTGTGACCCGCGCCGGTCGCGCCTTCTGCGCGCTTCAGCTTCGCGATGCCGAAGTCGATCAGCTTGATGACCGGCTTGCCGCCCTCGAACGTGACGAACACGTTGTCCGGTTTGAGATCGCGATGCACGACGCCGAGCGAGTGCGCGGCCTCGAGCGCCTGGAGGATCTGCAGCGTGTACTCGGACGCGGTGGCCACGGGGAGCGTGCGTTCGCGCTTCTCGAGGGTCGAGAGAGGCTCGCCCTGGAGCAGCTCCATGACGAGGTACGCGACGCCTTCGGGCGTGCTCTCGACGTCCGTGACGTGCACGACGTGCGGGCTGCGGATCTGCGCGGAGACGCGAGCCTCCTGGAGGAACCGCTCGATCAGACCCGAGCGACGCGCGAGGTCGCTGTGCAGCACCTTGATCGCGACGTGCGTGCCGAGCCGAAGGTGCTCCGCCTCGTAGACGGAGCCCATTCCGCCGTCGCCGAGAAGGCGAAGCAGCTTGTACTTCGAGCTGATGACCTGCCCGACCTCGACCACGGGCAGCTTTCTACCATAGTCGGACCGCAGGAGAGACGCGCCCATGCTCACCCCGTTTGGACGTACGGCGGGGGCCGAACGTTCTCGGTTGGGCTCTCTTTGGGGGCGTAAAGATGCGTAAAGCGAGCGCAGCCGTGCGCGGTCGCGCCGATCAGGCGGCCTGGCGCGCTTCGCTGGTCGAGATCCGGCTCACGTGCAAGAGCTCCGAGGCGGTGTCGGCATCCTCGATCGCGGCGAACATCGGCACGAGCCGCTCGTCGCCGCCGCCGCCGCCGAACGCGCCGCTCGGCGAGAAGGCGCGCGCCTGCGGGCCGTCGAGCACGAGGAAGAGATCCCTGCGTGTGCCGCCGGCACTCCACGGCGCGGTGATCACGTACGCGATGCGCTCGCGATCGAGATGCAGCTCCTCGAAGCCGCGGCGGATGAGTACGCGGCGATCGGTGACGAAGTAGCGCGTCTTCTTCGCGAGGAGGACCGGCCGGATGACCGCCGAGTATCCGATGAAGCACGCGACGGTCACGAGCAGCAGAACGGCGAGCGCGACGCCGCCCACGAGGAGACCGGAGGTGACGGGCGAGAGGATGTGCTGATGCAGCACGCGCCCGATGGGCTTCGCGACGCGTGCGAGCATGAGGACCGCGGAGCCGAGGGCTGCGCTCGCGCCGATGGTCGTGGCGATACGGCGCTTGGTCCAGCGCGACGCGCGCGGCGCGGCGGTCCAGAGGACGCGCTCGCCGTCGTCGAGCCGCTGGGCGAGCGGACGACTTCCGTCACCTTGCGGCGCGCTCGGCGTGAGGCCGCGGACGATCGCCCATAGGCGATCGGGCGTCTCGACGTCCGCGAACGTGATGCTCAGCGTGCGACGAAGCGCGCCGGTAGGAACCGCGCGCTCGAGGACGAGATCGCCGACGCCGGGCACCTTGGGGTTCCAGCGGATGACCGCATAGCTGATCGCGTCGCGCTCGATCGTTCGCCGGAGGCGGCCGCGCTGCCAGATGACGTGCTTCTCGGTGACGCTGTACTTCGCGGTGGCGCGGAACCAGAGCGGCAGGCGCCATGCCCCGGCGGCGATGAGCGCGGACCAGGCGGAGAACATGAGAAGGCCGCCGACGGGAAGGCGGAGCCCGGTCGCGACGACGATGGCAAACGCGAGCGCGACGACCGCCATGGTCGTGCTGACCGCCGCGACCACCTTGAAGACGCGCGGCACGGTGAGCACCTTCGGCCCGCCCGTCCAGGCGATCTGCTCGTCGTAGAGGGAGTCACGCGCCATCGGAACGAAGGTGCGCATTCATCAAGAACAACGCCACCATGTCTGAGCTTGGGGCCGGAACGGGGATCTGTCCATACGGGCGGGTTGCGCACATGCCCGCACCTAGCCTGGCGAGACGAGCGAACAGGTGACTGAAATGGAAACGGAAATGGAAATGTCAGACCGAGAGCGCGCGCCTCCGTCCGGCATTTCCATTTCCATTTCCATTTCCATCACCTGTTCTCTGGGTCTCGCTCTCAGCGGGGCAGCGGCAGCGCGCTGTTCCTCCGCGGCGGACCCCTCTTCACCGCCGCCTCGACGAACCCGCCACAAAGCTCTGCCATCGCGATTCCCGCCACACCCGCCGCCTCCGGATACAGGCTCGTGTCCGTGAAGCCCGGCATCGTGTTCACCTCCAGCAGCGTCACCGCGCCCTCGGCTGCGGTCTCGTCGACGACGAAGTCCGCGCGGCACAGGTCACGGCACCCGAGCGCGCGATGCGCCTCGACTGCCACCTGCTGCACCCGCTTCAGCACCGGCGCTTCGAGCGGCGCCGGGCAAAGGTGCTCGCTACGACCCGGCGCATAGCGCGCCTGATACGTGTAGAACGCATCATTCGGCGCGCGGATCTCCGTCGGCGGCAGCGCGATCGCATCCGCTCCCGTTCCGTGTACACCGCACGTGATCTCACGACCCGGAGCGAACCGCTCGATCAAGACGACGTCGTCGACCTGCCACGCCGCTTCGATGGCGGTCGCGAGGTCGACGGCCGACACGCCCTCGTCGAAGCGTGCGACGCCGATCGCCGACCCGTTCGAGCACGGCTTCACGACGACGCGCTCGCCGACGTCGCGCAGCGCGGCCTCGGCCAGCGCGCGGGCATCGCCACCACGCTTCGCGTGCAGCGCCGGCGCGACGGGCAATCCGGCGGCGGCGAACAGGACCTTCGCGACGCGCTTGTTCATCGCGAGGGCGCTCGCGAGCACGTCGGAGCCGACGTACGGGATGTCGAGCACCTCGAGGAGCCCCTGCAGAGAGCCGTCCTCCCCCACGGCGCCGTGCGAGACCGGGAACACGACCTCGTATCCGCCGGTGCGGAGCGACTCGGCGAGGAACGCGTTCAGCTCGAGGCGCACGACGCCATGGCCTGCCTTCACGAGCGCGTTCGCGACGCTCGTGGCCGACGCCCGGCTGACCTCGGCCTCGGACGACGGGCCGCCCTGGACGACGGCGACCGAGTACTTCCGCGCGCTCACGCGATCGCCGCGGCTGACTTGGAGAAGTCGACGAGCTCGATGCCGAGCTTCTGCGACACGTCGAAGATCTTCTGGTCGCGATAGAACTCGCCGAAGACGATGCGGACGATCCCGGCGTTCGCGATCAGCCGGAAGCACCCCCAGCACGGCGACGCCGTGACGTAGATGCCGGCCCCCTCGATGCGCATGCCGTTGCGCGCGGCCTGCACGATGGCGTTCGCCTCGGCGTGGACGGTGCGGACGCAGTGGTTGTCCTCCATGAGGTGGCCCTCGTCGTCGCAATGCCCGAGGCCGCGGACCGAGCCGTTGTAGCCGGTCGCGAGGATGGACTTGTCGCGAACGACCACGGCACCGACGTGCTTGCGGTCGCAGGTCGATCGCGAGGCGACCTCCTTCGCGATGTTCATGAAGTACTCGTCCCAGGATGCGCGGGCTCTCGCCATGAGGAGCGATCTAACACCACTGGCGCGTGCCGGCACCCGCGGGCGGGCCATGCAACCGACGTTTCCTTCTCTGCAGGCGGCTGCGAGGCGTATTCTCGAGCCATGGGACGCGGATTGCGTGGTCGCGCCGGATGGGCGCTCGTCGTGGCGGCCTCGTGCTTCGTCGCTTCGGTTCCTCGCACCGCGGTCGCGCAGCGGGGCAAGCCTTCGGCTCCGCCGACGAGCGTGCAGTCGGCGCCCGCCGACGTCGAGACGGCCGAGGCCCTCTACGCCAAGCTCGACTACGAGCAGGCGAGCTCGGTCGCCGAGCGCGTCGTGAAGAAGAACGGGCTCACGCACGACCAGCTCGTCCGTGCGTACCGCGTGCTCGCGGTCACGTACGCCGTCCTCGACAAGGAGGAGCAGGCGCGCGACGCGTTCCTGCAGCTGCTCACGTACGACGCGGATTTCCAGGCCGATCCGAACCTCGGACCGAAGGTGAACACGCCGTTCATGGAGGCGCGCGGCAGCTTCCGCTCGCTGCCCACGAAGCCGGGCATCGACGTGTCGGCCGCCGTCTCGACGAACGGCGGCACGCTCCGCGTCACGACCCGCGACCCCACGCGCATGGTCAAGAGGGTCAACGTCGGCTACCGCTGGACGTCGTCCGGCGAGTACGCGGTCTCGCAGATCACCCCGGGCGAGGCGGTCGCGGTCGAGGTCGGCTCCGCCCCGGCCGGTCGCACGCGTCTCGATTTCTACGTGCAGGCGCTCGACGAGCGCGAGAACGCCGTGCTCGAGGCCGGCAACCCGAACGTGCCGAAGAGCGCGTTCGCCGAGGCGGGCGGCGGCGGCGGTGGCGGCAACGGCAAGAAGGGGAAGGAAGAAGGCGGCTCGGTGTTCTCGAGCCCGGTCTTCTGGGTGATCACGAGCGCGGCCGTCATCGGCGGCGGCGCGGCGCTCTTCTTCGCGCTCCGCCCGCAGGACCCGCCGACGAGCGCCTCGCTGTCGCCGGTCATCCGCTGCGGCGTCGACCGCTGCAACTGACGCCGGTGAGGCCGGTCATAGCCGGCCGATAGCTTCGCGCTGCCGGCGTCGTCTCGCTGCGACGTACAGGAGTACGTCTCGCTCGCCTCCTTGGCATCGCTCGCTCTCGACCGACTCTGACCGACCTCACTCGAATAGCGGCGACGCGGTGGCAGCGTGAGAAGGACGGCCCGCGTTCTCTAGATCGCCGGGCACTTCTGGCCACAGAAGTCGCCGACCGTCGCGCACGTCGTGTCCGGGACGGACACGCCGACGTCGACCAGCGCGAGGTCGATGTCGAGGAGCGCGTCGCCGTCGCCGAATGTCTGGATCACGCAGCCGATCAGGAAGTCGTTCGACTTGCGCTTCGCGACCGCGAGCACGGCCTTCTCGCCGTACGGGATCGTGATCGGCTTCCGGCCGCCGAGCATCTCGCAGATGTTCACGGGCGTGTTGGCGAGCAGCGGCTTCTGCGGATCCTGACGCTTTCGCCCCTGGATCAGCGTCAGGCAGAAGTCGTTGCGCTCCGTCGTCGATGCCGGCACGTCGAACACGAGGAGCTGCACGGTGTCCGTCGCGACGGCTGCAGCGGTCGACGGGAACGAGACCGTATACGAGCCCGACGAAGGATCCTTTGCGGGCGCGGTGCACGCAAAGGCCACGAGAGCCAACGGAACGACGGTAGCAATGCCCCCGGACAGCCTCATCGGAGCGACATGCATAGCTTGCTCACTTGATTTGATCCAAGAGCTCTTCGCTCGTGAACTGCGCGACCGTGCGGTAGGCAACCTTCTTCGTCGCGGGATCGCGGAATGCCTGCCAGACGATGAAGCCGCTCTTCACGTTGCCGTTGTCCTCGAAATCGACGTTGCCCGACGCGCCCTTGTAGTCGATGTCCTGGCCCTGCCGCAGCGCGAGCAGCGCATCGCCGACCTGCGCCGGCGTGAACGGCTTTCCCTTGGACGACACCTTGCTAAGCGCATCGCGGATCGCGACGTGATCGGTGACGGTGCCGGCCTGCTGGATCGCGAGCGCGATCAGGATCGCGGCGTCGTACGTGTTCGCCGTGAACGGCGGCGCATCCGGCAGCTCGGGGAAGTACGAGCGGTAGATCGTCTTGAACTCGTTGTACTCCTTCGTTCCCGGCTGCGTGTCCGGGTTCGTCCCGAATACGCCGTCGGCGGTGCTCGGCGACGTGTCGTCGGCGCGGTTCTCGAGACTGAGCTGGAGGAAGCCGGGCGTGAACACGCCGTCCGTGCCGATGAAGAAGAAGCCGTTGTCGGAGAGCGTCTTGAACCCGGGCGCGACCTTCACGTCGTGCACGAACTGCGCGGCGACCTTCTCGTACGAGATCAGCGCCGCGCACTCCGCCTTCGCCGCAATGAGCTGCGAAGCCTCCGTCGCGTAGCTCGCCACGAGGTCGACCGGCAGCGTCTTCTTCAACACGACGGTGCGCCCCACGCCCCGCTTCGGCCAGTTGGTCGCGATGACCTCGGCCATCGAGGTCCCGTACGAGTTGTCGATGTTGATGATCGCGAGCTTGTTGCACGTGATCGGCACGCCGGCTTCGTCGAGCGGCGCGCCGGCGTCGCCGAGGCCGCGCGGCGTCTTCTGCGCGAAGAGGATGACGGCTGCGCCCTGGAAATCGTCGGCGGGCGTCGTGCGGAACAGGAAGCGATCGTTCGCGGCCTGGATGGTCGACAGATCGGTCGACGTCGCCGACGGAGAGATCTGGATGATCTGCCGGTCCGCCAGGATCTTCTGCGTGAGGACGACCTGCTGGCTGCCGACGGGACCGATCATCGCGACGACGCCTTCGTTGACGAGGTCCGTGGCGACGCCGGTGACGACGTTGCCCTCGTCGCTCTTGTCGTCGCGCACGTCGAAGCGCACCGGTCGACCGAGCAGACCACCGCCGGCGTTGATCTGACCTTCGGCCGTGCGCACCGCGTCGCGCAGCGGTCCGGCGAACGTGTCGAGGTCGCCGGTGAGACCGAGCGAGACGCCGATGACGATCGGAGGCGCAGCGGAAGGAGGTGGCGCCTTGTCGGCGCAGCCTTCGTTCGCGGTGAACGTGGAGAGCGCGACGAGCGTGCCGGAAGCGAGGACGCCTGCCGCGCAGACGCGACCGAGGCGGCGGGCAAGGGCGTGAAGTCTCACACCGTCATTATGGCGCTTTTCTCGGCGGCTCCGCTACTTGAAGCCGATCGCGCGCGTGGTCGTGTCCCCGCTCTTGATCGTCACCGTGGTCGACTGCTTCATCCCCTGCTCCGGATTCTCGAGCAAGAGCGTGTGGGAGCCCGGCGAGAGCGGGATCTTGTTGCACGGAGTCGCCGCGCACAGGACGCGCCCCCCCTCGGAGACCTTCGCCCACGGATAGACGTTGATCGTGAGGAAGCCAGGCTCCTTTTCCTCCGGAGGCGGAGGAGGCGGAGGAGGCGGCGGGTGCGAGGCGGTCACGACCTTGTTCGTGGGCGGAGGCGTCGGCGTGCGAATGCCGGTCTTTCCGCCGGTCGTGCCGCCGGACGTGTTCGACGCACCGGTCGACGGAGGAGGAGGCGTGATCGGCAGGTCGGCCGTCGCGGACGCCGGAGGAGGCGGAGGATCGAGGCTCGCGACGTTGCCGCTGCCCGGCGTGAGCGCGGCGCCGTTCGACGGCGACGTCGTCGGGTCGGTGGTCGTTCCGCCGATCGTCCTGCGGTCGCGGAGCCCGAACACGACGATGAGCAGACCGGCGAGCAGGAAGAAGCCCACGGCGATCACGATCAAGAGCGTGTTGTTGCCCTTCGGATCCGCGACGTTGCCGGTCTGGTGCGTCGCCGGCCCGCCGCCGACCGAGTGGCCCGCCATCGACTGGAAGCCGCCCGATGCGCCCGGATGCGACCCCATCCCGTAGTTCGGGACGACGCCGCTGCCTGATCCACTTCCGTTGTTGCCGAGCCGAAGGAGCTGACCGCTCACGTTCGCGCCCGACTGCTCCATGCGATGCAGCGACTCCGCGGTGAGCGCCTGCAGCTCCTGCGTGGTCGTCGCGGCGGTGATCGCCGCCATGTGCCGCTGCACCTGGCGCTGCACCTCTTCGCGCACGTTCGCGAACAGGTAGAGCATCTTGCGCCCCACCTCTTCCTGCCGCGCAGGACGCGTGTTCGATCGGAGCCACGCTTCGAGCGCATCGCGCATCTCGGCGGCGCTCTGCCAGCGGTACTGCGGATCTTTCTCGAGCGCCTTGCCGACGATCGCCTCGAGCTCGGGATCGATGCCGGGCATCGCCGCGGAGACGCGCGGGATGGGCTCGTTCATCAGCTTGTGCAGCGTGTTCGCGGCGCTCTCGCCCGTCATGAGCCGCTGCCGCGCGAGCAGCTCCCACAGCACGATGCCCATTGCGAAGAGATCGGCGCGCTGGTCGATGCGCCCGCCCATCGCTTGCTCCGGGGACATGTACGCGACCTTGCCCTTGAGGACGCCGACCTCGGTCTCGGTCGACGAGAGCGCCGCCTTCGCGATGCCGAAGTCGACGAGCTTCGTGTGGCCGTCGTAGGTGACGAAGATGTTGTGAGGGCTGACGTCGCGATGGATGATCCCGAGCGGACGCCCATCGTAGTCCTGGAGGCCGTGCGCGTACGCGAGGCCGCCGAGCGCGTCGGCGATGATGCGCGCGCCGAGCTCGGGCTCGATGCCTTCCTTGCGACGCAGCGCCTCTTTGAGCACCTTGTTGAGGGACTGACCCTCGAGGTACTCCATCGCG
>JAQBQJ010000093.1 GCA_028287065.1 Labilithrix sp. | reverse complement strand
CGGGATGGCCGCGGCGCTCGAGAGCGTCGAGGCGTCGACGCCGCGCGCGCGACAGAGGCGCGCGTAGCCCTCGATCTGCGACGCTTGATGGCGCGCGAGATCGCAGGCGAGGACGTCGAACGCTTCGGGCGACGGCTCCCCTGCTTCGAAGGCCGCGACCATGGCGCGCGCCCGCGCGTGCAGCGACGTGCTCGAAAGACTCACGTCTCCCGTCTAGTACCGAGGCTCAGCGGCTGCCAGCGCCGAGCGAGTGCGCGGCGACCTCGTCGTCGAGCGAGGACGCGAGCTTCCGGTAGAACTCCACGTGATCGAAGCCGGTCAGCGGGTGACGACCGTGCTTGGGCTGTCCGACCTCGTCGAGGTGATCGGCGGGGATGCAGCCCATGAATTTCCCCCATTTCGCGCTCTCGACCGTGACCATGCCGTCGTTCGGGCGGAGCTCCGTTCCGTGCGCCACGAAGGCCGCGGCGGGAACGAGCGTCGGATCCATGCCGTCCCGGATGCCGAGCCGCGTCTGCAGCTTGCCCTCGCACGCGTCGTAGTCCTTCGGGTTCGGGATGCCGATGACCTCGCTCACGCCGGCCCACGAGATGTACGTCACGCGTGCGTCGTCCTGGACCTCGGGGTTGAAGCTCTCACGCGTCGTCTTCTCGCTGATCGACGAGAGCGCCGCCTTCACGTCGCTGCCGTCGGCGAGCTCGCGCTCCGTGAACGTGCGTCCCCAGACCGAGGCCATGGCGTTGACCGCCTCGTCGAGATCGTCCGGGATGATCTTCAGCAGCACGTCGGCGATGTTCGACCCGCGATGCGGCGTCGAGATCGTCGTGAGCGACGCGACGCGATCGCCGTAGCCGAGCTTCGAGATCAAGTAGCGCGAGTCGAGGCCGCCCATCGAGTGCGCGATGATGTGCACCTTGCTCGCGTCGCAACCAGGCTTCGCTCTGCACTCGCGCTGCGCGGCGTCGACGTGCTTCGCGAGCTCCGCGGCGCGCGCCGGCACGCCCTTGTACGGAGAGACTTGCGCGGCATGCACGACGTGGCCGTCGGCGCGCAGCTTGTCCTCGACCTTGTAGAAGCTCCAACGGTTCGTGAGCGAGCCGTCGAAGCCGTGCGCGAGGACGATCGCGTGACTCGAGACGTGCGCGGTGAAGGCATCCTCACCGGTCGCGGAGTCCTCGGCGCCGCCGTCGTTCGAGGGGTCCGCCGCGCATCCGACGGCAGCAACGAAGGAGAGAGCGGCGAGCAGCGCAAGCTTTGTCATGGTGGGCGACCACAATGTAAGCAAGCCCCGCACCTGCTGAGTGATCCCGGAATCACTACGTTTTTCGGCATTGATTAGCATGCTAATGGGACCCCATGGGGGGTCGCTGGACCACCTCCCCGCTGCGACGGGAAAGCGCGATAGGCTCCCGAGCGAGGGGGCGTGCAGGGGGCGATGCGGTGGAGGGTCTTCGTCCTTGGGGCTTCGTCCGTCACGGCAGCGGCCGTCACGTGCCTCATCGCGTGCAAGAACGGCGAGTACGACGGGAGCTACGACGGGAGCTTCGACTCGGGCGCGACCACGACCGACGGGAGCGCGACGACGCACCTCGTCCAGCCCGACAAGACCGAGACCGTCGCGTCGTCCGATGCGGTGTTCGAAGTGACGTTCGGCGCCGGCACCTTCATGGGTCCGACGAGCGTCACGATCACGACCGCCGGTGAGCAGACGCTCGACACCGGCCTCGTCGTCCCCATCTACGTCGTCGCTGCGGACAAGCCGCCGGCAAAGTTCTTCCAGGTCAGCTTCCACGGCAGCGGCAATCCGAACGGCAGCCAGATCGATCACGTGCTCGTCCCCGCCGAGCAGATCGCCGGTTCGTTCAAGTCGCTCGTGATCGCGGGCACGCAGAACGGCGGCGGCTCGAGCAACACGTTCTGGGGCCTCGCGAAGACGTTCGGCATCTTCTCGCTCACTGCGGTCGCGAGCGCGCAGAACGGCGGCTTCGCGGACACCGCCACGTCCTGCACGGGACGTTGCTGCGGCATGACGAACGGCGCAGGCGTGTCGGGCCTGCCGGGCGGTTGTTTCTGCTCGTCGGGGCCGAACCTCGCCTGCTTCCTCGAGCAGTGCGCCGACCTCGATGCGCCGGCCGCGCGGTGCAGCGCGATCGGCGCCGCCAACAGCGCGGGCAGCGTCGACTGCCGGCCGTTCGCCGCGGCCAACTGCCCCGGCCCGGGCTGCCCCAACTACCAAGGGATGTGCGGCAACGGCGGGGGCGGCGGCGGCAACAACTTCAACGTCTGCTGCGTCATCAACAAGAACAGCGGGAGCTGCGTGAACGGCACGTGCCCGGGCTACGCCGCACGCTGCACCGCGAACACCGCATGTCCGCTCGGCACGAGCTGCTGCGTCTTCGAGAACGAATCGTATTGCGCGAAGGACTGCCCTGCTGCGCAGCGCGCGTGCGCGACGAATGCAGAGTGCACGGATGCCGGCGCCGACGCCGGGACATGCCAGGGCGGCGGCTGTCCCGTCGCGGTCTGCGGAAAACCACCGGCGCTGTGCCAATGATCGAAGACACGCTCGTCGCGGGGAAATATCGCATCAAACGCCGCATCGGCGCGGGCGGCATGGGCGCGGTGTACGAAGGCGAGCACGTCGAGATCGGCAAGCGCGTCGCGATCAAGGTCATCGAGCAGCAGCACGCGCGCTCCGACGAGCTCGCCGCGCGGTTCCGTCGCGAGGCCCGCGCCGCGAGCGCCGTCGAGAGCGAGCACATCGTCCACGTCTTCGACGTCGGACACGACGACACGGTCGGCCTCTACATGGTGATGGAGTTCCTCGTCGGCGAGGACCTCTCGTCACGCCTCGAGAAGGCAGGCGGACGCATCCCCGTCGAGGAGGCCATCACCATCGCCACGCAGGCTGCGCGGGCGCTCGGAAAGGCGCATGCGGCCGGCGTCGTCCACCGCGATCTGAAGCCGGCGAACCTGTTCCTCACGACGCGCGAGGACGGCTCGGTATCGGTGAAGATCCTCGATTTCGGGATCTCGAAGCTCATACGTCCCGGTAGCGACGCGAAGTCGAGCAACCTGACGCGCGAAGGCTCGGTCATGGGTACGCCGACGTATATGTCGCCCGAGCAAGCGCAGGGCCTTCCCGTCGACGCGCGCAGCGATATCTGGTCGCTCGCATCGGTGCTCTACGAGGCGCTCTCGGGGCAAACGCCGTTCGCTCCGCGAGATACGTACGAGCAGATGATCGTGCAGATCGTCACGCAGCGACCGAAGCCGCTCCGCGACGTCGCCGCGTGGGTGCCGGAGCCGATCGCACGGCTCGTCGACGCCGCGCTCGTCGACGTCGCCACGCGTCCATCGGACGCGGGCGCATTCGCGAAGCAGCTCGCCGCGGCCGCGGCCCTTCCGGCCGATACGGCATCGGGCTTCGATCTCACGGTCCTCGCTTCGACGACCGGACCGGCGAGCGACCCCTCGAGCTCGAGCTCGCGCCTCGTCGCGAGCTCGCCCGAGAGCAGCGCGCGCTCCGGCGCCGCGTCGCCGCCGACCGGCACGGGCGTGGTCGTCGGTGCGCGCACGCAGCTCGACGCCGGCCTCCCGCGGAAGCGAAGCGCCGGCGTGCTGCTCGGAGCTGGCGTCGTCGCCGTCGCCGTCCTGGTCGGCGTCATCGCCCTCGCCACCCGGGAGCCGGCGACCAAGAGCGCCGCGCAGGGCGGCCTCGTGGCCGCACCTCCCTCCGAGACGGCGAGCGCGCCGCTGCCGAACGCATCGTCGGCGGTGGTGACGACGATCCTGCCGGCGGCCTCCGTCGTGCCCGAGCCGAGCGCGCAGCCGTCGGTCAAGGCCGCGAGCCCGACAGCGACGGCGAGCGATGCCGGCGCGCGACCGGGCACGAGACCTGGCACGGGGGCGGTTCCGCCGACCACGACGACGAAGGGGGGACCCTCGCAATATGGCGCTGCCGGTGTCTCGACCGCGTACTGAAATGCGGTGGCTCGCGATCGTGCTCACGGCGCTCGCGCTGCTGTTCGCGTGCCCTCCCCGGCTTGCGCTCGCGCAGTCGATCCCGAGCCCGCCCAGCGCAAAGCCCACCACCGCCGACGAAGCGACGGCAAAGAGGAACTTCGAGAGCGGCTTGCGGCTCTACGGAGAGGGCTCGTATGCCGAGGCGCTCATCGCGTTCGAACAGTCGTATCGCCTCGGCGGACGCCCATCGGCCCTGAAGAACATCGCGCAGTGCCATCGCAACCTGAAGCACTTCGTGGACGCCTACGAGGCGTACGAGCAAATGCTCACGAAGCACGATGCGCAATTGCCCGCCGCCGACAAGAGGGCGGTGCAGCAAGCGCTCGAGGAGCTCGGCGTGCTCACCGCGACGCTGACCGTCGACGTCAACGAGCCCGACGCCGACATAGAGATCGACGGCAAGAGCCTCGGGAAATCGCCGATGACGAAGCCGAAGCGCCTCGCAGCCACGGGCGGGCACACCGTGCGCGTCACGAAGCCGACGTTCGCGCGCTACGAGCAGACGTTCACGGTCGACTCGCAGCAGAACAAGAAGATCGACGTGAAGCTCGAGCTCGAGAAGACGACCGGCCACGTCGTCGTCCGCGAGCAGAGCGGACGCGACGTCCATGTCTTCGTCGACGGCGAGGACAAGGGGCCTGCGCCGTGGGAGGGCGAGCTCGCCGCCGGTGAGCACACGGTCCAGGCGAAGGGCGCGAGGTTTGCGTCTGAACCGCGGAAGGTGGTCGTCGCGCAGAAGGACCGGCTCGACTTCGCGCTCGATGCGGCTGCGTTGCAAGGGCGCTTGCGCGTCACGACTATCCCCGCGACCGCCAACATCGCGATCGACGGCAACACGATGGGGACCGGGGCCTGGGAGGGCGAGCTCCCCGAGGGGCCGCATCGCATCGAGGTCTCGCTGCCGGGGCAGACACCGCAGATCCGCGACATCATGCTCGGCCGCGGTCAGCTCGTCGTACAGGAGATCCCGATCGTCTCCGCGATGGTCACGTCGAAGATGCCCGTTTACGAGGGAATCTACGTGCGCCTCGCGCTCTTCGGGCACCTCGCGCCGAGCGGGCAACCCGACGACTCCGTCGCGCCGCTCACGACGAGCGACGGCGGCTTCGTAGGACAGGTCGGTGCGACGCTGCGCGTGGGCCGCGCGTGGGACTGGTACGGCGCCGAGGTGATCGGGCTGTTCGCCTTCGAGCACCGCGATCGGGACTACACGTTCAACGACACCAGCAGCGGGCTCACGCGAACGAGCAACTACGGCGACACGTCGAACGGACCTGCCGGCTTCATCGGCGTCGGTCCGCGCGTGACCTCGAAGGACGACAGCATTCGCTTCACGTTCGGCATCGCGCCGGGCATCGGCATCCACGCCTTCAATCCCAGGCGCCAGCGCAACGGCGACCTCCAACCGACCACCAATGACCCCGGTTCGAGCAACCGCTTCGTACCTCAGACCACCACGGGCACGGGCCAGACGCAGAGCGGACCGGAACAGAAGTTCGGGTCCGCGGGCTACACGGCGTTCGGCTTCGTCATGGACGGTGGGATCCTGATCGGCAGCACGCCGGGCACGAAGTTCTACCTCGGCGTCCAGGCGTGGATCGATTTCGCGCCCACGCTCGTGATCGGCCCCGATACGCACACGCCGATCCCGAACACCGCGTTCAAGCAACCCGGCCGCGGCATCACGGTCACGGACGGAACGCAGGTCTTCGTCGGCCCGACGCTAGGGCTCCAGTTCGGCCATTGACCGCATCACTTCGTCGCTGCGAGCCACTTCGTGGCCTCGGCGACGTCCTTGATGACGCGCGCGTCGCGTGGCGCGTGCTCGGTCATGACGCGCGTGTACTGGAGGACCTTCAGCGCGTCGTCCGCTTGCACGAGGATGGCGACCTTCATGTGCGCGGCGGCGAACCCGGCCATCATGGCGGCGATCGATGCGATCGACTTCGGCCCCGCCACGACCGGCGCGTCGCGCACGTCGAGGAGCACGGCGCGCACGCCACGTCCGGGGAGCTTCAGCGCCTCTTCGGAGATGCGCGCCGCGTTCTTCGCGCCCGTCTCGGAGTCGAGGTCGGGGCGGCGGAAGATCCGGATCTCGGCGCGCGGCCCGTCGATCGAGAACGTGAACATCACGCCGGTGATCGTCAGAGCCGACATCGAGCCTCAGTCTAGCAGCGCTGCGAGCTCGACGGCGAAAGCGGAGAGGAGGTCCGGTGCGATGGTCAGCGGCGGCGAGAGGGTCAATGCGTCGCCCCGCGCTCCGCCCGTGAGGACGATGTAGCCGCGCTGGAGCAGCGCGCGGGCGACCGCCAGCGCCTTGGCGCCGTCCTCGAGCTGCACGCCGACCATCAGGCCCTTGCCACGTACGCTCCATCGCGTGCTCGACCCGGCGGCCGCCGCCGCGAGCTCCGCGATCCACGCCGCGCCCAGCTCTGCGGCTCGTTCGGCGAGCCCTCCGCGCACCGCCTCGATCGTCGCGAGCGCCGCAGCGCACGCGGGAGGTGACCCGAAATGCGTGCCGGTGTGGATCGTCGACCCGCCGTGCGCGCCCCACGCTTCCATCGCGCGCGCACGACCGACGCACGCCGAGATCGGAACGCCGCCGCCCAAGCCCTTGCCGAGGCAGATCACGTCGGCGACGACGCCGCTGTGCGCGGACGCGAGCATCGCACCCGTCCGTCCCATGCCGGTCCAGATCTCGTCGAGCACGAGGAGCGCGCCCGCTTCGTCGGCGAGCGAGCGCAACGCGGGCAGGAACGACGCCGGCGGCACGATGCATCCGCCGCGTCCGAGCATCGGCTCGACGAGCACGGCGCCGATCGCGCCCGTCTTCAGCGCGCCCCGTACGGCCGTGAGACTCTCGTCGAGACTCTTCGACGGATACGGCGCGAACGTCACGTCGATCCCGAGCTGCGCGCCGAACGGCTCGCGGAAGCTGGGCGCGAGGCCGCACGCGGCGAGCGGTCCGTACGACAGCCCGTGATAGGCGCCCTCGAACGCGACGACGCCGAGCTTCTTCGTCGCGAGCGCGGCGGTCTTGAGCGCGCAGGTGACCGCGTCGGCGCCGGACAGACCGAGCATCACGCGCGCACCGGGCTCCGGAAAGAGCGCAGCGATCGCCTCGCATGCGCGCACCTTGAGCTCCGACGCATAGACGTCGCCGAGCGCGAGCGGCAGCTCCTCCATCGCGGCGCGCGCGGCATCGACGGCGGCGTTCGGCGCGTGACCGAGCAACAGCGCGCCGAACCCGGCGGTGAGATCGACGTAGCGATTGCCGTCCACGTCGAAGACGTTCGCGCCGCTCCCGCGCGCATACACGATCGGCGCCTGCTCCGCGCCGGACGTCACCGCGCGTGCGTCGCGCCTTGCTTCGAACGCCGGCGATTCGACGGCTTCCAGACGGGCCGCGAGCTCGCGCGATCGCGGGCCCGGCGGCGGCACCTTCACCTCGGGGAGCACGGTCGCGCCGTCAGCCGACGACCTTGTTGCGTCCGCCGCGCTTCGCTTCGTACAGCTTCGCGTCGGCGGCGCGGATCAGATCGAGGCTCGTCTTGTCGGTGTCGGTGAGGAGCGCAACGCCGATCGAGATCGTCACGGGGATGCTGTCTCCCTGGAATACGAAGCGACTACTCTCGATCTTCTCGCGGAGCCCCTCGGCGAGCGCGCGAGCCCCTTCGAGGCCGGTCTCGGGGAGGATGATCGAGAACTCCTCGCCGCCGTAACGGGCGAAGACCTCGTCGCGACGGATGCGCCCCTGGACGATGCGCGCGAGCTCCTTCAGCACGAAGTCGCCGGCGAGGTGACCGTGGTGGTCGTTGATCTTCTTGAAGTGATCGATGTCGAACATGATGAAGGAGAGCTCGCGCGCATGACGGCGCGCGCGGATGATCTCCTTCTCGAGGGCCTCGAGCAGGTAGCGCTTCACGTGCGCCTGCGTGAGACCATCGATGATGGTCATGCGATAGATCTCTTCGTGGTACTGGGCCTCGACGTCGGCGCCGGACAGGTACTTGAAGATGGTCGGGCCGACCTTGATGCGGTCGCCATTGGCCAGGCCGAACTCGCGGCTGATCTGCTCGTCGTTGACGTACGTGCCGTTGGTCGAGCCGTCGTCGACCGCCCACCACACCGGGCCGCGCTGCTCGAGATGCGCATGGCGGCGCGACACGCTGTCGCCTTCGAGGACGATGTGGTTCTCTGCGCCGCGGCCGAGGCGGACAGGCGTGAAGTCGAGGACGAACCGCTTCCCGAGGAGCGTCGGCTCCTTCGTGTAGATCACGACGATGCAGTCGTTGTTACGCGGCTTCTCGTCCTCGCCGGTCTCGCCGGCGGGCTTCTGGACGATCGTCGTTACGCGTGTCTTCTCGTCCAGCTCGCTCACGTGATCGTTCCAGGAAGCGCGTCTCGCAAAGCATGTCGGCGTGGAAGCAGGTTTTCCCGCGAGATACGCCCGTTTGACGAGAGTAGGGCTTTGCGATTCGAGGGGTCAAGCCACCCATGTGGGGGTAGGTCGCACGCCAACGTCATGCGCTGCTGCGAATTGCAGCGGTTCCGGGGCGTCCTCGGGCGAGCGCGTCGCGCAGCGCGAGCGCGATCGGAGGCGCCAAGACCACCGATCCATCGAGGATTGCGCGGGGCGCGCGCAAATCGAGCGTTTCGAGGTGAACCGCGCACTTGGCGGTCGTGAGCCAGAGATCGACCGGCAAATCGGCGAGCCGCCGGGCGAGCCGCGGCGTGACGGGCCCGTGGTCGGCGGCGCGTACGACCTCGGCCGGGACGAGACCCGCACGGACGAGGGCACGCTCGAGCCGCTCCGGACGCGCGATCGCGGTGAACAGACCGATGCGCGCTTCGTTGCGCGCAAGCGAAGCCGCGAGCGATGCGAGCTCGGTCACGCGGCGCGGCGATTCGACGAGCGCGGCGCGCGGGGTCGCATCGACGTGCGCGACGTGATCCGCATGCGCGAGCAGCGCTTCGCGAGGAGCGCGCAAGTCGCCGGCGGGTGGAACGTCGCCCGCGCCCCACGGCGCATCGGCGTCGAGCGCGAGGATCGCGAGCGACGCACGCAACGGCGACAGCTGGAGCGGACCGTCGAGCACGACGGCGTCGACGTGGGGTACGAGCGCCGCCGCGAGATCGATCGCGGCCTGCCTGCTCGGGCCCACGACCACGCGCACGCGCGCTGACGCAGGCGTGCCGGCGAGCTCGCGCGCACAGGCGAGCGCCTCGTCACCGACGTCGGCGAGCGCATCGTTTGGCGTGACGACGCGCGCCCAGCGCGGCGTGGCGCGATACGCGTGGCCGACGAGGACGACGTTCGCGCCGAGCGACGCGAGCTCGCGTGCACATGCGAGCGCGACGCGCGTCTTCCCCGAGCCACCGAGCGTCGCGCCGCCGACCGCGATCGTCACGATCGGCTCACCGCCCGCACGCGTGGGAACGCGCAGCGGCCGCGCGATGCCGTGCGCCGCGAGCTCGCCGTGCGCGCGCGCTACGAGCCGCGAGCCCGAGCCGGAGAGCACACCGTCCTCGAGCCATCGGGCGATCGTCGTGCGGATGCGCGGGAGGGCTCCGGGGATCACGACGCGACGGTACACAAGCCCCGCCCGGGGGCGTACAAGGAAAGACGTGTCGAAGACCGCCAGCGCGGACGGGGGGAAGAAGGCGCCGGCGTTCGGCGCGGAGCTCGATCCGGGCGTCCTCGCCGATCGCCAGCTGACGCTCGATCGCGAGCGCACGAAGCGGTTTCCCGATCTCTTCGTACGCAAGCTGCAGCGCATGAGCGCCTCGCCGCTCGCCTACCTGCGCGGAGCCGCGCCGCTCTTCTTCGAGATCCTCGCGACGCGCCCCGAGCTCGGCGAAGGACCCGCGGGCGAAGGTTGGATCGTCGGCGACATGCACCTCGAGAACTTCGGCGCGTACCGCCCCGATCCGCTCGGTACCGCCGAGCCGACGTCGACGCGTGGTGGCGGCGCGAGCTCGAAGAAGCAGCGCGTGGTGCGCTTCGATCTGAACGACTTCGACGACGCGATCATCGGGCCGTGGCGCCTCGACGTGCTGCGGCTCACCACCAGCTTGCTGCTCGGTGGTCGCGAGCTCGGCGCGAACGGCCTCGTCGCGCTCTCGCTGTGCGACCTGCTGCTCGACGCATGGGCGCAAAGCGCGTTCGACGGAGCAGCGCTGCCCGACGAGCAGCCCGCACCGGTCCTCGCCCTCACCGAGCAGGTGCGCGCACGGTCGAAGACCGCGCTGCTCGACGCACGCACGGCCGTGACCGGCGGCAAGCGTCACTTCGTGCGAGGACCGCGGTACGCCGATCTGCCGGCCGAGGTCGTCGACGCGGTGCCCGCGGCGTTCGCGAGCTACATCGAGGCTCTCCCCGACGAGGACCGCCCGCACAAGGGCTCGCTCGAGATCATCGATTGCGCGCTGCGCATCGCCGGCACGGGCAGCCTCGGTGGCCTCCGCATCGCCGTGCTCGTGAAGGGCAAAGGCGGTCCCGACGGCGGGTGGATCTTCGACATGAAGGAGCAGGGCGAGCCGTCGGCGTCGACGGTCCTCGGCGCGCCCGCGATGGTGCCCGCCGAGCGCGTGTGCACGGCGTTCCGGACGGCGGTCGAGCGTCCGCCGCGCATGCTCGGAAGCACGGTGCTGCGCGGGAGCGGCGGCACCGCGAAGCTCTCGATGTTCGTGCGCAAGCTCTCTCCCCAGGAGGACAAGCTGAACTTGCGTCGCTTGCGCGGCGCGGATCTGCCCGGCCTCGCCACGTATCTCGGCCAGCTGCTCGGCTCTGCCCATGCTCGTGCGGCAACGAAGGCGCCGAAGCGATGGGCAGCCTCGGACCTGGCGACGATCCGCGCGCACGCGATCGCACTCGCGGGCATCCACGAGGCGGTCTATCTCGATTTGTGCGAGCGAATGCGGACGCTCTTGCCGAAGACGTGACCCTTTTCACGCGCGGACGACAGGCCTAGCCTCCGCGCCATGGAATACGTCCACCTCGGTCGTACGGGCCTCAAGGTCAGTCGCCTCTGTCTCGGCACGATGAACTTCGGGCCGCAGACGTCGGAGGCCGACTCGTTCCGCATCATGGATAGCGCGCTCGAGCGCGGCATCAACTTCTTCGACACGGCGAACGTGTACGGATGGAAGAAGGGCGAAGGCTGGACCGAGCAGATCGTCGGCCACTGGCTCGCGCAGGGCGGCGGGCGACGCGAGAAGGTCGTTCTCGCGACGAAGGTCTACGGGACGATGGGCGACTGGCCGAACCAGTCGCGCCTCTCGGCGCTTCACATCGTGCGCGCATGCGAGGAGTCGCTGCGCCGCATGAACACCGACGTCATCGATCTCTACCAGATGCATCACATCGATCGCGCCAGCCCGTGGGACGAGGTGTGGCAGGCCATGGAGACGCTCGTCCGACAGGGCAAGGTGATCTACGTCGGCTCTTCGAACTTCGCGGGCTGGCACATCGCGCAGGCGTGCGAGGCCGCGAAGCAGCGACACTTCCTCGGGCTCGTGTCGGAGCAGAGCCTGTACAACCTCATCGATCGCACGATCGAGCTCGAGGTGATCCCGGCGTGCAAGGCCTACGGCGTCGGCCTCATCCCGTGGAGCCCGCTGAAGGGCGGCGTGCTCGGCGGCGTGTTGAAGAAGCAAGCGGACGGACGCCGCTCGAGCGACATGGCGCAGAAGGCGATCGCGAAGCACGGTCCCGCGCTCGAGAAGTACGAAGCACTGTGCGATCGCATCGGCATTCCGCCGGGGGACGTGGCGCTCGCGTGGCTCCTCGCGAACCCCGCGGTCACGGCGCCCATCGTCGGACCGCGCACGATGGAGCAGCTCGATGCGGCGGTCCGCGCCCTCGACGCGAAGCTCGACGACACCGTCCTGAAGGAGCTCGATGCGATCTTTCCCGGGCCTGGGGGCGCCGCACCCGAAGCGTACGCATGGTAGTCGCCGGCCGTTGCGCTACGTTTCACCCGTGCGTACTGCTTTCTTCGCCGGGTCGTTTGCGCTCGTTGCCATAGCCGCCGCAGCCTGGCCCTCGGAGGCACGAGCAAACGGCCGTTTTCCCGAGTCGAACGCGATCTTCTTCTCGCAGAACGATCCGAACGCCGTCCTCCTCCGGACGACGTTCGGCCTCATCGACTCACGCGATCGCGGCAAGACGTGGGACTGGGTCTGCGAGCGGTCCGTCGGCCTCGCCGGCGTCGAGGACCCGATGTATTCGATCACGCCCGACGGCACGATCGTGAGCTCCACGTTCCAGGGGCTCGCCGTCTCGCACGATCGCGCGTGCAACTGGGCGTACATCGGCGGCGAGCTGAAGGATCTCGTGTTCATCGATGTCGCGTCGCGCCCGGCCACGCCCGGTACGGTGGTCGCGTTCGCGAGCTCGTACGACGGTCAGGACGACGCGGGCGCGATCTTCTTCAAGTCGACGCTCTTCGAGACGAAGGACGAGGGCAAGACGTTCACGGCGCTCGGCCCCGGCCTCGACCGGACGCTGCTCGGCGAGACCGTCGACGTCACGCCGAGCGATCCCGATCGCGTCTACGTCTCTGCCGTGCGCAATCCGGGGACGCAGGCGTCGGCCTTCCTCCTCACGTCGAAGGATCACGGCAAGACGTTCGTCGAGAACAAGATCGCGCTCATCGAGCCGGAGCGCGCCGCATTCATTGCCGCCGTCGATCCGCTGAACGCCGATCGCCTCTACGTGCGAACCGCGAACGCGATCGACATGCCGTCACGCCTGCTCGTCAGCGACGACGCCGGCAAGACGTTCCGCACCGTCTTCACCGGCAAGGGCTCGCTCGCAGGCTTCGCTCTCTCGAAGGACGGCACGAAGGTGTGGGTCGGCGGCCCGATCGACGGGATCCGCCAGGCGAGCACCACGGACTTCGCCTTCGTGCAGAAGTCGACGATCGAGGTGCAGTGCCTCGCCTTCGCCGACGACGGGCTCTGGGCGTGCTCCACCGAGAAGAGCGGGTTCGTCGTCGGTCTCTCCAAGGACGAAGGCGCGACGTTCGAGACGAAGATGCACTTCTGCGACATCCGCGGGCCGCTCGACTGCCCCGCAGGATCGACGACGCACACCGAGTGCACGCTCGGCGGCACGACGTCGATGGCGTCGCCGCCATGGCCGCAGCAGCGCGCCATGCTCGGTTGCGGCGGCGGAGACGTCGACGCCGGCATGATCGACAGCGGCCTCGGCGACGGCGCGGCGACTCCCGCCGCGCCCGACGAAATGGAAGGCGGCGGAGGCTGCTCGGTCCGCGCGCCGTCGTCGGCCACGCCGTTCGCGGCGCTGCTCGCGGGTATCGGCGCGGCGATCGCGCTCGTCCGCCGGCGTCGTCGCTAGTACGCGCTGCGCGTCCTCCGGCACGGGACATGCTCGATGAACGTCAATGGCGGCGTTTTCAGGCGGTTCGATGCATGTGGCGCGCAACGATCTGCACTTCGAGCGAAGGCGGGGCACGTCTCGTATCGAGCCGGTCACCCTCGCCGGGCTCCTGTGCGACCACGGCCCCCTGCCCGTTCCGCTGGCGGCCGAGCTGATCGTCCAGGTTTGTGACACGCTCGTGCACGCGCATGCGTGCGGCGTCGTGCACGGAGACATCACGCCGTCGAAGATCGTCGTGCAACGCATGGTGGACGGCCGCTTCGAGGCAACGCTCCTCGGCTTCGGCGAGCCACACGCGCTCACCGGCTCTCCCGGGTATGCCTCGCCCGAGCAGCTCACCGAACAACGCGACGTCGACGGTCGCGCGGACATCTGGGCCCTCGGCGCCGTTCTCTACGAGCTCGTCAGCGATCGCCCGGCCTTCGCCGCCGAGTGCCTCGAGGAGACGCGCATGGCGGCGGTCCGCGGTCCGGCGTGGCCGATGCCGAATGCGCACGCGACGGTCTCGCACGCCTTCGAGGAGCTGCTCCGCCGCTGCCTGCGTGTCGATCGCGCATCGAGGTTCGCGGCCGTCGAGGACATGAGAGCGTCGCTCGCGACGTTCTCTGCGCTGTGCCGACCGAGGTTCGACGGGGCGGAGTCGATCGTCTCCGTACCGGTGGTATGGGACGTCGACGACGCGCCGCCCGCGACGGAGCGCATACCTTTTCGCGTCGAGCAGGACGTACGGCGCACCGTCCTCCTTCCGCCGATCGTGCCGGCCACGACGGTGCTCATGGCGAAGGTCGCTCCTGTTGCGGCACCGCCGCGGGAGCCTGCGCCCGGGGTCGCACCCGAGCTCGTGACCCCGCGCGGTTATCTCTTCAAGCGCGCGCTCGTTCCGATCGCGCTGCTCGCGGCCGCGGTCGGGCTCCAGCTCGCGCACGAGCGGCCCGCGCATTCGGCGCATCGGGCGCGTCCGGCGCCGAGCGCAACGGCGCCCGCGATCGCGAAGGCCACGCGCCACGGCGGAGACCTGCCGTGGCGCTCGCCCGACCGCGACGACTGAGTCAGACCTCGAACTCGGCCTTCTCGAGGATCTCGCGGACGCGCCAGAGGAACGAGTTCGCGGCGACGCCGTCGACGATGCGATGGTCGTAGCTGAGCGCCATGTACATCACGGGATGGATGGCGATCTGGTCCTCTTTGTCGGGACCTTCGACGACGACCGCGCGCTTCTTGATCTCGCCCATGCGCAGGATGCCGACGTTGGGCTGATTGATGATCGCGCCGCCGAAGAGGTTGCCCTTGAGGCCCGGGTTCGAGACGGAGAACGTGGCGCCCGAGAGATCGTCGACGGTGATCTTGCCGGTGCGAGCGCGCGCCGCGACGTCGTCGATGCCGCGCACGATGCCGCGCACGCCGAGCTCGTCGGCGCGGCGCACCACCGGGACGACGAGGCCGTCCGGTGAGTCGACGGCGACGCCGATGTTCACGTCCTTGAAGACGACGTACGAGTCGTCGAGGACGCGCGCGTTCACCGTGGGGTTCTCGCGGATCGCGCGAGCGACCGCCACGACGACGAAGGCGAGCATCGTGAGGCTCATGCCCTCCTTCTTGTAGCGATCCTTGTTGGCCTCCCGGAGGCGCGCAGCGCGGTACAGATCGCACTCGGCAACGGTCACCACGTGGGGCGACGCGAACTTCGAGTAGACCATGTGGTCCGCCGTGATCCGGCGACGGCGCGTGAACGGGACGACCTGATCGCCGGGCTTCGGACGATAGGGCGGCACCTTGAACGAGCCGAAGCCGACGCCGGGGACGGGAGGAACGAAGCCGCCGCCCTGGTTGATCATCTGCGCGAGCCCGGCGGTGGGCGCGCTGACCTGCGCACGGATCTGCGTGTCGGCCTGTGCGCGCTGCGCCGCCGACATCGGGGGCTCGGTCCGCGGCGGCACGTCGACGCCGGCGCGGAGCACGTCGTCGCGCGTGATGCGTCCGTGATCGCCCGTGCCCTGCACGCTCTTGAGGTCGACTCCGGTCTCGAGCGCGGCGCGCCGTGCGGTGGGCGATGCGAGCGGTCCCATCGCTCCCGTCGCGTTCGGCGAGACGGGTGTATCACCGCGCGTCGTGACGTTCGGCGAAGCCATCACCGGCGCGGGCGCCTCGGCGGGCTGCGGGGCACGTGCACCGGGAGCGGCTCCTGCGCCTTCCTCGAGCTGGCAGATGACGGTGCGCACGGGCACGACGTCGCCTTCGTTCGCGAGCAGCTTCACGATGCGACCCGCGGCGGGCGACGGCAGCTCGCTGTCCGCCTTGTCCGTCGCGATCTCGGCGATCGGTTGGTCCTTGGTGACGACGTCGCCCTCCTTGACGCGCCACTTCGTGATGGTTCCCTCGGTCACGCTCTCGCCGAGCTGGGGCACGGTCACGTCGATGATCATTGGGGTTCGCACGCTACCGTACGCATGGGGCCCTTCGCAACGCAGTCAAGGCGCCTCGGGCCGAGAAATGCGCGGTTTCCGCGCATCAGGTCCCGCTTCAGCGGCGTTTCAGGAACGACGCCACGAAATAGCCGTCCGTCGTGTGCCGATGCGGCAGGAGGCGGAAGGACGACGCGCCTTCGCCTGCGATTCGTGCGGCGATCGGCGCGTCGAAAGGCGCAGCCTCGAGCCCGACGTCCGCAGCGCTCGCGATGACGTCCTCTGCCTCTTCGCGGAGCACGCTGCACACGGCATACACCACGCGGCCGCCCGGCTTCACGAGCGACGCGACGCGCGCGAGGATCTTGCGCTGGAGCTCGGCGAGCTCCGGAAGGTCTTCCGCCTTTCGACGGAGGAGGAGCTCGGGCCGCCGGCGGATGGTCCCGGTGCCGGAGCACGGAGCGTCGACGAGGATCCGATCGTACGGGCCGGTCACGCCGCCGGTACCCGCCGCCCAGTCGACCGCGTACGTGGCGCGCGGCCTGACCTGGATCCGCTCGAGCTCCGTGACGAGCCGCTCGAGCTTCGCCGGATGGAGATCGGCGGCGTCGACCGCGCCGCCGGCGCCCGCGCGTCCGACTGCATGCGCGAGCAAGCCGGTCTTGTTTCCGCGTCCCGCACACGCGTCGAGCACGACCTCTCCGGCGCGCGCGCCGAGCGAGAGCGCGACGACCTGCGAGCCTTCTTCCTGCGAGCTCCACGCGCCCTCGGCCCAGCCAGGCAGATCCGGAAGCCGGCCGGCGCCGCGCGCGACGATCGCGAGCGGCGACACCTTGCCCGCCTCGATGCTCGCGTCGGGCCGCGCTTCACGGAGGCGCGCGATCCACGTGTCGCGTCGTGTGGCGTCGTCCACGCGGAGGCCCAGCGGCGGCGATTCGGAAGGCGCGAAGAGCGCGAGCGCACCTTGCTCGCCGATCGCGCGCACGATGGCGCGCGCGAGCTCGGGGTCGGCGGCCTCGAGTGCGGCCCGCGCGATCTCGTCGGCTGCGGGCTTCGGCTCGCCCGCGAGCTTTCGGAGCACGGCGTTCGCGAACCCGGCGACGCGCGGTCCGCGCAGCGCCTTGACGACGCTCACGGCCTCGTCGACGGCCGCGAACGCCGGCACGCGCGTGAGCACGAGCACCTGATACGCGGCGACGAGGAGCTGCGCGCGGACCTGCACGTCGACCGAGCCGATCCCGCGCGACGCATGGCGGTTCAGGCGCTTCTCGAGCCAGCCGAGCAGACGCAACGTGCCGTACGCGAGCTCCGTGGCGAGCGCGCGATCGCGCACGTCGAGCTGTACGTTGCGCTCGAGGTCCGCATCGAGCGCCGCGGCAGCGAAGGCCTTGTCGCGCAGCACGCGGACAACGACCTCGGCAGCGACGCTGCGTGCCGTCGGGACTCGAAGCTGCTTGCTCACGACGCGATCCTCACGTGGGCGTTCTTCTACGCCACGCGAGCGGCCACGTCACTCCGGCTTCACGCGGACGATCGGCGGAGCCGTGTACGTCGTGCTGGCGTAGCTCCACGGCTGGATGTGCACCACGGCCTTCTCGCATGCGGCAAGCGTGAGCCCGCCCGAGTTGGCCTTCGTCAGGCCCGGACACCAGCTGCTCGCGCCGGACTCGGGGCTGCCGTAGCCGCTCACCGAGATGCCCTCGGCGATCACGTTCGCGCACACGAGCCGCTCGCTGTCGTTCGCGGGCGTCGTGGGGCGACGATAGAACGTGAGGTACGCGTCGTCCTGCTTGCCGTCGGCGGTGCAATCGGCCCACGCGGAGAGCGTGACCGTGGTGCCAGCGGTGTTCTGGACGACCCAGTAACGACCGGGCTGCTGGTTCGTGGGGTCGATGACCGTGGCCGAGCACGCGCTGCTGTCCGAGAAGCGCGACATGAGCGGCGCGGTCGCGAAGTTGGTGGCGAGCGTGGTCAGGGTGCCGATGGCGCCGAGCGGGACGTCGACGCCGCTCGTGTCGCAGCCGACCGTGAGGCTCTTCGCGGCGCTCGTTCCACCGCCGGGCGCCGGGTTCGTGACGGTGATCGCGACCGAGCCCGGGTTGATGAAGTGGCTCGACGGCACGACGGCGGCGAGCGTCGTCGGCGTCACGTACGTGGTCGAGACGAGCACGCCGTTGCTCTTCGCGGTGCTCGTCGGGACGAAGCCCGTTCCGGTGATCGTGATCGATCGATCGGGCGAGCCTGCCGGCACCGACGCGGGGTTGAGGCTCGTGATCGACGGGACGCCGTTGTTCACCGTGAAGGCGAGCGCGGACGACGTGCCGCCGCCGGGCGTCGAGTTCACGACGCGCACGGAGATCGATCCTGCGTTCGCGAGCTGCGCGGCGGTGAGCGTCGCCTGGAGATGCGTTGCATCGACGTACGTGGTCGCGGCAGGCGCGCCGTCGAACGTGATCTGCGACGTGATGAAGAAGCCGACGCCCGTGACGACGACGTCGGTGGGGCCGGCGCCCGCGGCTGCGCTCGACGGCGCGAGAGAGCCGGCCTGCGGCGCGGGGTATTGCACGCGGAAGACGATCGGCGCGGTGACGCCGCCGCCGGGCGGCGGGTTGCTGACCGCGACCGGGAAATCGCCGGCCGCGCCGAGCGACGACGCCGGCACCGTCGCGTGGAGCTGGTTCGCGTTCACGAACGACGTCGCGAGCGCGGCGCCGTTGAAGAGCACCGTGCTCCCGCCGACGAAGCCGGAGCCGTTGATCGACATCTGGAACGACGCCGAGCCGACGAACGCCGCGGACGGATTGATCGCCTGGATGGCCGCCGCGGGGTTCGCGATCGTGAACGAGATCGGCGTCGACGTGCCGCCACCGGGCGGCGGATTGACGACAGTGACCGGCGCCGTGCCGGAGCTCACGAGCAGGCTCGCCGGGATCGTCGCTTCGAGCGCCGTGGAGCTCGTGAACGTCGTGGTGAGATCGGTCGAGCCGAAGACGATCTTCGCGCCGGGCACGAAGCCGGTGCCCGCTGCATGCAGCGTCGTGGGCCCGGCGCCGGAGACGACCGACAGCGGCGAGAGGCTCGTGAGCGCGGCGCCCGGGTTCTGGACCTCGAACGTGACTTCCTTGCTCGCGCCGCCGCCCGGCGGGCTCGTGCCGACCGACAAGCGGAGCACCCCGACGGCGGCGAGCTTCGAGGTCGGGATCGTCGCGCGGAGCTCGGTGCCGCTCACGAAGCTCGTCGCGAGAGGCGCGCCGTCGAGCTGGACGATCGAGCGCGGGACGAAGTTGTTGCCTGCCACCACGATCGAGGGACCGACCGCTCCGACCGTCGCCTTGTCCGGCGTGACGGACGTGACGACGGGAGGCAGCGCCTCGTCGGGATCGGCCTTCTCCTTCGGTTTGTCCTGCGTCGGCGCGGGCGGCGGCGGCGGCTCGGTGGGCTCCTGAGTCGCAACGGGCTCGACCGGCGTCGCCTCCGCGGCCTTCGGATCGCCCTGCGCGCAGCTCGTGACGAGCGCCGGAAACACCAGCAATGACGCCAGCAGGGACACCAGAACGACGAATGAGAGACGACGCTTACGGGGCATTTACGGGTCCTGGTTGATCGGCTCGGCTATGACACACGCCCTCCCCATGCGCCACCAAGGCCGCACCTCTCCCCACAAATGAGACGCAAATGCAGCAGGTGAGCGCCGTGTTGCCTGGTTAGCGCGTGAGATCGCGCACTTGCAGCACGATGGTGTCCCACTTCCGGGTGACGTCGTTCTTGAACGCCACCAACATGAGGAGGACGAGGACGCTCATTCCAACCAGGCTGGAGAGCTCGCGGGCGCGCAGGCTCACCGGCTTCCGACGCACCCACTCCACCAAGAAGAGGAGGAGGTGCCCGCCGTCGAGGACCGGGATGGGCAGCAGGTTGATGAGGCCGAGGTTCACGCTCGTGACGGCCATCGCCCACACGAAGTACGTGGTGCCCTTCGCGCCGGCGTCGCCTGCGACGTCGTAGAGGGTGATGGGACCGCTCACCGCGGCGATGCTCACGCGTCCCTGGAGGATGCGGACGAAGCCGACGACGATGAACTTGATGGCGTTCGTCGTCTCGAGCGCGCCGCGCTTGATCGCATAGACGACGGGATGCGGGTTCGGCACCGTCTTGCTCGGCGCGCGCGGCAGCCAGTGCGTGGTGCGGAACACATAGCGCTCGTAGTGCTGCCCGAGCTCGTCGTTCCAGCGCTCCTTGCGCACCTGGAAGCTGCCGCTCATGCGCTCGCCGTCGCGCGTCCACACGAGCTCGTGCATGCGGTTCGGCTCGCGGAGGAGCTGGCCGACCATCGTCGTGTCGTCGAGCGCGTGACCGCCGCGACGATCGACCTTCCACATGCGCTGCGCGATGCCGTCGAGATGCGTGATGCGATCGCCGGCGCGTAGTCCGGCGCGCCACTCGCTCGAGCCCTCGGGCACGAACGCGACGTACATCTCGGCGCTCTCGATGCCGCTGCGCTCGAGCATGTCCTTCGTTCGCCAGTCCGGATCGTTGTCGCGGACCGCGGCGCCTTCGGTGCGCGGGCGAGGAGAGAGCGACGCGATGCCGGTCTCGAGCACGGCGATGTCGCACAGCCCGCCGAGCGAGCGCGGCACCGAGATCGGGCGGACGTACGTGAGCACCACGTTGTCACCGCGGTTCTGGGAGAGCACGCGCGAGAGATCGACGAACGTCTCCACTTTGCGACCGTTGACGGCGGTGATCCGATCGAAGGTGCGGAGCCCGGCGCGGAACGCGGGCGAGTCCGTGCGCGAGATCCCGATGACCGGCGCTGCGTACGTGGGCGCGATGCCGATGCGTCCGACGTGCTCGAAGAGCTCGAGCTCGCTCGGCTCGACGACCTCGGTCTCCTCCGACGGAGTCAGCGTGATCTCGACGGGCTTTCCGTCGCGGTCGACCTGCACGCGCATCGGAACGCCCGCGCGCTTGGCGAACGCCTTCTGCACGTCGGGGAAGCTCGCGACGCTCTCGCCGTCGACCGCCGTGATCGTGTCGCCGGGGAACAGCTTGCCGTCCGCCGGCTTGCCCGGGAACACGACGCCGACGGCGGGCGGCAGGAAGTCTTTGTCCTCGAGATAGACGGACGTGTAGAGCGCCATCGGGAAGACGAGGTTCATCGCCGGCCCCGCGAGGACGATGACGACGCGCTTCCAGAGCGTCTGCGACTCGAACGTGCGGTGACGCTCTTCGGGGAGGATGGCCTCGCGCGCCTTGCCCTCCTCGAGCATCTTCACGAAGCCGCCGAACGGGAGGAGCCCGATGCAGTATTCGGTCTCTTTTCCTCGTACTTTCAGGATCTTCGGCCCGAAGCCGATGGAAAACGTCATCACCTTCACCCCGAACAGCTTCGCGAAGGCGAAGTGTCCGAATTCATGGATGAAGATGAGGATGCTGACGAAGAGTACGAAGTAGAGGAGGTCCAACTGTGACCGGGCGGAGATCTGCCGGCCGGCGTGCGGTCCGTCAAGGCCTGCGGGATTTCTCGAAGTGTCAGGCGGCGGCGCGTTGCTTCACGACGGCGAGGAACAGCTCGAGCCCGTCTGTTCCGCCGAGGCACTCCTCGCTCATGCGCTCGGGGTGCGGCATGAGACCGAGGACGTTCTTGGACGGACCGCCGTAGATGCCGGCGATGTTGCGGACCGAGCCGTTCGGGTTCGCCGTCGCGGTGACGTCGCCGTCGCGTGTAGAATACACGAGCGCGATGCGACCCTCGCCTTCGAGCCGCGCGAGCACCTCCGGCGCGGCCTGGTAGCGGCCCTCGCCGTGCGCGATGGGCAGGCGGAGGACGGTGCCGGCGTTGGGGCTGAACGGACCGTCGGCCTCGACCTTCACGAAGACGTCTCGGCACTCGAAGCGCAGGTGCGCGTTGCGCGTGAGCGCGCCCGGGAGCAGGCCGCACTCGGTCAGGATCTGGAAGCCGTTGCACACGCCGAGGACGTAGCCGCCCCGGTTCGCGTGCTCGGCGACCGCGCGCATGATCGGACCGACCTTCGCGATCGCACCGCAGCGGAGGTAGTCGCCGTAGCTGAACCCTCCGGGGATCGCGACGAGGTCGGTACCCGCGGGAAGCGACGCGTCGCCGTGCCAGACGGTGCTGACCTCCGCGCCCGCGAGCTCTAGCGTGCGGATCATCTCGGCGTCGGCGTTCAGCCCGGGAAACAGCACCACGACAGCGCGCATGCCCCGGAGTTAGCACACGCGCGAGGACGTTCGAAGGGTCGCCGCCCACGGCTCAGCGGCCGACCATGGACCTCGGGGCCCGGAGCGGCTAACTCACGGCCAACGATGACTGAATCCGGAAAATTCCCGGGCGATCTCCCCATCACGCCCGAGGTCATCCGCCAGCACAAGCTGACCGCGGAGGAGTACGCGCGCGTCGAGCGGTCGCTCGGTCGCGAGCCCACCTACACGGAGCTCGGGGTCTTCAGCGTGATGTGGAGCGAGCACTGCTCCTACAAATCGTCGCGCGTGCACCTCCGGCGCCTCCCCACGAAGGGGCCGCGCGTCATCCAGGGCCCCGGCGAGAACGCCGGCGTGGTCGACATCGGCGACGGCTTCGCGGCCGTCTTCAAGATGGAGTCGCACAACCACCCGAGCTTCATCGAGCCGTACCAGGGCGCGGCCACCGGCGTCGGCGGCATCCTCCGCGACGTCTTCACGATGGGCGCGAGGCCCATCGCAGGCCTGAATTCCCTGCGTTTCGGACGACCGGATCACCCGCGCACTCCAGAGCTCCTGCGCGGCGTCGTCGCGGGGATCGGCGGATACGGCAACTCGATCGGCGTCCCCACCGTCGGCGGCGAGGTCCAGTTCGACGCGTCGTACGACGGCAACATCCTCGTCAACGCGTTCACGTGCGGCGTCGCGCGCACGGACCGCATCTTCTACGGACGCGCCGCAGGCATCGGCAATCCGATCCTCTACATCGGCTCGCGCACGGGCCGCGACGGCATCCACGGCGCCACGATGGCGTCGGACGAGTTCGGCACCAGCAAGGAAGGCACCGGCGAGCTCGCGACGGCGAGCAGCATCAAGAAGGGCGTGCGCTCGACGATGCAGGTCGGCGATCCCTTCATGGGCAAGCTGCTCCTCGAGGCGTGCCTCGAGCTCATGTCGACCGACCTCCTCGAAGGCATCCAGGACATGGGCGCCGCCGGCCTCACGTCGTCGAGCGTCGAGATGGCAGGCCGCGCCGAGAACGGCATCGAGATCGATCTCGACGCCGTCCCGCGCCGCGCACGCAAGATGACGCCGTACGAGATCCTCCTCAGCGAGTCGCAGGAGCGCATGCTCCTCGTCGCGAAGAAGGGCTGCGAGAACGCCGTCCTCGAGCTGTGCAAGAAGTGGGAGCTCGATGCGGCGATCATCGGACGCGTGACGGACACGAAGCGCTGGGTCGTCACCGCGACGCCGGGCTACGACCCGCTCGACGGGCTTCCGCCGAAGGGCGAGAAGAAGATCGCCGCCGACATCCCCGTCAACGTCCTCACGGACGAGGCGCCCGTCTACGACCGCCCGCGCAAGCCCGCGCCGCCACGGAGCGACGTCCCCGTTCCGGAGAGCACCGATCCCGCAGCCGATCTCCTCGCGCTGCTCGCGTCGCCGAACATCGGCTCGCGCGCGTGGATCTGGCGCCAGTACGATCACATCGTGCGCGGCGGCACCGTCGTGCGTCCCGGCTCGGACGCCGGCGTCGTGCGCGTGCCTTGCGAGCGCGACGGCAAGGTCGTCATGAAGCACCTCGCGTTCGCGGTCGACTGCAACGGTCGCTTCGTGGAGCTCTCGCCCGAAGAGGGCGCCAAGATGGCGATCGCCGAGGTCTGTCGCAACCTCGTGTGCGCCGGCGCGGAGCCGATCGGGATCACCGATTGCCTCAACTTCGCGAGCCCCGAGGACCCGACCACGATGGACGTCTTCGCGCGCGCGGTCGACGGGCTCGCCGAGGCGTGCCGCGCGCTCGACGTCCCGATCGTGAGCGGCAACGTCAGCCTCTACAACGAGACGACCGATGCCGCGGGACGGCATCCGATCCTGCCCACGCCGGGCGTCGCAGCCGTCGGGCTCGTCGCCGACGAGAAGGACATCCTCACCCAGGCGTTCCGGGGTGCGGGGGACGTGATCGTCCTCCTGGGTAACCCGGGTAACCCAGGTCAGACCGGCCTCGGCGGAAGCGAGTACCAGGCCGCGAAGGCCGGCCGGCTCGGAGGCCCCGCGCCGCGCATCGATCTCGAGGCGGAGAAGAAGCTCCAGCGCCTCGTCCTCGACCTCGCACGCACACACGTCCTCTCCAGCGCACACGATGTCTCCGACGGCGGCATCGCCGTCGCGCTCGCCGAATGCTGCACGACGTCGCGTAATGCATCGCTCGTCGGCGCGCACGTGACCCTGCCCCTCGCAACCGAAGCGGCTTCGCCCGTCGCGGCCACTCTCTTCGGCGAGGCGCCGAGTCGGGTCATCGTCTCGGTTCCGAAGGCCCACGCGGACGAGGTCATGACGCGCGCGCGCGAGGCCGGCGTTCCGGCCCGCCAGCTCGGACACACGACCGGCGAAGGCACCGAAGCCACGCTCCGCATCGCGATCGTGTCCGGCCCGCGGATCGAGCTCCCGGCGGCTGACCTCCGCGCCGCGCGAGAATCGTGCCTCGACGGCATCGTCGGCTAGAAAGCCGTGATAGCCTCGTAGTTGGTCTTCCGCGATGGCCAAGTTCCAGTCGCCGTTACTCGGCTACAACAACAACGTCCGGCACAAGAACCGGGTGTTCCACATCCAGACGGAAGACTCGGGCGTCAACCACCCGCACATCATCACGCACCTCTTCATGGATGGCGGTCGCATCCTCAAGAGCGTGAAGAAGTCGTACGCCGAGCACGTCGGCGCCGACGGGATGAACGAGACGGTCCGCGGGCTCATGAAGGAGCAGCACAAGGCGATGTTCATCGCCTTGCGCGACGGTCAGTTCGACTACCTCGTCGAGGGTGGTGCGCCGCCGGCCGCGTCGGCGACGACGGCGGCTGCCGCTCCCGTCGCGGCTGCGAGCGAGGCTGCCGTGCCCGTCGCAGCTCCGGTCGCGGCTCCGGTCGCGTCTCCGGCGCCGCCGCGCGCAGCCTCCGTGCCGCCGGCCGCTGGCGCGATCGTGCAGGCGATCGAGCCGATCGTCGTCGCGACCTTCGTCGCGGCCGGAGACGTCCTCGCGGCGTCGATGGCGCCTCCGAGTGGACCGCCCACGAGCCCCGATCCGCCGCGCAGCGACACCGAGGCGGCGCCGAACACGATCGACGAGTCGCGCCGCGCATCGAACGCCGCCAATGCTTCGGTCGCGCCGCCGCGGATCGTGCTTCCGCCGAACGACGCCGAAGACGCGCCGATGACGACGCGTCAGCCTGCCGATGGACGTCCGGATGCCGCCGCGGCGAGCGCGAAGTCGCCTTCGGATCGCGAGCTCACGCTCGACTTCGATGCGCTCGAGCGCGCCGCGCAGGATCGCGCGTCCCCGTCGCTCTTCCACTCCAGCGATCTTCCTCCGCCGCCGAAGAACCTCTTCGCGGCGAAGGAGCCCGGAACCGGCGGCGCGTATCGCGCGGTCGAAGCGGATCCCCGTCACGACGCGCGCGAAGAGGCGGGCGGTCGCTCCGCCGATCCTCGCGAGGAGAACGCGCGCAGCGCAGCACGTCACGGTGCTCCGCCTCCGTCGACGCGCGGCGAGAAGCCCGCGCCGGTGGTGCCGCCGTCCGGTCGCGCGCCTGCGAGCCGCCCTGTCGAGGGTCGTTATGCTCCTGCGCGTCCCGCGGCCATCTTCGGCAGCACGCAGCGCCCGCAGCCGCAATCGCTCTTCAACGACGAGCTCGTGAGCGACAAGTCGCTCGACGAGGTCATCCTCAGCTACCTCGCCGAAGACCTCGAGCCGCCGCGCCGCAAGTAACCGAGATTTACACGGAAGCTCGGAAGCTCGGAGCTCCGAGCCTCCGAGCTTCCGTGTAAATCTTCAGAACGAGCCGGCCAGCGCCGTGTGCATCGACAGCTCGAGCTTCCGGCCCGTCAGCGCATCGCGATCGCTGAACTCCCAGAGCTCGGTCGAGAACTTGATGCGCAGGCCGCGCTCGATCGCATAGGCGGTCCCGAGCGTGTAACGGAACACGGAGCTGCGGCGGCTCAGCTCGCTTGCCGCCTCGACGTTGCCGACGCGGTACATGCCGTCGACGCGCCCGATCAGATCGAGCTCCGACGTGAGCCCGTGCTCGACCTCGAAGTACGCGCCGTGCTTCATCGTGAAATCGCCGCGCTCGTCGGCGACGACGTACTTGAAGAGCGTGCGGTCGGCGGTCGAGAGCTCGGTGCGTCGACCGAGGTACTCGGCACGGATCGTCGTCTTGTCGACGCGCAGCGTCGCGTCGGCGCCGACGATCAAATACGACTGATCGTTGTTGGGATCGTACGTGCCGTACATCCCGCTCGCGCCGAGCGTGAGGTCGCTCGCCTCGCCGAGCTTGAACGTGAGCGCCATGCGACCGCCGAACGTGGGGCGCGCGTTGTCGTCGACGTAGTAGGCCTGCGGGCTCCGCGAGAGCTTGAAGTCGATGTCGAGCGGTCGCACGTCCGACTTGAAGCCCGTCACCGCGTAGGCCGCGTAGTCGAGCTGCACCGAGGGGCCGAGCCACTTCGTTCCGTCGATCTCGAGACCGTTGTCCGGGAACGGCGACGGAAGCACGCTCATGTTCCACTGCCGCATGCGCAGCATCCGTCCCATGTCGTACGGGAGCGGTTTGTCGCTGAGCCGGTGGTTCGCCGGATCGTGACGGAGGTTGAACGCGCCGAAGCTCGGACTGAAGCGGCCGATGCGGAAGTTGAGCTCGTCGGCGACGCGGATGTCGAAGTACATCATGTCCGCTTCGAAGCCGTGGCAGCCGTAGCAGACCTTCATGTTCGCGGAGACGCGCTCCGAGAAGTCGACGGCGAGCTTGCCCGCGAACTCCATCGTGAAGCCGTCGAACGTGCTGGGGAATGCCTTCGCGGAGCGAACCGTCGGGACGAAGTGGTAGTCGAGCTGGGCGGAGCCCGCGAAATTGCGCTCGATCGCGCTCGCCGGTGTGGCGAGCGCGATCAGCGCGGCAAGCGCGAAAAGAAACGTCGCGAGGGCAACGAGGAAGAAGCGTGCAGAGCGCATCAAGTTGCTCCTCCGTCGACGGCAGATGCAGGAGGTGCAGGCGCAGGAGGCGCAGGCGTTGCCGGCGTGAGCACCGGAACGCTCTGGTTCTGATGCGCGGGCACCGGTGCGCCACCGTTCTTCTCGGCCTGGATGCGTCGTAGGTCTGCCGCGTAGTAGCGAAGGAAGCGGAGGATGGCTTCCTGATCCTGCGGCGAGATCCCGCTGCCGGGCTGACGACGCATGCGGTTCACGTACAGGACCCATTGCTCGTCGTCGGTGATGTTCGCCGTGAGCGGACGCGCGAGCGAGTGACACTTCGAGCACTTGTGCGCGAAGACCTCGTAATCGGCGCGCACGTTCTCGGGCATCTTGCTCGCGTCGAGCGCTTCGCCGTGCTCGCACGCGATGGCGGTCGACACGAGCGCAGCGCCGAAGAGAGCCGCGAGGAGACGGAGCCTCATTCTTCGTTCGCTCCCACGGCGCCTTCGGCGATCCAGTCGATCATCAGCTGGATCTGCTCGGCGGTCCAATAGGGTCCCCCCTTCGGCATGCGCGCGCCCTCGTACGTGCCTTTCAGCTTCTGGACGATCGCCGACTTGCACGGCTGACCGGGGACGACGATGTCGTCGAACGTTCGGCGGCCCCCGAGCTTCAGCGCCTTCAGCGTCTCGAGGTCGAAGCCCGTCTCGTCGAGGCCTTCCCTCGTTCCGCTCGAGTGATAGTGGCAGTTCGCGCACGGCTTCGGGCCGGGGACCATGCCGTTGATCAGCGGCCGGATCTGATCCTTGAAGACGACCTTCACGTTGGGGTTCGAGTCGGCATCGACGCACGCGGTGAGGCGCTCGCCGACCTCGGGCTCGATCACCGTGCACGCGGGCGACAGCGCCAGCGCGATGAACGCAGAGACGATCGTGGTCGTCGTCGACCGGGTCATCACGGCGCCGATGCTACACGTGCCGTGCGACGGCGAGCTCGTCAATTACGCGAATAACGCGCTCAGTCGCAGCTGACGGATACGGGGACTTCGAAGCCGGGCTCGCCGGTGACGTCGCCGCCGCGGATCTTCAGGGCGACGGTGCGTCCCGTGCTCGACGCGATGCACTGCGCGAGGGGCGCGGGACACCCTGCGCACGTCGCGCCGCGGAATGCGCCGTTGTCCGAGAAGCTCAGATGCACGCTGCCGGAGATCGGCGCGCTCGGCTTCTCGTGGATCGATCGCTGCGCGCACGACGTCCATGCGCCGGCGGTGCCGTTCATCGCGAGGTCCTTCGCGTTCGTCGCCCCCGTCGAACGAACCGTGCCCGGCGTCGCCTTGCACGTCTGCGGATTGAACGCGGGGACGGGAGGAGGCGCAGGCGTGGCCGGAGGAGGCGCCGGCGCGGCGGTCGCGGGTGGCGGCTCGGGCACGGGCGGAGGCGCAGGCGTGGGCGGCACGACGATCGACGGGGTCTCGACGGGCGCGGCGCTCGGTCCTTCGACGACGGTCTTCGCGGCGCCGCGCACGCTCGGCGGCGCGGCCGAGTGCTTGCCCTTCGGATCGTTCGGTGCGGGCGCGCTCGATGCGTTCGTCGCGCTCACCGCATTCGTCGGGCTCGGCGGCGGCGTGAGCGAGCTCACCGGCGCCGTCGGCGTCGCGGTCGACACCGGGCTCGTCGGCAGCGCCGCCGTCCGGCCGTGGCCGTTGCCGTTGCCGCGATCGCCGTGCTCCTTCTGCGCGAGCTTCTCGCGCGCGACCATGCCGCCCGCCCCCAGTGCGGTGAACACCGCAGCGAGGCCGACGACGAGACCGAGCCGCGATTTCTTCGCGACGGGCGGCGCAACGGCGGTCCCGAGCGGCGTGAGATGGCTCGCCGCCATCCCGCCCGCGACCGTGGGCGCGGACTCGACGGCGCCCGGCGCCGTCCGCCCCTGCGCGACCACCGGGTTCGTCGCGAACGCAGGAGCCGAGCCCATCGGATTCGTTCCGCCGAGGGGTCCACCAGGCTGCTCGAGCGTGGCCGCGCTCATGTCGACGGGCATCGGGCGTCCCTCGAGCGCCTCGCGGATCGCATTGCGCATCGCGCGCGCCGTCTGGAAGCGATCGTTCCGATCCTTCGCGAGCGCCTTCATCGTGACGGCTTCGAGGCCCTTGTGAACACCTGCATAATGCACGGAAGGCGCCGGCGGAGCCTCCGTGATGTGCTTGAGGACGACCGCCAGCGGCGTGTCGCCGGTGAACGGGGTGCGCCCGGTGAGCAGCTGAAAGAGGATGACGCCCATCGAGTAGATGTCCGAGCGCGCGTCGAGCTTCTCGCCCTTCGCCTGCTCCGGCGACATGTACTCCGGCGTGCCGACGACGAGGCCCTGCGTGGTCAGCTTCTGACCGCTCGGCCCACCGCCTTCGGGCGGCTTGGGCTCGTCCTCGTTCTCGGTGATCTTCGCGATGCCAAAGTCGCACACCTTCACGACGTACGCGTCACGCTCGTCGTCGTTCTTGGCGCGGAGCATCATCAGGTTCTCGGGCTTCAGGTCCCGATGGATGACGCCCATCTCGTGCGCGACGGCGATCGCGGCGAGCGCTTGCATGAGGATGTCGCCGATGTCGGCGTTCGAGATCGGCCAGTCGTCGTGGATGACGCGGTAGAGATCGCGGCCCTCCACGTACTCCATCGCGATGTAGAGGAGGCCGTCGGGCTCCTCGCCGAAGTCGATGACGCGCATCGAGTTCGGGTGGTCGAGCCGGCTCGCGGCCTTCGCTTCGCGATGGAAACGCCCGACGAAATTGGGGTCCACGGCGATGGAGCGGTGCATCACCTTCACGGCGACGTACTTCTCGAGCGCCGCGAAGCGCGCCTTGTAGACGGCGCCCATCGCGCCGCCGCCCAGGAACTTCTCGATCTTGTACTTGCCGGAGACCGCTCGGCCGATGAGCGCCGGGTCGCCGCGCGACGCCTCGTCCTGCGGGTCGGGACCGCTCGCCGGGCCGCCGGACATCGCTCGGCTCTGGTGGGGGCCCTCGCTCATCGACCAGGAGTCTAACCAACCCGCGGGGGTGGCCGCCACCAATGCCGATTCGGCGGCGCTATGGCTGCCCCATGCGCGCATGATAGAGACGCGGCATGCCTCTCGTCCGCGCGCGACGATCCCTCGATCGTTTGCGAGGAATCGCGACCGGTGCACTCCGCTTGCATGCGCCGGAGCTACGACTCGACCACGCGCTCGTGCGCGATCTGTTTTCGTCGCAGCTCCACTGTCGCATCACGGACGTGGAAGCCCACGAGCTGCGTGCGAGGAACGAGGGCTACTACACGATCTGCAGCGCGGGCCACGAGGGCAACGTCGCGCTCGGTCATCTCACGCGGTCGACCGATCCGGCGTTGCTCCACTATCGCAGTGGCGCGTTCTTCCTCGCGCGTGCGCGTCGCGCGAGCTCGCACGACGAAGCGACGATGGGGCCTCCGCCCGGCGTCCTCGAGCTGTTGCTCTCGCTCGCGGCGTCCGCCGACGATCCGATCTCCGGCGGACGACACAAGGTGTTCGGAAGCGTTCGTTGGGGAGTACCTCCGCAGACGAGCACGATCTCCTCGCATCTTCCGAAGGCGGTCGGCATCGCCGTCGCCATCGACCGCGCCGCCCGCCTCCCCCGGGCCTCCTCCCCCCATTCGAACCCCGGTTCGTTTTCGAACCCCGGTTCGTTGGCGACCGAGCGCGACTCGATCGTCGTCTGCTCCTTCGGCGACGCGTCGCTCAACCACTCCACCGCGCAGGGCGCCATCAATGCCGCCGCGTGGGCCGCATTCCAGCGGGTGCCCGTCCCTCTCCTCTTCGTCTGCGAGGACAACGGCATCGGCGTCTCGGTCCGCACGCCGGACGGCTGGGTCGAGGCACGCATGCGTGCGATGCCCGGCATCACGTACGTCGCCGCGGACGGACGCGATCTCTCGCAGGCCTACGACGCCACGCAGCGGGCCGTCGACACGTGCCGCTCGTCGCGGATGCCCGTCTTCCTTCATCTGCGCTGCGAGCGCGTCTGGGGACACGCCGGCAGCGACGCGGACGGCGAGTACCGCTCGCAGGACGAGCTCGCGAGGGCCGAGGATCAGGATCCCGTGCTCCTCACCGCGCAGTCGCTGCTCGACGCCGGCGCTGTCGACCGCACGACGTTGCTCTCCGAGATCGAGCGGGCGATCGAATCCGTGCGGTCGCTCTCGCGCGAGGCTGCGCGTAGGCCGAAGCTCGCGACGCGCAAAGAGGTGATGTCGACGATCGCTCCCGAGCATCCCGATCGCGTCGCGGAGGAGGCTCGGCGCGTGGATTACGCGCCCATCCCTCCCGATGCCGACAAGCCGAAGCCGCTCGCGCACGGCATCCGCGCGGCGCTGGGCGATCTGATGCGCAAGTACCCCGAGATGATCGTCTTCGGCGAGGACGTGGCGGAGAAGGGCGGCGTGTACGGCGTCACCGCCGGACTCTGGAAGACGTTCGGCGCGGGACGCGTGTTCAACACGCTCCTCGACGAGCAGACCATCCTCGGCCTCGCGATCGGCGCAGGGCAGGTCGGGCTGCTGCCCGTCCCCGAGATCCAGTTCCTCGCCTACGTGCACAATGCAGAGGATCAGCTGCGCGGCGAAGCGTCCACGCTCTCCTTCTTCTCCGGCGCACAGCTCACGAATCCGATGGTCGTGCGCATCGCCGGCCTCGGCTACCAGAAGGGCTTCGGCGGCCACTTCCACAACGACGACAGCCTGGCGGTGCTGCGCGATCTCCCCGGCGTGATCGTCGCGGTGCCTTCGCGCTCCGACGACGCGGCGAAGATGCTTCGCACTCTGGTCGCCGCCGCGCGCGTCGACGGGCGCGTGTGCGTGTTCGTGGAGCCGATCGCGCTCTATCACACGCGCGATCTGTTCCCCGGCGACGGA
>JAQBQJ010000034.1 GCA_028287065.1 Labilithrix sp. | reverse complement strand
CCCGTCGCGGCCGTCGCGGCAGGCCCCGTGCGAGCCGCGGCTCCGGCGAACGTGGCGAACGCCGCGAACGCGGCGAGCCATGCGAACAACAACGCTCAGCTCGGCTCCGCGATGCGCGAGGAGGTCTGGGCGATCGTTCGCGCCGCCGTCGAGGAGGCCATGGGCCCGCTCGTCGCGCGGCAACGCGAGCTCGAGGCGCGTGTCGAGCGCGCAGAGCGCGCAGAGCGCGAGGCGGCGGGTCGTACGGCGAGCGCCGCGTCGCGTCTCCAGTCGATCCCCGTCGCGTTCGGCCCTTCGATCGCGCCCCCTCCGGTGAAGGTGCCGCCGCAGGCGGTCCCCAACTTCGACGCGCCTCCGAGCCCGACGAATCCGAACGGAACGACGATTCCGGACCTCAAGGCTGCCGCTCCTTACCAGAGCGGCAGCACCGCGATCGTCAGCGCGGCGGGAGGGCCGAAGCGCTCGCTTCCGCCTTCGGGATACGGCGTGACGGTCATCGCCGACACGCGCGCTTCGCTCGATCTCGAGAACGTGGGTCCGATCGACATCGAGGGGTTCGACGGCGGGCGCCGGAAGCGGCGCGTCGCCGGCTTCGTCGTGGTGCTCATGCTGATGATCATCGCGGGCGCCGTCACGATGACCGTGCTCAGCCATAGCTGACCGAGCGCTTCAGCGCGCTGCTGCGGCCGCAGGCTGGGGAACGAGCGAGCCCCTGGCCTTCACCGGCGTGGTCTTCGCCGCGAGCACGCCGCGGAAGGCGGCGCGGTACGTCCACGCGAGGTAGAGCTCCGCGGCGAGCAGGAACGCGACCATCCCCGGGCTAGGCGCCAGGAAGACGTGGAACGCGACGATGTTCACGATGATCGGCGCGAGGAGCGTCAGCGCGAGCGGGACGAAGCGGTTCGTCAGGAGCAGGAGGCCGGCCGTCACTTCGGTGGCCTTCAGGAGCGGGAACAAATAGCCCGAGCTCGCGAGCCCGCCGAGGAATGCCCCAGCGGCGGCCGGCATCGGCGGCTGCGGCAGGAACTGCAGGAAGCCGTTGAGGCCGAAGACGAAGAACACGAGGCCCAGCACGACGCGGGCGGTGCCGGGGAGGAGCTGGCGAACGGTGGTCATTTGGAATTCTCCTTGGGTGACCCCCGAAAGCTAACTGTTGCTCCCACGGGGACTAGTAAGGTGGACTGCAACGTATCGTTCACGAAAGACGAACAATGGACCTGAACCGCGTCTCCGCCTTCGTTCGCGTCGTTCACGACGGCAGCTTCACCGCCGCAGCGCGCGCGCTCGGTCTTCCGAAGTCCTCCATCAGCCGCAGCGTCGCGCAGCTCGAGCAGGACCTCGGCATCCGCTTGTTGCATCGCACGACGCGACAGCTCCATCTCACCGACGCCGGCGCCGCGTTCTACGAGCGCGTGTCCCGTGCGCTCGGCGACATCGACGAGGCGACGTCGGCCGCGTCCGACGCGCAGGAGGAGTTGAGCGGAGTCGTACGGATCACCGCTCCGGTCGACC
The DNA here is from genome assembly GCA_028287065.1 of Labilithrix sp. GTDB lineage: Bacteria > Myxococcota_A > Polyangia > Polyangiales > Polyangiaceae > Labilithrix. The sequence continues at coordinate 3,235 of JAQBQJ010000034.1, read as the reverse complement.
TCGGCGTGTGGTCGCTCGCGCCGATCGTGGCGCGCTTCGTCCGGAAGAACCCGAAGATCCGCGTCGAGCTCTCGCTCACGGGTCGCGTGGTGGATCTCGTGGGTGAGGGCTTCGATCTCGCCGTGCGCGCGGGCCCGCTGCGCGACTCGTCGCTGATCGCGCGTCGTGTCGGCGCACTCGAGTCCGTGGCTTACGCGTCGCCGAAGTACATCGAACGGCGCGGCAGGCCGGAGGAGCCGAGCGATGTGGCGGCGCACGACTGCGTCGTGTTCCGCCCGACGAACGGCAAGGCGTCGTGGGATCTCACGCGCGCGGACGGTACGAAGGCGGTAGTCGAGGTGACCGGGCCGATCGCGACCGACGACATGTCCTTCGTGCGAAAGGCGGTGCTCGCAGGCGCGGGCATCGGGGTGCTGCCGACGTTCCTCTGCGCACGCGCGGAGCAAGCGGGGCGCCTCGTCCGCGTCCTTCCGGGCTGGGCGCTGAACGGCGCGGTGCTCCATGTCGCGTATCCGTCGGCGCGTTTCGTTCCGCAGCGCGTGGTCGTGCTCCGCGAGTATCTCTTCGACGAGCTCGGCAAGATCGGCAAGGCCGGCGCGATCCACGAGGCCGCACGCGCAAAAGGACACGCGGCGCCGAAGCGAGCCAAGCGCGCTAAGGCGTGACCGCGGAAGACTGCGTCTGGAAGAAGGACCACGTGGCCTCGGCGGCGTGGTCCCAGACCCAGTGACCGAGCCCGGGGACCGGGCAGAAGCCGACCGCCTTGCCGGCGGGGCAGCCGCGATACACGCGACAGAGGTCGTAGCCCGTGGTCTCCATCTCGTCGGTCTTGCAGCCGTTGACGTACGCCCAGTACTCGGCGGAGAAGCGGCCGCTCGAGAGCGTCACGCCGTAGTCGTCCTCGCCGTGGAGCGCGAGCATCGCCGTGGGCGCCTGGCCGGGGCACTTGGCGTAGCCGTTCGGCCATGTCTGCGCCTGCTTGTACGGAGCGCCGCCGGCGTTCGAGGCGATCGCACGGAGCAGGCCGTTTCGCTGACACGCGATGACGTTGGCGAGGAACCCGCCGCTCGAATAGCCGGTGGCGAAGAGGCGTGAACGGTCGACGGGAAAGCGCTTCGCGAGCTCGTCGAAGATCGCCTCCGCGAGCTTGACGTCGCGGTTGTCGGAGAGCGTCTCGAGGTCCCAGGTGAACCCGAGGCCGTCGGGATAGGCGAGGATCGCGTCGTCGCCGGAGGCGCGCTCGAACGAGTATCCCTGGTGGAAGCCCGACGCTTCGCCGCCGTCTCCGTGCATGACGAGCACGACGGGGTACTTCTTCGCCGGGACGAACGCCGACGGCTCGACGAGGAGGTAGCGTCGCGTCTTGCCGTCGACGTCGATGGTCTGCATCGACGTGCGCGTCTTCGGCGTCGTGAGCACGGACGACTGCCGTTTCGGCAGGATCGTGCTCTCGCCGTCGAGCGTGTGCACGCTGACCGGGCGCCGATCGCGGCGGCATGCGCCGGACGAGAGGAGCAGCGAGACAGCGAGACCGCCGAGCGCGATGCGTCCGAGCTCTGCGCGCACGGCCCACGTCCGTCTTTCGAGCAGCGCGCCGATCGCGATCAGGGCGCCGAGCACCGCGAGCACGCCGATCGCGACGACGGTACGCGGAAGCGCATGGTGCCACTGGAGCAGCGCGAACGTCGCGGCGATCACGCCGGTGTACTGCAGGCCGACGTACACGGCGAGCTTCCGCGTGATCGGGCGGTCGTACTTCGTGCGATCGGCGATCGGCGGCGTGTCGACGACGTAGCCCTCGGGCTTCCATGCCGGCGACGCGAACCATACGCGCAGCTTGTCGATCGGGCGCTGGGCCGCGCGCATCATGGCGCCCATCTCGAGCCAGTAGTGGATCTGCGCCCACATCGGGTCGAAGCTCGCGAGCGGCTTGGTGATGCCGTAGACCGGCGCCTCGATCTCCTCCTCGTACGTGCCGAACAGGCGATCCCACACCACGAGCGTCGCGCCGTAGTTCTTGTCGAGGTACTGCGTGTTTATCGCGTGGTGCACGCGATGATGGCTCGGAAGGTTGAGGACCCAGTCGACGGGACCGCGGACCTTCCCGACGAGCTGCGTGTGGATCCAGAACTGGTAGAGCGTCGAGAGCGCGTGAATGACGGCGAAGACCAGCGTGGGCACGCCGAGCAGCGCGAGGGGCAGGTAGAAGGGGAGGGAGGTCCAGCTCGTGAGCACCGCCTGTCGCAGCGCGACGGCGAGGTTGTAGTCCTCGCTCTGGTGGTGGACGACGTGCGCGGCCCAGAGGACGTTCACCTCGTGGCTCAGTCGGTGCCACCAGTAATAGAGGAAGTCGACGCCCACGAACGCGACCACCCACGGCAGCCATGGCGCGCCCCAGCTCGGCGACAGGTTCACGAGGCGCGCGTGCTGGTAGACCCACGCGTAGATCGCGAGCTGCGTCGCGGCCCAGAAGATCAGGATGACCTGCGAGGCGATCCCGCAGCTCAGATCCGTGACCGCGTCCGTGAAGCGATACACGCGCACGCCGCGGCGCCTGGCCCAGAGCAGCTCGACGCCCATGAGGACGAAGAAGAACGGGACGGCGAGCGCGATGGGATTGAGCATCGCGTCAGGCCGCCGCGGGTGCGCGAGTGCGGACCGTGGAGCTCAGAGCGCCCGGACGCGAGCCCACGGGAACACCCATGTGCGGAATACACGCGTTCCGCCGCGGCGATCGAAATCGGCGCGGATGGCCTCGGGCACGTCGGTCAACGCGAGGCGCTTCGTCGCGGTGCCGGCGTTGCCGTCCTCGTAGCGGACGCGGAGGGTCACCTCGGCCTCGCTGTCGTGGGCGTACTTCACGAACTCGAGCTCGACGGCCTTCACCTTGTCCTCGACGCGGGAAACGACGTCGGGATCGGGGTCGCCGCGGAGCGACTTGGCGAGCTTGCGTCGCTCTTCGGGCGTCGACGCGCGCATGCCGAGCGCCCCTTCGGCGAGCTCGACCTCGAGTGCGTCTGCGATCCAGGTGTCGAGCGCGGGCGTGGATTCACGTGCGACCTCGGCGTCGCCGCTGTTCTTCCGCGAGCGCATGAAGAAGTACGCGACAGCGATCGCAGCGAGCGCGAGGAGAGCGAAGCTCATGGCGGGAAGCATAGCTCACGAGACGCGAGAGAACAGGTGATGGAAATGGAAATGCAAATGGAAAAGCCGAGAAGTCACGTCTCGCCATTAC
>JAQBQJ010000028.1 GCA_028287065.1 Labilithrix sp. | reverse complement strand
TGCGGCCGCGCGATCGAAGCCGGAGCTGCCTCGCGGTGGTCGCACGCTCTTTCCGGAGCATCGTCTCGTCGGCTTCTGCGGGACTCCGGGCGCGCCTGCGCTCGGCGAGCTGCAAGGGAACCTGACCGTGAAGACGAAGGCGCTCCTCGGCTACGCCGACAAGTACGTCGGGTCGGACCGCAAGGTGCTGCCGGTCTTCGAGCTGATCGCGGTGGTCGTCCAGGCAGGCGCCGGTCCAGACGGCAAGTACCGGCGGCGCGTCTACGACAGCGTCATCGACACATACTTGCATCATGCACGCGAGTCGAAGGGCCTGTTCCTCCTCAACATCCAGCCGGGGCAGTCGGACTTCCTCAGCGAGGTGAAGCAGTTCGAGAAGTACCTTCGCGAGCCCGACGTCGGCATCGCGCTCGACCCCGAGTGGGCCATGAAGGCGGGGCAGCGTCCGGGCAAGACGTACGGGCAGACGACCGGGCCGCTCGTCAACGAGGTCGCCGAGTACCTGTCGAAGCTCGTCGCCGACAACGACCTTCCCGAGAAGGCGCTCGTCTTCCATCAGGTGAATCGCTACGTGCTCAAGGACGAGGCCGCGATCCATGCGTATCCCGGCGTCGCGATCGTCAACAGCGTCGACGGCCTCGGACCGAAGCACTCGAAGATCGAGACGTACGGGAACCTCATGCAGGTCATGCCGAAGGGCGTGCATCCCGGCTTCAAGCTGTTCTTCGACGAAGACCACCGCAACGGCGGTCAGCTGATGACACCCGCCGAGGTCCTCGGACTGAAGCCGCAGCCCGAATACGTGATGTACGAGTAGCGCGTTTCAGGTGTTGGATATGCTGCCCCCATGATCGAGGCAGGGCCCAGCGTCTCCGTCCCGCGGATTGCCACCGAGCGCCTCTTGCTCCGCGAGTTCCGCATGAGCGACTTCGACGTCTATGCCGCGAACCTCGCCGACCCGATCGCGACCGAGCACCTGTCGTCGGGTGTCAGCGATCGGCGGACGGCATGGCGCATGTTCGCGTCCGGCACCGGCGCGTGGATGCTGCAGGGCGCGGGCTGGTGGGCGATCGAGCTGCGCGAGACCGGCGCGTTCGCCGGTACGGTCGGCGCGTTCTACCGCGACGGGTTCACTGACCTCGAGGTCAGCTGGACGGTGGTGCGTGCGTTCTGGCGACGGGGCATCGCGACCGAGGCCGCGCGTGCTGCGCTCGCCTACGCCGTGGAGAAGCACGCCGCGCCGCGCGCCATCGCGCTCATCGACGCCGCGAACGTCGCGTCGATCCGCGTCAGCGCGAACCTCGGGATGCGTTACGAGACGAACGTCTCGCTCCACGGGCAGGAGGTCGGCCAGTACGCGACGGCCTAGGCCATCAGCACTGCGAGCCGCACGTCCCCCCGCGCGGGCTCGGGCACTGCAAGCACGAGACCAACTTCGACCAGTACTTCAGGCCAGGGGTCTCACGGCCCTCGCACGCGAGGCCGAGCGCGATGCGCGACCGTTTCGACGAGACCATCGCCAGAACATATCCGAGTCTGCAGCGAACAACGCGCGCGCTCAGCCCACGAGCAGCCTGCGCGCTGCGCCGACCGCCTCGCGCGTGCCGGCGACGGCGAGGACGTCGCCCTCGTTCAGTGGGGCGTGCGACGACGGAACGAGCATCTGCGAGCCGGCTCGGGTGATCGCGAGCACCGTCGCGCCCGTCACACCGCGGAGGTTCAGCTCCGCGAGCGTCTTGCCGACGGCCGGGCTGCCGCTCGCGAGCGCGATCGCGCGCGGCTCGCCGAGGCCTTCGAGGAGCGCGTTCAGCTGAAGAGGCACCTCGACGGCGCCGTCCGCCGGCACGTGGGTCTGTCGCGCGAGCGCCTCGACGATCACCTGCGCGCTCGCGCGGACGTGACCCTGCAGGTTGGTCGCGGCGCGCCACGATGCGAACGCGAGCACGAGCACGATCGCGAGCAACAGCCATGCGCCCTGGTACCCGCGCAGGAACGGCTGCGTGATCGCCATCAGCGGCGCGCCCACGAGGAGGATGATGCCGAGCTGCAACGTCACCACCAGCGTGCGCCTCGGAGCTGCCGCGAGATCGAGCGACTCGCTGCCTGCGTCGGTGGTGGGCAGCGCCATGCCCGCGAGCGTCGTCGCGAGCCTGCGTCCGACCCTCGCGATCCCGATGCAGAAGGGAACGGCGAGCGCCGCGGCCAAGGCGAGGACGAAGGCGCGCGCCACATCGGTCGTCAGTACTCCATTTGCGACGAGATACGCGCTGATCGAGTCCGCTCCGAGTGCGCTCGCGACGATGATCGCGGCGACCACGCTCGCGTCGATGATCAACATACGCACGAAGCGCCGGACCACACGTGCCGACGGCGACTTCGCCCCGCTGCTGCGGAGCCGCTCGAGCCAGCTCGCATAGAGCGCGACGAACGTCTGGAGCGGCGCAGGCAGAGCGCGATCGATCATTCGTGCGACCGGCGCCGAAGCGCGGATGAGCCACGGCGTCAGGAGCGCGGTCAACGCGGAGACCGCGACGGCGACGGGGAACAGGAAGTCCCCGGTCGCGTGCAGCGTCAGCCCGAGGCCGGCGATGATGAACGAGAACTCGCCGATCTGCGCGAGGCTCATGCCCGCCTGGAGCGACGTCCGCGTCCCGTGCCCGCTCAGGAACGCACCGAGCGTGACGCCGATGATCTTGCCGGTGATCACGACGAAGGTCAGGACGACGATCGCGACCCAGTGACGTGCCATGAGCACGGGATTCATGGTCATGCCGACGGAAACGAAGAACACGGCGGCGAAGACGTCGCGCACGGGCTGGACGAGCAGCGCGATCGACTTCTCCTCTCCGGATTCGCCGACGAGCGAGCCGGCGATGAATGCGCCGAGCGCGACGGAGTAACCGAGCTCGCGCGCGAGCAGCGCGGTCGCGAAGCAGAGGCCCACGCTCGCGACGATCGTCGCCTCCGGACGTCCCAGCGCCGTGATGCGCCGCATGGCGCGAGGCACGAGCAAGAGCCCGACGACCACGAGCGCGACGAGGAACACGCCGAGCCGCGCCGTGGTCCTCGCGAGGGACATCGGCGACAGGCCGCGTCCTGTCGCGAGCGCGGTGAGCGTGGCCATCAACAAGACCGCGATCAGGTCCTCGACGACGAGGACGCCGAAGACCAGCTCGCGCAGCCTGCGGGCGATCTTCTGCTCCTCGAACGCCTTCGCGACGATGGTGGTGCTCGAGATCGCGATCACGGCGCCGGTGAAGATGCTCTCTCGCGTCGTCCAGCCGAAGACGCGGCCGGCCAGGAAGCCGAGCCAGAGCAAGAGGCTGCATTCGACGACCGCCGTGACGGCGACCGAAGCACCGACACGGAACAGCTTCCGGAGGCTGAATTCCAGGCCGATCGAGAACATGAGCAGCACGACGCCGAGCTCGGAGAGCGTGTGGACGGTCTCCGGATCGGCGACGAGCGGGATCGGGACGTGCGGGCCGATCAACAGTCCAGCCACGAGATAGCCGAGGACGACGGGCTGATGCAGACGGCGCGCGACGATGGTCGTGAGCGCTGCGACGCCGAGCACCACGGCGAGCGACTTCAGGAGATCATGATCGCCGCCGGCCACCCGTGCGGGTTAACACGTGTGCCCCGTAGGCGGGAGCGACATGGGGTCGCTCCCGAGAGAGCCGCTCAGAGATCGATCTGCATGCCGAGCTCGACCACGCGGTTCGCGGGGAGCCCGAAGTACGCCGTCGCAGGACGCGCGTTCCGGGAGATGAAGGCGAAGAGCCACTTCCGCCAGCGCGCCATCTTCGACGTGCCGGTCGTGAGGAGCGTCTCGCGTCCGAGGTAGTAGCTCGTTCGCATCGGCTCGAGCGTCAAGCTCGGACACGCGGCGAGCGTCTTCGGGATGTTCGGCTGCTCCATGAAGCCGTAGCGCGCGGTGACGTGGGTGACGCCGTTGCCCTTGTCGACGACGGTGAGTCGATCGCCGGGCGCGACTTCGGGGATGGGCACGCTCTCGACCGTGAGCAGGACGAGCCGCTCGTGGAGAGCCTGGTTGTGCTTGAAGTGATGAAGGAGCGCGGGCGGCGTTCCGACCGCGCTCGAGGCCATGAACACCGCGGTCCCGCGAACGCGCAGCGGCTTCGTGACCGCGAGATCGGCGAGGAAGGTGTCGAGCGGCAGCATCGTCGAGCGGAACTTCTCGGCGAGCTCGCGCCGGCCGCGCTTCCACGTGGTCATCACGGCGAAGATCGCGCCTGCGACCATGATCGGGAACCAGCCGCCGTCGACGAACTTCGCGGCGTTCGCCGCGAAGAACGCCGTGTCGAATACGAGGAACAAGCCGGCGAGCGCGCCCGCCTTCCACCGCGGCCAGCCCCACGCGCGCGTGACGACGACGTAATAAACGATGGTCGTGATGCCCATCGTGCCGGTGACCGCGATGCCGTACGCGGCCGCGAGCGCGGTCGAAGACTTGAAGTGCAGCACGCACGCGATGCACGCGAGGAGCAGGGCGGTGTTGATCTCGGGGATGAAGATCTGACCTTCGGTCGACTTCGACGTGTGCACGATGGTCACGCGCGGGAAGTAGCCGAGCTGCACGGCCTGCTGCGTGAGCGAGAACGCGCCCGAGATGAGGGCCTGCGAGGCGACGACCGTCGCCGCAGTCGCGATCGCGACGACGGGGTAGAGCGCCCACTCCGGCACGAGGCCGTAGAACGGATTCGCCGCTGCCGCCGGGTTGCGGAGCAGCATCGCGCCCTGTCCGAAGTAGTTGAGCAAGAGCGCAGGAAAGACGACCGTGTACCAGCCGATGCGGATCGGTCCACGACCAAAGTGACCCATGTCGGCGTAGAGCGCTTCGCCTCCGGTGACCACGAGGAAGACCGAGCCGAGCACGAGGAAGCCGTGGAGCCGGTTCTCCACGAAGAACCTCACCGCATGACGCGGGTCGATCGCGAAGAGCACCTCGGGGCTGTGTACGAGCTGGCGAGCGCCGAGCAGCGCGATGATCGCGAACCACAGCAGCGTCACCGGACCGAAGACCTTGCCGATGCCGCCGGTTCCCCACTTCTGGACGAGGAAGAGCGCGACGAGCACGGCCACCGTGAGCGGCAGCACCACGGGCTTCGCGGCGGATGTCGCGACCTCGAGACCCTCGATCGCGCTGAGCACCGAGATCGCGGGCGTGATCACGCCGTCGCCGTAGAGCAGCGCCGTTCCGAAGAGCGCGAGCATGAGGAGCGCGCCAGGCTTCGCGACCGCCTTCTGCGGAACGAGCGCGAGGAGCGCCAGGATGCCGCCCGCGCCGACGTTGTCCGCCCGCATGATGAACGTCAGGTACTTCACGACGATGACCATCGTGAGCGCCCAGAACACGAGCGAGAGGATCCCGAGCACGTTGCCGTGCGTCGCCGCGACATGATGCGGGTTCTCGGGGCTGAAGCACTCCTTCAGCGCGTAGAGCGGGCTCGTGCCGATGTCGCCGAAGACGACGCCGATCGCGCCGATGACGAGCGCTCGCCTGCGTCCGTGATGGGCGGCCGCCTCCGCTGCTGGTGGATGCGACGAGGGGCTGGTTTTCGTGACAGTCGATGCCATCGGCTCGCGAGCACGTCGCGACGGCCTCACCCTACCGCGGCGCCCTGCGACGCGCGGTCGCGAGCCCGCCCGGGAGCGCCATCTTTATGGTTTCTTAACGTGCGGCGGCCGCGCTCTCCAGACGTCGCAGACGAAGCTCGACGCGGAAAAAGCCATGATGATCAGGCCGATGGCGGTCGGGGTGGTCGTCGCTTCCTCGCCGATGAGGCCAGCCACCACGATGACGGCGCCCAGGAAGAAAGCGACGCCGAGCACGACGATATCGTCCCTCGAGCTCGTCGCGTCGGCGGAGGCGTCGTCCGGGGTCGCCTTCGGCGGCTCCGCGGATCGATACGCGTCGAGCGGCATCGGATCCGGATACCGCGCTGCGGATCAAGATGTCGTAAAGACGCGCGCTCTCGCGCTCTAACCTTTGAGTCGGTAGCCGACGCCCGGCTCGGTCACGAGGTACCGCGGGCGCGTCGCGTCCCGTTCGAGCTTGTGACGGAGCTGCACCATGTACACGCGGAGATACTGGGTCTGCGTCGCGTGCGCGGGACCCCAGACCTCCTTCAGGAGCTGGCGATGCGTGAGCGCCTTGCCGGCGTTCTTCATCAGGTACGCGAACAGCTTGTACTCGTTGGGCGTGAGGTGGACCTCTTCGCCGTCGCGCATCACGCGTCGGTTCTCGAGATCGATGAGGAGGTCGCCCACCATGAGGATCGGATCGGGCTGATCCTGTCCGGCGCGCGACGTGCGCCGTAGCGCCGCGCGGATGCGCGCCATCAGCTCGCCTGCGTTGAACGGCTTCGTCAGGTAGTCGTCGGCGCCGAGGTCGAGCGTCCTGATCTTGTCGTCTTCCTGACCGCGCGCGCTGATCACGATGATCGGCTTGGTCATCCACTCGCGGAGGCTCTTCGTGACCTCGGTGCCGTCGATGTCGGGGAGACCCAGGTCGAGCAGCACGAGATCGGGATTGTGCGTGCGTGCGAGGTCGAGGCCTTCCTTGCCGGTCAGCGCCTCGACGACGCGGTAGCCCTCGGCGCTCAGACACGCGCGAAGGAACTTCTGCATCTGCGGCTCGTCTTCGATGACGAGCACCTTGGCGTGCAGCTCGGTCATGGCTTGGCTTCCGCTTCCATGACGGGCGGCTCGCCGTCGAGCGGCAGCGTGAAGTGGAAGGTGGCGCCGCCTTCGGCCCCGTTGTCCGCCCACATCCGTCCGCCGTGCGCGACGACGACCGCCTTGCAGATCGTGAGACCGAGCCCGGCGCCGCCGCCCTTGCCCTTCTCGGCCCGATAGAACTTCTCGAAGATGCGCATCTCGTCGCCGCGCGGGACGCCGGGACCGCGATCGGCCACGACGATCTCGACCTCGTCTTTCGTGCGCGTCGCGACGATCTCGATCGGGCTCGCCGGCCCCGTGTACTTTGCAGCATTCTCGAGCAGGTTCACGAGGACCTGCTGCACGAGCAGCGCGTCGAACGGAGCGAGCAGCTCGGCGGGGAGGTTCGTCTTGATCGGCCGCTCGCCGAGGACGCGCTCGACGCTCGCGAGCGCCGTCCCCACGACCTCCTCGATGGGCTGCCACTCCTTGTGCACGCGGAGCGCGCCGGCCTCGACCCGCGTGACGTCGAGCAGGTTGCGTACGAGCCGCTCGAGGCGATCGGCCTCCTGGACGATCGCCTCGACCAGCTCGGTCCGGCTCGCGGGATCGAGACGTGGATCGAGGAGCGTGGTCGCGGTGCCGGTGATGACGGCGAGCGGGGTGCGGAGGTCGTGCGAGACGGAGGAAAGGAGCGAGCTCCGGAGCTGCTCGGCCTCGGCGCGTCGCTGGGCTTCGTGCGCGTTCGCGGCCTGATCGCGGACGCGCTCCGTGAGCCGATTCACGACGACCGCGATGAGCCCGACGATGACGAGCGTCACGATGTGCTTCGGGTCGGCGATCGCGAACGTGTGGTACGGCGGAACGAAGAACCAATCGCATGCGAGGACCGACGCGACGGCGGTTCCGACGGCCGCGCCGAGGCTCCAGCGCATCGCGACGAGCACGATCCCGAGCACGTAGACGATGACGATGTCCTCGAGGTGGGCCCGCCCGAACATCACGTTGCCGATCACGGTCGCGCTCGCGATGACGGCGCCTCCCGCGGCGTAACCCATGAGCCTGCCGTGCGCGGTGTGTTCGCGCGGGTCGTGCACGGGCTCGCCAGGACCGGAGGCCAAGGTGTGAGCACGGTAGTCCGGCGAGGCGGCCGGGGAAAGCGGGGGAGGGCAAAGACGGCGCGCGACTTACCCCTGGGGGTAATGAACCGCGATGCGTGCTCGTCGTATCCTCGCGCGCGACAGCTCCATGAGCCGCCGCATCATCGTCCCGACAGCGCAGTGCAAGGTCTGCATGCTCCTCGGCCGCTCGGTCTCACGCGCATTCACCGCGGGCTATGTCGCGGGCGTGCATCGCGTGTCACGAGGCGATCTGGCGAACGAGAACTTCTGCGTGATGCATGCCGCGGAGGTGGACGAGGCGCTGGCGGCGTACGTCGGCAAGGGCGGCGCGGCAGCTACATGAACCCGAACCACTTCCTGCATGCGGACAGGTTCGCTAGCCACGCGGGGAGCGGTCCTCCGGCGGGGCCGTGCGTGCCGAGGACGGCCACAGTGCCGTCCGGCTCGGTCGTGAATCCCGAGTAGGTGATCTCGGTGCACCCGGCGGGGCAGTCGCCCTCGCCCTTCTTGAAGACGTACGAGTACGTCTGGCCGGCGATCGACGCGCAGACGTCGCTGTCATCACCGATGAGACCATCGCCATGCGGCTTGCCGTTTTGATTGGGCAGTGATGCGTAGGCATTCTCGACAATGCTCATGTTGAGCGACCGAGCACCGAACTGGAGGATGACCAAGTCGACGCCGTAGCTCGACTCGACGCGCCGATCGCTCAGCCCGTATCGGGTGTTCAAGCAGTCCCACGCCGCGTACGTCCCGTCGTCGATGGCGGCGATCCCGACCTTGTCGAAGTGCAGCTCGAGGCGCGTGGAGGGCCACGTAGGCCGCGCATGGATGTTCGCCAACGTCGGGCGGAGCGCGCGGATCCGCGTGAGGTCGTCGTCGATACGCGCGTAGACGTCGGCCGGCGCGGTGAGCGTCCCGGCCGCCTCGAAGCCGAGCTGCTCCGCTTCGGCATTCTTCCGCGGCGGCGTCTTCAGCTCGTCGAGGAGCGGGCAGGCATCCG
>JAQBQJ010000023.1 GCA_028287065.1 Labilithrix sp. | reverse complement strand
ATGCGTGCGGAGTACTTCCAGCACTCGGGCGGCACCGTCTCGACCGAGGGAATGCTCGCGCAGTACGCGGTGCTGCCCGAGACCGCGCTCGTGCGCATTCCCTCGCATCTCTCGTACGAGCAGGCGTCAACGCTCCCTTGCGCCGCGGTCACCGCATGGGACCTGCTCATGGAGCCAACGCCGCGCTGGAGCCCGGGAGCGACGGTCGTCGTCCTGGGGACCGGCGGCGTGTCGATCTTCGCGGCGCAGCTCGCGCTCGCGGCCGGCCTTCGCGTCATCGCCACCTCGTCGAGCGACGCGAAGATCGCGCGCCTCCGCGAGCTCGGCGTCGCGGACGTCATCAACTACCGCACGACGCCGGATTGGCAGAAGGAGGTCCTGCGCTTGACGGGCGGCGAGGGCGCCGACCACGTCGTCGAGGTGGGCGGCGCCGGCACGATGCCGAGGTCGTTCGAGGCCGTGAAGACCGGCGGCGTGGTGAGCCTCATCGGCTTCCTCACGGGGGCGAACATCGAGGTCAATCCCCTCCCCGTGCTCCTCAAGAGCATCCGTCTCGAGGGGCTCGTGGTCGGCTCGGTTCCGATGTTCGAGAGCCTGAACCGATCGCTCGAAGCGCTCCGGCTCGTGCCGGTGATCGACGAGGTCTTCCCGCTCGACCGCGCGACCGAAGCGCTGGCGAAGATGGAAGCCGCCTCCCACTTCGGCAAGATCGTCATCCGCGTCGACTGATGCGCCTGGGAGCCGAAGAGCTCCGCGTCGAAGACACCGGCCGGAGCTCAGTGATGCGGCTGCGCTCGGCCCGCGACATCGGTCGTGGCGCGCGCGAGGTGTCGATCCAACCATTCGCGCGCGAGCTGCGCCACCGCTTCGAGCGCGCCGGGCTCTTCGAAAAGGTGCGTCGCACCTGGGACGATCACGAGCTGCTTCGCGGAGCGCAGCTCCGCGAGCGCCGCGCGATTCAGCTCGATGACCTCCAGGTCGTTCCCGCCGACGATGAGCAAGGTGGGCGCGCGGACGAGGCGCAGCGCTGGCCCGGCCAGGTCGGGACGACCGCCGCGCGAGACGATTGCGCCCACCACCTCCGGACGCTCGGCCGCCGCGACCAGCGCGGCGCCGGCGCCGGTGCTCGCGCCGAAGTAGCCCAACCGGAGGTGGCGAAGGTGCGGATCCTGCGTGAGCCAATCCGTGACGATCACGAGTCGCCGCGCGAGGAAGCCGATGTCGAAGCGCAGACGTACGGTCTGCTCGTCGTAGACCTCTTCCTCGGGGGTGAGCAGGTCGAGGAGCAGCGTCGCCAGCCTCGCCTTGTTGAGGACGCGTGCGACGTAGCGATTGCGCGGGCTCATCCTGCTGCTCCCGCTTCCGTGCGCGAACAACACGATGGCGCGCGCCCCGTCGGGCACGCTCACGTCTCCGTCGAGTGTCACCGGTCCCGCCGCGATCTTGATCGGGCGCTCTTCGATTGCGCGTGCCATGATTTCCTCTTCGTTGTTGGTCTCGTCGGGTAGAGGCGCTCGCCGCGCTCCAGCTCGTGCTGCTCCGTCGGCCGCGACTGCATCGCTGACGTACTCGGCGCGCTGGTCGCAAGAAACGTTCTCGATGCGATGTCCTTCAGCTGATCGCGAGCTCCTGCTCGTTTGCGCAAGCGCCCGCCGCTGACCCGGCCTCGAACTTGCGACCAGCTTCAGCATGAAGCCGAGCGAGCGTTGCGAGGCGAATCAGCTTGCGCGTTCGTCGATCGAATCGACGCGGTCAGGGTAGAAGGCGACGTGATCCTTGATGGCAGCCACGGCCTCGTGGGGGTCCTCATACGTCCAGATCGCATTGACCGAACGCTCGCCGCCCGCGGGAATGCTGTAATACGAAGCGTCCCCCTTGTAGGGGCAGTGCGTCGAATGCTGGCTGCGCGTGAGCGCCGCCATGTCGACGTCCTTGCGGGGGATATAGTGCACGGGCGGATAGCTCGCCTCACGCAGCGTCAGGGCATCGGCCGTGTCGGCGATGACCTTGCCGCCCAGCGTCACGACCACCCGCGAGGGATTGCGTTCGACAGTGATGGGATGATCCGGTCCCGGAATCTCGATTGCCTTCTTGGTCATGGTCTCGTTCCTCGGGTCAGCCGGCCGTCTGACCGCCGTCGGCGGGGATGGATGCGCCGACGATATACGACGCCTGATCAGAGCCGACGAACTTGATCACTTCCGCGATCTCCTGCGGTGTACCGACGCGCTTCAGGGGAACGGTATTGACCAGGTCCGCTCTCGCCTCCTTGTCGCCCGTAAACCTCTTCAGCAATCCCGTTTCGATGGGACCCGGTGCAACGGCGTTGACCCGAACTCCCGTACCGGCGAGCTCGATCGCCGCGGACTTCGTCATTCCCTCGACCGCGTGCTTGCTGGCGACATAGACGGACGCGTATGCACCGCCGAGCTTTCCGTACGCCGATGACATGTTGACGATGCTCCCCTTGCGCTGCGGAGTCATGACCCGGATCTCGTGCTTCATCGAGAGCAGAACGCCGAGCACGTTCGTGTCGAAGGTGTTGTGGTAGCTCGTTGCGTCCTGCTCGACGACCGGGCCCGGCCTTCCTTCCGTGCCGGCGTTGTTGACCGCCACGTCCAGGCGGCCGAAGCGGGCAATGGTCTTGTCGACGAGCTCCCGAACTTCATCCTCCACGCGCACGTCAGCGCCGAAGTACTCGGCTTCCGCCCCAAGAGCGCGAAGCTCGCGCACGAGCTCGTCCCCCTTTGCTTGATTGCGTCCAGAGACGACGACGCGCGCTTTGTCGCGAGCGTAGGTGAGGGCCGTGGCGCGACCAATTCCTGCAAGCGCGCCCGTAATCAGGACAACGGTGTTCATTGCGACTTCTCCACGAAATTTCAGGTTGAAACGATGCTCCTTCCGCACGTGGTCCCCAGGCTGCTCTCCTTTCGACCGCGACTCGCGGTGCAAGGGAGAAGCTAACCAACGGCACGCCGATGCGTAGACGCTGGCGCGGAATGCCTCCTTCTTCCTTCGGCGCGAGCTGCGCGAGAATGAATGGCGCTCTGGCCTGAGGCGTAGGGAGAGCCCAATCGTCGCGCGCGGGCTCGACCGCGCGACTCGCTCACTTCGGGACGGAGCTGCTCTGGGCGTCGAGGGACCACTCGCAATTCGTCCCGTCCAGATTCCCCGTCTGGTTGAAGTACGTCGCTCGGCGCCCGCACCCCGCGATGCCGATGTAATCGGAATATCCGTTGGAATCGTCGGGACCGCCATAGTTGTGCTGCTGGCTCGACACGAGCGGGCTCGTGGGGTCGAGCGGGCCCAACGACGGAACGACCCGACCGAGCGCCTGCCCGGGCGTCGGGCTCGCGGTCTGCGACGACTTCGACGATCGAGAAGCCGTGGCGACAGGCTCGGACCGAACGACGATGACGGGAGACGGCGTGCTCCGACTCGATTCGAGCGACGCGCGGTCGAAGCCGAGCTCGCTCCTCTCGACGGTCGCTGCCCACTCCGGTGACGGCATCCGACGACAAACCGTCACGAAGGCAATCGATGTCACCGGAGCGTCGACGCTCGCCATCGAGCTCGATCTCCAGGTGGCCTACGAGGAGGCGCGTCTATCGCCCGCGTCCGGCGTCTACGGCCATGTGTTGACCGTCGACGATGGATCCCATTTCGCCGCGCTCGACATCGGGATGACGAGCATCACGTTCGACGTGACCAGGTTCACCGGCGCCGGCAGTCCGAGGCTCGACGTCCCCAGGCTTTTTCCGCCGGACGGCGCATGGCATCACGTCCTCATCGAGCTTCGGAATGGATACCATCGGCTCGTCGCGCCCCACGAAGCTCCTCGTCGCGCTCGGCGCGATGACGGATGCCACGAGCGGCGCGTGGCCCGAAGTGCGCGCACGCTACGACACGTTGCGGATCCGCTGATGTAGCTTCGGGGACGCGCTCACTTCCAATCAGAACAGCATCGAATCCCGGTGTCGCATCACGTTGACGATATCAGCACGGCGCCAACCGTGCAGGCACGAGCGTCACTTCGTCAGATACCAAGGGGCGCTGACGACGACCACCCGCGGATCCCCATCGAGCAGCAACATGGTGCGCAGCAGCTCCGGATACCGATTGCGCACGAAGAAGTCGTACCAGTGGCGCTCGAACAGCTCTGGAACGACGACTTCGACGACGCGCCCAGGGTTCGCCCTCGCGACGCCGTGCACGTACTGCACGATCGGATCGACGACTTCGCGGTAGTCCGATCGCAGGATGTCGAGCGTCGGGCTCGCCCTGCCGGCAGCGCGTGCCGGCCGTGCCACGAGCGTCTCCCACCTCGCCGACAATTCGTCGAGCGGAGCGTCTTCGGTGACGACGCGCACCGCGCGGACGTCGCCGGACGCCTGAATCGCGAAGCGGAGAGCGTTCTCGATCGGGCGGTTCCAACCCAGCATCGGGACGACCACGAGCGGCGGCGCGACATCGCCGATCTCGATCGGCACGCACGCTTGCGCGGCAACCTCCAGTGCGACGTGGCGAGCGCGCATTCTCTGGAGGAGAACGACGAGGGCCGGGATCAAGATCAGCGTCAGCCAGGCACCTTCGCGGAACTTCGAAACGAACAGCACGACCGCGGTCGTGCCGGTGAGCACCGCGCCGGTCGCGTTCAGGGTCATCTTCATGCGCGCACGCGGCTCGTCGCGACGGACGCGCCAGTGCTGCACCATCCCAGACTGAGACAGCGTGAAGGCGATGAAGGCGCCGATCGCGAAGAGCTGGACGAGACGATCCGTCAGCCCCTGAAAGGCGACCAGCAGAACGCCTGCGATCACGGCGAGGAGCACGATGCCTTGCGTATAGACGAGGCGCCTGCCGCGATGCCGGAAGCTCGGCGGCAAGAACTCGTCGGCCGCGAGAAAATGACACACGCGCGGAAAGTCCGCGAAGCTCGTGTTCGCCGACAACGTGAGGACCGCGAAGATCGCGCCCATCGTCAGGCCATAGAACCATCCGTGACCAACCACTGCCGCCACGAGCTGCGAGAGGACGCTCTGGTATCCAGGCAGGCTCTGGTCCATGGCTCCGATGACGTAGGCACGGCACAAAAACCCCACGCCGAGCAGCAGGACAGCCAGGATGGCGATGATGACCGAGAGCGCGCGACTCGCCTCGGCGGGGCGATGGAACAGCGGCACACCGTTCGACACGGCCTCGACCCCCGTCATCGCGGCACACCCGCTCGCGAACGCGCGCAACACGATCCACGACGTCAGCGGCGCGATCGCCGGCGGCAGCGGCGCCGGCGCGATCATCGGGCTCGGCCGCCCGCCCGCCAGCAGCGCTCGGTACACACCGGCGAGCAACACGAAACCCAGACACGCCACGAACGTCCAGGTGGGGATCCGCCACGCCGTTCCGCTCGCGCGCACGCCGCGCAGGTTGATGGCGGTGAGCACGAGGAGCGTCGCGATGCACAGCTCGATCATGTGTGGATGCAGCGCCGGGACCGCCGAAACGAGCGCCGCGATCCCGGCCGAGATCCCGACCGCCACGTTGAGCACGTAATCCAGACCGAGCGCGGCCGCCGCGAACAGCCCCCAGCGCGCGCCCAAGTTCTGCTTCGCGACGACGTACGAACCGCCGCCGTTGGGGTACGCGTGGATCGTCTGTCGGTAGGACACGAACACCACGAGCAGGATTGCGACGATGCAGACGAGAAGCGGCACGAGCACGCGCACGCTCTCCCGCCCGAGCGGGATCATGACGACGAGCGCCACCTCCGGCCCGTACGCAGCAGACGAGAGAGCGTCGAGGCCGAGCAGGGACACTCCCGTGAGCGTTCCGATGCGTTGCCGTGCGTCCTCGCTCGAACGCAGCTCGCGGCCGAACAGGAGATCGCGCAAGCCCATGGATGCGCGCCGTCACGTCACACGTGCTGGGACCGAGCGTCGACCGTGGCGAGGAGATCGGAGAGATCGTTCGCGTGGTCCTCCTCGTCCTGGAGGATCCGTTCGAACAGCCGGCGGGTCGTCGGATCGCCGTTGCCGAACCAGTGGACGATACGGCGGTAGATCTCGATGACCACCCGCTCTGCGACGAGGTCGTCCTTGATCAGATCCGTGAGTACGGTCCCGCTCCCGTATTCGGTCGAAGCTCGCTGCGTGACGGTCGTCGGATTGAAGTCCGGATCCCCGCCGAGCTGGTCGATGCGTTCGGCGATCGCCAGCATGTGCCCCTCTTCGTCTTTGGCGTGCTCCTCGAACTGGGCAGCGACCTGCGGATAGTCGATCCCCTTCGCGATGATCTGGTGGTGTCGATAGCGGAGCACGCAGAGGATCTCGCTCGCGAGAGCCTGGTTCATGAGCTCGTAGGTGCGCGGCAGGTCGAGCGGGTAGTCCGCAGTGACCGCGCCCTTATCCATGGATTGCCGGGCTTCGCGGCGAACTTGGTCGAGGTCGTAGAGGTCTCGTTTGCCTGTCATGGGGGTTTGAATGGCCATGCAAAGACGCGATGCCATCACCATGCCAGCGTGCATGCACGCGAGCTCTGGAGCGCTCATCCCCGGGCACGTCGCGTGCACCGCAAGCGACGGTTCCGCCATCGGGCGGCCGGAGGAGCTCACGGGCATGCAGCCGGAGTCCGGCAACGACGCGGAGGTCACTCGCGAGGAGCAGCGCGCGCTCGGCTGGGCCGCGATCGCGGCCGTCGCGATCATCGTGTGGCTCATGAGCCCGGTGGCCATGGGCATGCTCCTCGGCGCTCTGATGGCGTTCACCTTCCAGCCGATCTACGAACGGGCGGTCCGCCGCTGGCCTCCTGCGGTGGCGGCGCTCGCGACGGTGCTCGGCTCGACGCTCACGGTGGCCGTCACCTTGGGCGGGCTCGCATGGTTCCTCGTCTACGACGGCACGATCCTCGGCCGGCGGGTGATCGAGTCGCTCGGCTCGGAAGGCGGCGCGCGACGGGTCGCCGACGCGGTCAGCGACGTGACTAGCCACATCGGGATCTCGGCCGAGGACCTCGCAGCGAGGGCCCGTACATTCGTCGAGGCAGCGACCACGCGCGCCGCCGGCGTCGCAGCATCGATCGCGTCCACGACGGCGAGCACGGTCCTCGCGCTCTTCTTCGTGATGCTGACCATGTATTTCATGCTTCGGCGCTGGCCGCTCATCTCCGCGACAGCGCAGGCGACGCTGCCGCTCCGACCGGAGTACACGCGCAAGCTGTTCGAGGAGTTCCGCCGGGTCGGGCGGACGACACTGTTGAGCACCCTCGTGATCGGTGTCCTGCAGGGCACGCTCGCGACGATCGGCTACTGGATGGCAGGGCTCCCGCGACCCGTGTTCTTCGGCGCGCTGACGGCGATCGCTTCCCTCGTGCCTGGCCTGGGCACCCTGATCGTGTGGGTACCTGCCGGCCTCGCGCTCGTCCTGCTCGGGCACGTCGGCCGGGGCGTGCTCCTTCTCGCCTGGGGCCCGTTGGTGGTGACCGGGATACCGGACTACGTCATCCGCCCTCGCCTCGTCGGTCACGGGAGCGCCCTGCCGGCGCTGCTCACGTTCACCGCGCTCTTCGGCGGCGCCGAGCTGCTCGGCCTGAAGGGGCTCATCATCGGCCCGGTGCTCATGGCCATCGCCGTCGCGACGCTTCGCCTCTACGCCGACGAAGCGCGCGCGCGAAGACGCGACACGTCGACGCCCCCGTAGCGTCTTCCATTACACGTGGCGCAGGGCCATGTCCTCGGGCCGATCCCAGTCATCGAGCCATTCGTCCTCGGCGACGTCGAGCACGAGAGCGCTGGCGGAGGCCGCGTCGAACAACGCTTGAAGCGCACCGCGGCGCCCTTTGGCGAGCGCGCGCGCGATCGGCAGCACCGTCGCCGCCTCGTACCTGGCAAAGAACGGCTCCCAGCGACCTCGTCTTCGCGGAGCGACCAGCGCGGCCGGAGGAGCCTCGACGAGCCTGCGTACGAGCGCGTCGGGCACGAACGGCATGTCGCACGCCACCGCGAGCGCGTAGGTGCGGCAGGCGCGTGCGTGCTCGAGAAGCGAGAGCACGCCGCCGAGCGGCCCCAGGTCTCGCCGCCCATCCACCTGCGCGTCGGCGATCGTCTCGATGCCGAGCTCGGCATACGCCGGGTGCTCTCCGACGAGCACGTACGCGATCCCGAGCGCGTCGAAGATCGCGCACCAGCGCTCGACGAGCGTCGCGCCCGACGGTACGCGAAGCAGCCCCTTGGCGACGCCGCCGAAGCGCTCGCCCCTGCCTCCGACGAAGATGCCCGCAAGGAGGTCCGCATTCATTGGCGAATGCTCACGAGCGAGCTTACGAAGACCCTATCGTGTCGGCGACCACATCGATCTCCGTCGTTCGTGCGACAGGCAACGATCGCGAGCCTGCGGCCAGCGATCACGTGGTCGTCGAGGAGCCGCTCGCCTTGTTGCTCGAGGACGAGACGCTGGCGATCACGATGCGCACGCCCGGCAACGATCGCGAGCTTGCCGTCGGCTTCCTCCTCGCCGAAGGCATCATAACGTCGCGCGCAGACCTCGCGCGCATCACGCCGTGTGGACGAACGGGTGACGAAGGCCGGGAGAACACGCTCGCGATCACGCTGGCTCCCGGAGTGAAGCTGCCCGTCGATCCGCAGACGGGCGAGCTCGTCCGACGTGGAACGATCGCGTCGAGCGCGTGTGGAGTCTGCGGGCGCACGACGATCGGTGACCTCCTCGGCCGCATCGGAAGGACGCGCGACACGTCGGTCGTGCGTCGATCGATCATCGCCGACGCCGTTGCGAGCCTCCGTGCACGCCAACCCGTCTTCGCCCTCACCGGCGGGTGCCACGCGGCGTCGCTCGTCTCGTTCTCGGGGGAGACCGTGTGCACCTTCGAGGACGTCGGACGCCACAACGCCGTCGACAAGGTCGTCGGAGCGTGCGCTCTCGCGGATCGGCTGCCGCTCCATGCTCACCTCCTCGTCGTCAGCGGTCGCACCAGCTTCGAGATCGTGCAGAAGGCGATGAGCGCGGGGATCTCTGCGCTGGCGTCGGTCTCCGCTCCGTCTTCACTCGCCGTCACGCTCGCGGAGAAGGGCGGGCTCGTGCTCGTCGGCTTCGTGCGAGGAAATACGTTATCCATCTACGCAGGCGCGGACCGCATCGTCTGATGCAGAACGCTCGACGCGGAGCAGCGCGTCTTCCCGGATCCCGCCGCCTCGGGATGGGGGAACATGTCGCTCTCGTCCTCCCCGCGGCCGGCGGGTGAGAGGCACGCGAAGTCCTTTTCGACGAGGATGCTCGAGGGTCCATCGCCGCGCAGCGCGACAGCCTCGCTCGCCGCCCACGTGCGCGCGAGCGCGACGGGAAGCCGAACGGCGATGGTCCCGCCCTCACGCGAGCTATCGAAGATGGCTGTCATTGCGTCGGCGTCGTTCGAGGTCTCGAGGCGGTAGACGAGGCGTCGCCCGCCACCGAAGTCGACGGCTGCCTCCACGACTTGCTGATCGGCAATGGCATTCACCTCGCTCCGGCTCAACCGAAGACGAAGTGAGTTGTCGCGAAGGCGCAGCTTCATCGAAGCGGTGTGGCATGGCGAAGGTTCTCCCGCAATCGGGCGAGACGCCTCACATAGGACGGACACCATCGTGGGCGGCAAGCGCCTGGCAAGCGCCGTTCCTCGTCACCCGACGATGACGACGCGCGAGGAGGCCACGTGCGCGGACTCCCAACGAGCGAACTTGAGCGCAGCACCGAGCGTCGTGAAAATGCCTCCGGCATTTCCACGGTCGTCCGCGACTTGCCAGGCGGACGCCTGTCGCCGGACGAGAAACGTCCTCGCAGCGGCTGAAAAACGCATCGTCGTCGAATCGTTCGGAGGTGCACCGGTCTCGGGCGTCGCAGTCATGCTTCGACGTTAGGTCGCTCGCTCTAAAGACTTCGTAAAGACGGCGCGGCTGACCTGGATAGTCGAGCGCACGCTCGTAGCTTCGCGGGCACCGATCATGACCAACACCTCCTCCATGGCCAACACCTCCTCGCGGAACGCTCCCGCTTGCGCGATCCCGCTCACGCTCGAGCCGACGGACGTCCTTGCATTGCTTCGCGCGAGCCTCGTGCCGCTCGCCGCGCAAGCGGCCAGTGAGCGCATCGAGCTCCGGGTCGTATCGCTCGGAAGCATTCCGACGGTAGCGGTCGATCGCGAGAAGATCGCGTGGTGCGTCGCAACGCTCGTCGGCAATGCACTCCGGTACGTCAGGAGAAGCGACGGCGCTGGTGAAATGGGCGGCAGCGTCCTGGTTCACGTCGAGCACGATGAGGGGTCGACCGGCGTCGCGATTGCGGTTCACGACGACGGCCCGGGGATTCCCGACGACAAGCTGCCCTATCTGTTCGAACGACGGAGGGGGTCGATGCACGTAGAGGGGCTCGCGCTCTCGCTCGTTCGTCAGATCGTGTCAGCGCACGGCGGGGAGATCCTCGTGGAGAGCAGGCGAGGACGTGATGAGCACGGCACGAGCGTGACGATACAGCTCCGCGGATAACGCGGACGAGCTCCGCATGGCACCGACCTCGCATCCTTCCGTCGTGGAATGGCGCGGAGGTCGATGCCATGAAAGCACTGCACATCTCGAGATGCCTCGCTCAGGTCGCGCTCCTCGCGCTCCTGGCAGGCTGTGGTCGATCGCGTTCGACGGACAGCGGAGAGGAGCCTGCCGAGCGATGGCTCACTCCCGCCCAGGTCGGTCCTCACGGCGAGGCTCCCGGCGCCAAGCTTCGCGTCGTGTCCACGTCCGCCGACGGCGCCAGGACATTCGTGCTCGTCCTCTCGGAGGGCGACGAGGTGTTGACCGCGCTCACGGACTTCGCCCGCAACCAGAAGGTCGTGAACGCGCACTTCGTCGCGATCGGAGGCGTGCGCGATCCCGAGGTCGGTTGGTTCGACAGGAAGCGCAGCGAGTTCAAGGCCATGTCGCTCACCGAGCAGATGGAGGTCCTCACCCTCTCCGGAGACATCGCTCTCGCGGAGGACAATGCACCTGTCGTTCACGCGCACCTCGCGCTCGGCCGTAGCAACGGCAACGCATGGGGCGGGCATCTGATCCACGCCGTCACGTCGCCGACCCTCGAGCTGTACGTCACGGCGTTCCCGCAGCCGCTCTACAAGCGTGACGACCCGCATACCGGACTACAGCTCATCGATCCTTCGGTCGTTCGCTGATGCCGAGCTGGTCGTAGAACACCTCCCCTGGAGGTCGATTCACTCCGCGTCGAGCGCGACCGACGCGAACTCGTCGGCGTCGAAGTCGACGTCGTTCTCGTCCTCGTCGTCCTCCGCGGCCACTTCCTTCGCGAGGATCGGCAACCGGCGCTTGCCGACGGGCCCCTCGTCGACGAATTCGCGGAGCGCATACATGTCCTGCAGCGCCTCCAGCTTCGCGAGGCCCTGCACCTCGACCTGGCGAACGCGCTCGCGGGTCAGGTTCATGATCGTGCCGACGTCTTCGAGGGTCGTACCGGCGCGATCGGCGACGTCGAGCGCGCAGCTCTCGGTCATCTCCCAGACCTCGAGGTCGGGGAAATTCAGCTTGATCGCGCCGGTCCGCGCCGACACGTCGAGATAGAGATGGTGCTTGCACGAGACGAACGGGCACGGCCGCGCGCCCTGCCCGCAGTCCTCGCGCGTCGTCGGCTTCTCGACGCCCTCGACATCCGGGTAGAGCATGCGACCGAGCTCCAGCTCGCGCTTCGTCATCCGCTTCACGCTGATCGTGCGCGCACGCACATCGCGCTTGCGGCGCGAGCGACGCTGCTCACGCGTCACGACCTTCTCGTCGGTCGTGGTCACGTCGATTTCGATGATGGCGTCGTTCAGGTCCATGTGTTCTCCCCACCTGCGAGCAAGACTGCATTGGCGGCGTCGCGTGCGGAATACACACGTCCGCCGCGGCGACTCGCTGCCAGGACCGCCGTCCTACAGCTCGTCACCTTCACCCCTCCCCCGGTCTCGCTCTGCCGAAGTCCGTGGACTCGAGGCGGCGAGACGGCCTGGCAGCTCGCATCGGAGGACCGATGGAGAGTGCCGGCAATCGTCTTATGCGACCGACTCTATTCCGAACAAAAGACAGCGGTCAACGCGGTCATCGCGATTTCTTTTGCCGCTTTCCATAATGGAACTGTGTTCGCGCGGTTAGATCGCAGGCATGACAGAAAATGTCAGGGGTCGAGCACGGCGCGGACGTCAGTAGACTTCGGGCACGTACATGTCCTCCGGGATCGGGCCGCGGAGATAGTCGGGGTTGTGCACGCGCTTCGGGAGCACGATCGGGTCGTGGCTGATCTCGCGATAAGGGATCTGCGAGAGCAAGTGGTGGATGCAGTTGAGGCGCGCTCGCTTCTTGTCGACGGCCTCGACGATCCACCAGCGCGAATCGGGCGTGTGCGTCCGCTCCAGCATCGCTTCCTTCGCCTTGGTGTACTGCTCCCACAGCCTGCGCGACTCGAGGTCCATCGGGCTCAACTTCCACTGCTTGAGCGGGTCGTGGATCCGCATCATGAACCGCAGATGCTGCTCGTCGTCGGTGATGGAGAACCAGTACTTGATGAGAACGATGCCTGATCCCACGAGCATCTTCTCGAACTCCGGGACGGTGCGGAAGAACTCCTCGACCTCCGCATCCGTGCAGAACCCCATCACGCGCTCGACGCCGGCGCGGTTGTACCAGCTCCGATCGAACAGGACGATCTCACCTGCCGCGGGCAGGTGCGACACGTAGCGCTGGAAGTACCACTGCGTCCGCTCGCGTTCGTTCGGCGCCGGCAGCGCCGCCACGCGGCAGACGCGGGGGTTCAGGCGCTGCGTGATCCGCTTGATGACGCCGCCCTTGCCGGCCGCGTCGCGCCCTTCGAAGACCACGACCACCTTCAGGCCCTGGTCGATGACCCAGTCCTGGAGCTTCACGAGCTCGCCCTGCAGGCGGAACAGCTCCCGGAAATAGAGCCGGCGATCGACCTTCTGCGCGTCCGTCGGCTCGGTGACCTCGTCCAGCAGTCGCGTGAGGCGCTCGTCGTCCATCTCGAGCTCGAGCTCCTCGTCGAAGTCGTCGAGCATCTCGTCTCGGACGCGACCGTCGAGGTCGCCGTCCATGGAATCCGCGCGCGCGCTCTTGCTCGTCCTCTCGCTCATGTGCGGTGGGCTCGGAGGCACGTTAAGCGCGCTCGGAACGAGCGCAATGAGTCCGGCGACGTGGCCCCGGACTCGGCCCGGCGCGACACTCCGTGACGGACTCAGCCCGCGAGCGCCTCCGCCACGGCCTCGGCTTCCTCCCGGACCGGCTTCCCCGCGAGTCGGCCCGCCGCCCCCGCGCGGTGACCCAGCGCCTCCTGAAGCCCCGCCGCCTTGCCGAGCCCGAACGCCGGCATGTTCAGGTAGACCGTCTCGAAGCCTCCCGCCGGAACGCGAAACGTCTCGTGCCAGATGCCGACGTCGCCGTTCGTGCCGATGTGCTTGTTGAACGCGCGCCATGCCGGGAGATGCTCGGCGTTGCGCAGCTTCGCGTACGCGAGGAGATGCTCGGTCGACTTCCAGTAGCTGACCATCATGGTCGTGCGCCCGAACCAGCTCTCGGCGCCGAGCATGCCGAGCTCTGGATGTTCCGCGAGCTCCTCCAGCATCCGCGGCATCGCCATGGCCGTGCGCAGCCACTGCCAGACCTTCCACCAACGGTTCACGCGCATGCCGATGAGGAAGACCACCACGTCGCCGTCGTGCGCGGTCGTCATGCGCTTGTCGTTCGTCTTCATGATGCTGTTCATCTCCTTCTGGTCGTGCGAACGGTGTTCACATCGAGATCGAAAAAAACCGTCAGCGGCCGAGGCCGCGGAGGAGCCCTTCGACGGAGCCGCCGTAGAACGCTGCGAACGCCTCGTCGTCGCCGAGCGCGGACAGGTGCCCCGAGAGCCGCAACGACACGAGGCCGTGGACGTGCGCCCATATGACGAGCGCCACCTTCTCGGCGTCCGCCTTCACGAGCACGCGTGCATCCATGCACTCGCGCACGCGGTCGACGAGGAACCGAAAGGTGGAGCTCGGAGGCCCCGTCGCCGGCCCGTCTCCCTTGTGGATGTCCTCGGCCGCGCTCATGAAGATGAACCGATAATCGAGGGGGTTCCCGAGCGCGAAGCGCCGGTATTGATCGCCGGTGGCGAGGAGCCGCGCGAGCGGATCGGGCGCGTCGAGCGCCCGTACGAGGTAGCTCGAGAACACGGTGAAGCCCTGCATGCACGCGGCGGCGACGAGCGCCTCCTTGCCGTCGAAATGCCGGTACACGCCGGCCGCCGACAGCCCGACGCGCCGCGCCACCTCGCGGAGCGAGAAGCTCGCGGCTCCGCCTTCGAGAAAGAGGTCGCGCGCGGCCACGACGAGGCGCGCGCGCGTGTCGCCTTCGCGATCGGTCGTGGTCTTGCCGGTGCGCGCCATGTGAACAGTGTTCACTCTACGCACCGGCGAGCATTCGTCAAGGTACCGAGCGCGAGAATGGGCGCGGCCCGCTCCCTGGACCGTGCGGTAAGGATGTTGCTTCGTTGCGCGGCATGAACGGCGAAGCGTTTTCGGTCTCCGAAGCCCTGCGGTACGGCTGGGAGACCTTCAAGCGCAACGTGGGACCCGCGACGCTGCTGGCGCTCGCGACGCTGGTCGCGACCTTTCTCGTCGACGGCCTCGCCCAGCAGGCCACGGCGCGCGCCGGCGCGCTCGCATTCGGGTCCACGCTGCTCTCCAAGCTGATGCACGCGCTTCTCTCGTTCCTCTGGGTCCGCTTCGCGCTCGCGGTTCACGACGGGCGACCGATCGGCACGCGAGAGCTCCTTCCGAGCGGGCTCATGTTCGTGAACTTCCTCGCCGTGTCGATCATGTACGGCCTCCTCGTGATGGCGGGGCTCGTCTTGCTCGTCGTGCCCGGGCTCTATCTCGCGGTGCGCTACGGCTTCGTCGGCTTCGTCGTCGCGGACGGACGTCCGGATCCGATGGGCGCGTTCCGCGAGAGCTCGCAGCTCACGCGCGGCGTGCGCGGCCGGCTCTTCTTGCTCGCGGTCGTGCTCTTCCTGATGAACATCGCCGGCGCGCTGGTCTTCGGGATCGGACTCTTGCTCACCCTTCCGATGACCGTGTTCGCCACGGCGTACGTCTATCGCCGTCTTGCCGAGCGCGCGGCTTCGCTACCACCCATTCCGAGCACGGAGGTTCCACCATGGCCGCCCGAATTCCAGCAACGATGAAGGCCGCGGCGATCGATCGATTCGGGCCGCCGTCGGTCCTTCGGATCCACACGCTTCCCGTTCCGGAGATCGATGCGAACGAGGTGCTCATCGCCGTTCACTCGGCCGGTGTCGGAATCTGGGACGCAAAGATCCGCGACGGAGAGTGGGCCGAGGGGAACGAAGAGTTTCCGCTCGTGCTCGGCACGGACGGCGCGGGGGAGGTCGTCGCGTGCGGCTCGAACGTACGTCGCGTCGACGTGGGCGACCGCGTGTGGTCGTACGCGTACGAGAACCCGAAGGGCGGCTTCTACGCCGAATTCGTGGCGGTCAACGGCGACAACGTCGCGCGCATCCCGAAGGTGCTGGACGTCCTGCACGCGGGTGCGGGCGCCGTGACGGGACTCACCGCGCTGCAGGGCATCGATGATCACCTCGAGGTGAAGAAGGGAGACACCGTGCTCGTGGTCGGCGGCTCCGGCGCCGTCGGAACGCTCGCCATCCAGTTCGCACGTCGGCGCGGAGCGCGCGTTCTCGCCACGGCGACGGGCGCAGACGCGCAGAAGCTCGTGCGCGAGCTCGGCGCCGAGATCGCCTTCGACTTGCGCCGGCCGGATCCCGCGGGCGTACTCGAGGCGATCGCGCCGGATGGAATCGACGCCGCGCTCGTGCTCGCCGGCTCCCCTGCGCTCGAGTCGTGCCTCGATCACGTACGTCGAGGCGGCCGGATTGCCAATCCGAACGGCGTCGAGCCTCCGCCGAAGAAGCGTCCGAACGTGCGCGTGATCGCCTACGACGCCGAGGTCGGCCCCCGGGAGTGGGCAGACCTCGAGCGCGCGGCGGTAGCCGCGAAGCTACGCGTACCGATCGCCGAGGTCGATCCGCTCGCGAAGGCGCCGAAGGCGCACGAACGGGTCGAGAAGGGACACGTGCTCGGTCGGGTCGATCTACGGATCCGGCGCGATCAGGCGTGAGCTATCGAGCGGCCGTCACCGCCGCCACGTCACGCTGCCGGCCGGCGTTCCCCGCGTCCACCACCTCCACGCGGTAGAGCACCTTCCCATCGAGCGTCGTGATCTCTCCCGCCACGTCGCCCCACGGGAACGCGTCGCTCTCCACCGTGCTCATCGTCGCCTCGTGCGTGCCCACGCGGACGCGGTAGCTCGTCTTCTTGCAGGGAAGCGACTTCCCACCCACGCGGACGCGCGTGGTCTCGATGCCGAGCTGCTCTTCGTTCTGGTCGGCCGCGAGGATGGTCTTCGCCATCATCGCCTCGTAGGCGTCGACGGTCGCCGAGCGCGTGACGTCCGCCTCGACGCGCGTCACCTCGAGCACCTCGTCGGCGGCGCCTGGCGTCGCATCCTTGCGGATGCGAAGAGTCTCCTTCTTCGGCCCGTCTTCGAGGACGAGCTCGAGCGTGAGGACATCCCCTTCCCTCCCCAGCACGCGCTCCGTGAGCACGAGCGGCGCGGCCGATGTCTTCCGGAAGCTGCCGGTGAAGCGATACACGACGTAGTCTCCAGGCCGCAGGCCTCGCTCCGCGGGTCGCCTATCGAGGGACGCTGCCCTCATGTCGACCGTCGCGGAGGAGACATTCGCCGTGCGAGCAGCGACCACGCGAGCGCCGCCGGCGCCGCATCCGCTCACGCAGGCCACGAGGAGCGTCGAAAGCGAGAGGAGCCGTGCGGCGACGTGGAGATCCATCTCTCGGCGGTACACGCGAACCGCCGAACGGGCCAAGATCGTGCGAGGCGATGCGAGGCTGCTAGAGTTCGCGGATGCGCATGCTGAAGAGCACGCTCGTTCTCGCGACGTCCGTCGCCGCCGCGGCCGGTCTCGCCGCGCTCGCGTCGTGTGGCTCGAGCGAGTCGGAGAGCAGCTTCGCCGACGACGTCGTCCTGCCCGAGCGCGACGAGGCCTCGGTGTCCGTCGATGCCGCGCCGATCGTGCACGACGATTTCAGGACGCCCGTCTTCGCGGACGGCGCTTCGCCGAACGCGCCGCAGGTGTTCGCGCATCCCGATGTCACCGCCGATGCCGGCGACGGCGGCGCGAGCACGGGCGGCCCGTGCCTGTACGAGCCCGAGATCGGCACGCTCTTCCCGAGCAACTGGCTTCGTCCGCGGTTTCGCTTCTCGGCGGCGCAGGCGGAGAACCTCTTCGAGATCAAGCTCGTCGTCCCGAACCAGATCTCGCCGCTCGTCATCTACACGACGAAGAGCGGCTACACGCTCGACAAGGCGCTCTGGCAGATCCTGACGACGACGGGCTTCGGCACGGTGCACCTCAGCGTGCGCAGCGCCGTGGTCGATGCCGCGGGCAAGGTCACGGCGGGACCGTTCAAGGGAACGGAGGGCGACTTCGAGGTCGCGCCTCCTCAGGTGCAGGCGACCGGCTCGGTCCTCTACTGGACCACGAGCGGCGGCACGGTGCTCAAGGGCTTCAAGATCGGCGACGAGACCGTGCAGCCGGTGATCACGCCGGCCGCGGCGCAAACGCAGTGCGTCGCGTGCCACACCTCGACGCCCGACGGCCTCTACGCGGGGCTCACCGGCTCGTCGAACCCGGCGGACGGAACGCCTTCGTCGATCACGATCCGCTCGGTGGACGGGCTCGCGAAGGAGCCGCCGTTCCTCTCGGCGCCGGCGAAGACGCTCCTCGCGCGGCAGCAGTACGCGCCGACCTTCTCGAAGGGACACTGGCAGGACGGCGATCACACCGTGCTCACGATGCTCACGCTGGCGGCGAAGACGGAGATCGTCTGGACGGATCTCGAGGCGAAGACGGACGCGCAGGGCACCGGATGGAACGTGCTCGCGCGCGGCGGCGACATGGGCTCGGCGTCCTCCGTGGTGTTCGCGCACGACGGAACGAAGCTCGCCTATGTGTCGACGAATGCGACGGGCGCGGGAGTGATCGCGTCGGAAGGGCGCATCTTCACGGTGCCGTATGCGAATCGAAAAGGCGGCGCTGCAGTGGCCGTTGCGGGCGCGAGCGATCCGGCGTTCAACCAGTTCTATCCGACGTTCTCGGCGGACGATCAGGTGCTCGCGTTCAACCGCGTCCCCACGGGAGCGACGAGCTACAACAACGCCGCTGCCGAGGTGTTCGTCGTTCCGACCGCGGGCGGAACGGCCACGCGTCTCGCGGCAAACGATCCGCCTGCGTGTCTCACGACGAAGAAGAGCCCCGGCATCACGAACTCGTGGCCGAAGTGGGCACCCGAGGTGCGCGCCGCGGGCGGCAAGAGCTACTACTTCCTCGTGTTCTCCTCGACGCGCAACCCGGCGAGCAAGGGCCCGCAGCTCTACGTCGCGCCGATCGTGATCGAGGGCGGCAACGTGAAGACGTACGCCGCGCTGACGCTCTGGAATCAGCCCGAGACGGAGAACAACCACACGCCGGCGTGGGACGTATTCCAGTTGCCCGGGCCGAAGTGACAGAGACCGAGCTTCACGCCGGATAGCGCGGAGCTCATCGACCCTGCGGGCACCTCGTTTGCAGCCATTCTCCTCGTCATCGAGCGGGGAGAACATCATGGCAACGGCATACGACCAGCGACCTCAGCGACGAGAACCGTCCCGGTACGACGGCTTCGAGAAGATGTCGTTCGACGGCCTCTGGCGTCAGGGGACGGGTGAAGGCGTCCTCGAGGACAGGGATCCGTACACGAACGACGTCCTCGTCCGTATTCCGCTCGCGAGCCAAGCCGACCTCGAGGAAGCCTACGGCGCCGCTGCCGCCGCGCAGCCACGATGGGCCGCCCTGCTTCCCGAAGAGCGGGCGTCGATCATCCGGCGCGCGGCGCAGATCATGGAGGCCCGGCGCGCGGAGATCGTCGACTGGCTCGTCCACGAGTCGGGAAGCACACGCATCAAGGCGAACCTGGAGTGGGAGTATGCCCACGCGGTGACGCTCGAGGCCGCGACGTTTCCGTCGCGTGCGTCGGGGTCGATCGTCCCGACGAGCATTCCGGGCAAGGAGAGCCGTGTGTACCGGCAGCCCGTGGGCGTGGTGGGGATGATCAGCCCTTGGAACTTTCCGACACATCTGAGCTCCCGCTCGATCGCTCCAGCGATGGCGCTCGGCAACGCGGTCGTGATCAAGCCAGCATCCGACACGCCCGTCACGGGAGGGCTTCTCCTCGCGAAGATCTACGAAGAGGCCGGGCTCCCGCCGGGCGTGCTCAACGTGATCGTCGCTCGTGGCTCCGCGATCGGAGACGCGTTCGTGCTCAATCCGATCCCACGCGTGATCTCGTTCACGGGCTCGACCGCGGTCGGCAAGCACGTCGCCGAGCTCGCTGCGAAGGGCGACACGCTGAAGCGCGTGGCCCTCGAGCTCGGTGGAAACAGTCCGACGGTCGTCCTCGAGGACGCCGATCTCGACCTCGCCGTCCGCATCGCCGTGTTCGGGAAGTTCCTGCACCAGGGACAGATCTGCATGGCGATCAATCGACTCATCGTCGACGCGAAGGTCCACGACGAGTTCGTCGAGCGCTTCGTCGCGGCCGTGCGAGGTCTGAAGGTCGGCGACCCGAACGACCCCGACACGGTCGTCGGCCCCGTCGTGAACCAGGCGCAGCTCGAGACGCACCTCGATCACGTCCGTCGCGCGCTGAAGGACGGCGCGCGCCAGCTCCTCGGAGACGAGCCACGGGGTCTCGTGTTTCCGCCGCACGTCTTCGTCGATGTCACGAATCGGATGTCGATCGCCGAGGAGGAGCTCTTCGGTCCGATCGCGCCCATCATCAAGGCCTCGAACGAAGAGAAGGCGCTCGAGCTCGCGAACGACACGTCGTATGGCCTCTCCGCGGCCGTGGTGACACGTGACGTCGAGCGCGGAAACCAGTTTGCGTTGCGCATCCGGGCCGGCATGACGCACGTGAACGACTCGCCCGTGAACGACGTGGCGACGTGCCCGTTCGGCGGCGAGAAGAACAGCGGCATCGGCCGGTACAACGGCGAGTGGGCGATCGAGGAATTCACGACGGTTCACTGGATCAGCGTCCAGCACGAGCCCGTTCTCTATCCGTTCTGAGCCATGGTCGAGCAAGGCCTCCGGGCGGCTGCGTTTCCGAAGCTCACTCGCGAAGACCTCGACGACGTCGTGCGTTGTCTGCACCCTCCGCTCGAGCGCCACCCCGCCGGCGACGTCGTGGTCCGCGCGGGCGACCGCGAAACGAGGTTCTTCATCGTCGTCTCCGGCGAGCTCGCGGCGGTCGACGACCACGGCGACGAGACGCGCCCGATCGCGGTGCTGGGGCCGGGCGATTTCACGGGCGACGTGAGCGGGCTCACCGGCGCGCGCTCGCTCGTCACGATCGTCGCGCGCCGCGACTGCGAGCTCTACGCCATACCCGCAACGAGCGTGAAAGAGCTCATCAACCGGTCGCCCTCGCTCGGCGATCGCATCCTGCAAGCGTTCCTCGCAAGGCGCCAGCTGCTCAGTGAAGGGGGGACCTTCACGGGTCTCCGCGTGATCGGCTCGCGCTACTCGAAGGATACGTTCCGGGTGAAGAAGCTCCTCGCGACGAACCGCATCCCGTTCGTCTCGCTCGACATCGAGGCCGATCCCGACGTGAGGAAGCTCCTCGAGCAGCTCGGAGTGAATGACGACGAGACGCCGATCGTCGCGCTCGGGCGCAGGCTCGTGCTGCGGAATCCCCCGAATTCCGCGCTCGCCGAGGCCCTGGGCATTCGACAGCCGCCGGAGCGGAAGGTCTACGATCTCGTCATCGTCGGAGCGGGACCTGCGGGTCTCGCAGCTGCGGTCTACGGCGCGTCCGAAGGGCTCGACACGCTGCTGCTCGAGCGCGTGGGACCGGGCGGTCAAGCGGGGCGCAGCATGCGGATCGAGAACTACCTCGGCTTCCCGACGGGGATCAGCGGCGGCGAGCTCGCCGAGCGAGCGGAGGCGCAAGCGTTGAAGTTCGGCGCGCAGATCCCGGTCGGCGTGAGCGTGAAGGGTTTGTCGTTCGAGAGCCGCTACATCGTGGTCGAGGCCGACGGCGGCGAAACGAGCACGACGAAGTGCGTGATCATCGCGAGCGGTGCCGAATATCGAAAGCTCGACGCCGAGGGTTGCGAACGGTTCGAGGGATGCGGCGTGTATTACTCGGCGACGCCGCTCGAGACGCCGATCTGTCGCGGCTCGAACGCTGTGGTCGTCGGTGGCGGAAACTCCGCCGGCCAAGCGGCCGCGTTTCTCTCGACCGTCGCGCGGAGGGTGTTCCTCGTGGTGCGCGGCGACACTCTCTACAAGGACATGTCGAGCTACCTGGCGCGACGGATCGAGGAGACGGAGAACATCGAGGTTCTCTCGAGGACGAGGGTGCGGCGGATGCTCGGCGACACCTGGATGCATGCCGTCGAGGTCGTGAACGACGCGGGCCAGGTGCGAGCGATCGAGACTCCGGGGCTCTTCAGCTTCATCGGCGCGGTACCGCGAAGCGACTGGCTCCCGGACGAGATCGAGAAGGACGCCAAAGGCTTCGTCACGACGGGCCCGGCGGCGTCGCGCTCTGCGCGCTGGTCGCGGGAGCGATCGCCGTTCTTGCTCGAGACGACGCACGCCGGCGTGTTCGCGGCGGGCGACGTCCGATCCGGATCGATCAAGCGCATCGCGTCCGCCGTCGGCGAGGGCGCGACCTCCGTGCAGATCGTCCACGAGTACCTGAAGGGCATGTGACGGCGGTCAGAGCATCTCGAGCGGCACCTTCGTGGTCGGCGGCGGAAACTCGCGGTCGAGGGCGGCGAGATCATGCGGCGAGAGCTCGATCTTCAGGGCGGCGAAGTCGTTCCTGACGTGCGCCTCGGTGCCAGCCTTCGGAATCGCGATCACGTCCGGATGCCGGAGGACCCACGCGAGGGCGACCTGCGCGTTGCTCGCGTCGTGGCGCGCGGCGATCTTCTCGAGCGTCGGGTCGCCGATGAGCCTCCCCTGCTCGATGGGCGAGTAGGCCATGATCGGCATCGATCGCGAGCGGCACCAGGGCAAGAGGTCGTACTCGATCCCGCGGGACCTGAGGTTGTACAGCACCTGATCCGTCTGCGCGGCTTCACCGCGGGAGAGCCACAGGTGCTCCATGTCGTCGACGTCGAAATTGCTGACGCCCCATCGCCGGATCTTCCCGGCGCCGACGAGCTCGGTCATGGCCTCGACCGTGTCGGCGAGCGGCACGCTCCCGCGCCAGTGGAGGAGATAGAGATCGATGCGATCGGTCCGGAGCCGCCGGAGGCTATTCTCGCAGGCGATGCGCGTACCCTCGCGAGTCGCGTGATCGGGCAGCACCTTGGAGACGAGGAACACCTCGTCGCGCCGGCCTTCGATCGCGGCCGCGACGAGCTCCTCGGCGCGGCCGTCCGCGTACATCTCCGCGGTGTCGATGAGCGTCATGCCGAGGTCGATCCCGACGCGGAGCGCGGTGACCTCGGAGTCTCGGCGACGCGGATCCTCGGCCATGTGCCACGTGCCCTGGCCGAGCTGGGGAACGGTGTCGCCGGAGGGAAGCGTGACCATCCGCATCGTGGCTGCCATGTCGAAGACGATGGCTACGCGGCCCGCCGATGCAACGCGATTCAGCGGCACGTCGTTCGCTCGCACGCATCCGAGGGAGAACGCACATGGGCGCGATGCAGACGGTGAAGACGTTCGATCCCATCCGACTCCTGCGGAGCCTGGCCGAGCTCGACTACGACATGGTCCAGGCCTACGAGACGGCGATCGCGATGCTCGACGACGTGACGCTCGAGCAAGGCATGCGCGCGTACCTCGAGGACCATCGCCGTCACATCGTCGAGCTCAACGCGCAGATCGTCGCGTTCGGTGGGAGGCCATGGGTCGACGATGACTTCCGGCACGTGCTCGTCGAAGGAAGGGTGTTCCTCGCGAGCGTCGTCGGCGACCGCGGCGTCATGAAGGCGATGCTGAACAACGAGAAGCAGACGAGCAGGACGTACGTGCTCGAGACCTCGATCCCAGGTCTCCCCCCGGCGCTGCGCAACCTGTTCGACCGGATCCTCGAGGAGGAGCTCGACCACCGGTGGTGGATCCGGCGGGCGTGGTACGGCCTGGAGGACTGAGGGTCACGTCACTCCTTCGAGCGCGCCCACTCGATCGCGATCCGCGCCCTCGCCGCCGATGCCACGTTCCGCGTTGCCGGCCACACCGTCGTGCGCACCCACGCGATCGCTGCGAGCGCCACATAGAGGACGAACAACGCCACCGCGCGTGTCGACCTCACGAGCCGCCGTGACGTGCGCGGTGCCACGCGGGCCGGAGGCGCTGCCGCGACGAGCGCCCTCACCTCTTCGATGCACGACGGATCGATCTCCATCGTCCGCGTCTCCGCGGCCGCCTCCGCCTCGACCCGCGTCGTGGGAAGCGGCGGCGGCGCGTTGCCCTTCGCGTTCGCCTTCGCGGTCGCCCTCGGTGTCGGCCGCGGCGGCCTCGGTACGAGCAGCGCACGGCACTCGCTGTTCTTCGGCGGCGGCACGTCGCTCGGCGAGTGGTGAACCTGCGCGGCAGGCATGTCGACCATCGTGTCGAGGTCATCGACGCGCGCGGTTTGGCGGGCTGAGATCATCGGCGCGGCTCCTGGTTCATGCGCTTCGGGGTGCAACGCCCTGCTGCACCCAGCGTGCCCGCCGTCGATCGCACGGATCCGGAGCCATCCGGGGAACGACTGCACGAATCAGCCGCAACTGCCGCGCCCCTGATCCACGACCACCCGACGTTTCAGGTGGTCTGCGCGCTTGCCACGAAGCTACTGCGGCTACTGCGCCCCGCCGTGACCCAGGTTCTGGCACGTCGCTTCGCATCCGGTCGATGCGCCCGCGCACGTTCCGTTCAGGCATGCTTGATCGCTGACGACCGCGCCGTCGAGACACGCGCAGGTGTACTCCGGGCACTCCGAATAGTCCGCGCACGCTCCTGCCGGAGGCTTCGGCGTGCCGCCGCTCGTGCCGCTGGTGCCGCTGCTCTTGCGCGGCTTCTCCACATCCGCCGTTCCCGCCCACGTGCTGCCGAAGCCCATGCACGCACCCGGGCACCCCGACGCCGGCGTCTGGCATACGGCGTTCACGCATCGCTGCGAGTTGACGACCGAGTGGTTCGCGCAGTCGCAGTACACGATCAAGCAATCGCTCGCGGCGTTGCAACGTTCGCCCGGCGCGCTGCCGGACGGGTTCACGGTCGCGGTCCCGGTCCCGATCGTTCCGTCCGTCGTACCGGTCGTACCGCTCGTGCCGCTCGTGCCGCTCGACCCCGCGCCGCCGTCGCCCGTTCCGCTGCCCCTCGTCGTGCTCGCCGAGCACGCCCCGAGAGCCATCGCCAAACCGAGAAATCCAACGCCCAGAATTTTCACGCTCGTCTCCGTTCGTCCAAGGCGGGCGCATCACGCGCCCGGCGCGGCGGCGTGAGCACGTCGCGTGCCGCCTGGCGATCGGCCTAGAATTTCGACGAACGGAGCGTGATCTCGGTCACCTGGCTCGGGACGCGCCAGCGCTCACGCCCGGCGTTGGCGCTTCGGGTGCCACGCTGTCACCTCGTGCGCTCCGTCGCGCTCGCCGTCCTCGTCGTCCTCGTCGGCTCGACCGCACGCCAAGCGCACGCCGCTCTCGTCGAGCGTGTCGCGCGACTGCGGCGGCGGAGCGGCGACGTCCATCACGACGTGCGTCGCCACCTCGAGCGCGCAGCGGACCTCGCCGAGCTCCGCGCGTGCGCGCTCGTGCAGCTCGACGGCGTACTCCGCAAGCCGCTGCTCGGCGGCCGCCGCCTCGCGCAGGCCGGCGACCTTGAGCCTCAGCTCGGTCACCTCGCGCGCATGCTTCGCTCGTGCCGACGCGAGCGCCTGCTCCACGTCCCGAAGGCGCGCCATCATCGTCGTCACGATTCCCGCATGCTTCGCCGCAGCCCGCGCCTGTCCGGCCTCTTCGGCCTTCGCGCATCGCTCCGCGAGCAGCTTCTTGTGCGCCCTCGCACGGGCCCTGCACTCCTGCAGATGAATGCGATCCCGCTCGGCGAGCGCCTCGTGCTTCTTCTCCTCGGCGGTGATCAGCGCGCGCGCATGCGCGGCCACGCTCGCGGCGAGCTCTGCGCGTCCTTCGGCGAGCGCCTTCTCGAGCTCCTGTGCACCCGCCGCTGCGAGGGCGAGCGCGCGCTCGCACGCGGCGACCTCCGAACGATGCGCGCGCTCTTGCTCGGTGAGCACCTTCGCTTGTTGCTCGAAGAGCTCGGCGAGCGCGCGATCGCGCTCGGCCAGCTCGCCCGCGTGTTTCTCGTGGTCCGCCGCACGCGCCTCGCGCTCCGCTGCGAGCGCCGCTTCGAGGCGCGTCGCTTCGGTGACGCGCACCTCGAGCTCGACCTGCTGCGCGCACAAGGCGTCTTCGATCCGCGCCGCGACGTCGCGCGCATGACGATGCTCGACGCGGCGTAGCGCATCTTCGCCGCGCTGGATCGCGAGCTCCTTGTCGGCGACGGCGCATGCCGCGGCGTCTCGCGCGCGCTCGGTCTTCGCCTCCGCGCGCTTCGCCTTCGCCTCCACGCCGCGGAGCTTCACCTGGACATCGGCGAGCTCTCCTTCGAGACCTCTTCGCCTGTCCTCGCTCCGCGCCAGCAACTGGCTGCGCGCCTCGACATCGCTCCGGAGCGTTCCGACGAGACGCTCGAGCCCGTGGATCGTCTTCCGTTGCTCGAGCAGCTCCCTCGCCGCTTGGTTCGCGTTACGTGGTCCGCTCTCGGCAGCCGGCGTGCACGTGCGATTGACGAGCGCGCCGAGGTCGTCGAGCGCGCGCGCGATCTCGTCACCGACGTCGTCGACGACGTCGGCCTTCACGGCCGCGCTGCCTTCGCGGCGAAGCGGCGAGCTGCGCACGACGGTGCGCGGGACTATGCCTGAGCCACGAGCCACTCTAGGTCGTACCACCGCGATCGCAGTCGCGCCGGTACCTCAAGTAGCGCTGGACCTTTCTGCCGGCGACGGCACAGGTGCGCGAGGACTGTCGTTCGCTAGATAGCTGCATACTCCCCTCGACTGGATCGCGAGTCCGCGCGACCTACATCGGAAAATCCCGGCAGAACGCGTGGCACGAGCGATGCTCGTGCCCCGTTCCGATGATCCGAACCTGCCTTGTTGCTGCCGTGCTCGCGACGTCGCTCCTCACGACGCAGGCGGTATCCGCGCGCCCCGGGGACGCGCCCGCGGACGCGAAGCCGTGGTGCGGGTCCGACGTGACGACGCTGTCCGATCACGTCTGCTACGTCGACGGCAACGGCAGCACGAGCACCACCACGCGACGCACGCTCGTCATCTATCTCCACGGCGTGCTCGCGAAGACGCCCGGCTTCCAGTACGTGCAGCAGCGATGGATGGCGCAGGAGGCGAAGAGCAATGGCTTCACGCTGCTCATGCCCACGGCTCCCGATGAAGGCGCGCTCTACGCGTGGCCGGGCACCGCGAAGGCGCTGAAGGAAAAAGAAGGGGCCATCCTCGACACGATCCAGAAGTCGCGCGCGGAGCTCGAGAAGCGTGCCGGCGCGAAGTTCGACGAGACGTTCATCGTCGGGTTCTCGAGCGGCGCGTACTACGCGAGCTCGCTCGCGACGCGCGGCGCGATCGACGTCGACGGCTACATCGTCCTCGCGGGCGGTGGTGCTTGGATGAAACCCGGCGAAGAGCCCGTCACGCGCGCGCCCGTGTTCGTCGGCGTCTCTGCCGCGGACCAGGGCTCCGCCGCCCACTCGCGCGGCTTCGCGAACATGCTCGCGAGCGCCCACTGGCCGCTCCGCGTCGAGACGCGTAACACCGGCCACGGTGTCGATCGCGCGTTCATGGCGCACGGCCTGTCGTGGCTGCGCGGGCTGAAGGTCCAGAGCACGCCAATCCGTCCGTCGTGACGCTCGCGTAGCACCGCGCGCGCACGAAATCGTCGCGCGCGTTCGACTCCCGGCTATACCGTCGTTCATGTCGCGAGGGGCTGCCGCCAGGGCGTGCGTCGTCGGGGTCGCCACGCTGGCGGTGCTCGCGCTGACCGGCGCTGCACGCGCGGACGACGCATCGGAGCCGCTCGCGATCGCGTACGACGCGCCCGCCGATTGCCCGACCAGCACCGCGTTCTTTCGCGAGATCTCCATGCGTACGCCGCGCGCGCGTGCCGCGCTGCCGAACGAGCGCGCGCGTGTGATGCACGTCGTGGTCACGAAGAGCGGCGACGAGAACGCGGGTCGGTTGTGGATCGAGGACGCAGGTACGTCGAGCACGGCACGCGCGGTCTCGGGCAAGACGTGCAGCGAGGTCGTCGGCGCGCTCGCCTTGATCGGCGCGCTCGCGGTAGATCCGCGCGCCTCGACCGCGCCGATGGCCGCGCCGGCCGAGCCATCGCGTGACGCCGAGCCGCCTCCGGACGCGGGCGCACCACCGCCGGCGGCTTCGAGCGCTCCCGTGACTACCGCGACTCCCGATCGGCCCGCGCCCGTTCCCGGTGGCCCATCGACCGAGCCCGAGGCACGCGCGCGGTTCGAGGCCGGACTGCAGATCGAGGCGGCGTTCGTGGCGGGCGCGGTGCCGAGCGGGCGCCTCTTCGCCGATTTCACGATCGGTCCGCGCGACGCGATCTTCGCGCCGGCGCTTCGTGTCTCCGTGGCGCGGAGCCTCGAGGTCGATCGTGCGGCTGCGATCGGCGGAGCGACGCTTCGGTGGACCACCGCAGGGCTCGACGTGTGTCCGGTGCGCTTCGTGCTCGTGCGCTCGCTCGCCGTCCGGCCTTGCGCGGGCGGGTCGGGCGGTGTGCTCGATGCGTCGGGCACGGGGATCGCGTCGACCTCCAGCCGTTCCAGGCCATGGGCGACGCTCTCGGCCCTCGGCAGGCTCGTGTGGGAGCCCCTCGCCTGGCTCGACGTCGACGTCGAGCTCGGCGGGATTGCACCGCTTTATCGTGAGTCGTTCGTGTTCGTACCCGGGGTGTCCGTGTACGAGGCGCCCGCCGTCGCTTTTCTGTCGCGCGCGGGCGTCGGCCTGCGTTTTCCGTGATCGTCCGGGCACGCTGCATCCATCATGGAGGCGAGATGACCGCATCCACCGCGCTCCGCA
The DNA here is from genome assembly GCA_028287065.1 of Labilithrix sp. GTDB lineage: Bacteria > Myxococcota_A > Polyangia > Polyangiales > Polyangiaceae > Labilithrix. Next base: position 1,376 of record JAQBQJ010000023.1, on the reverse strand, counting down.
AGGGACCTGCGCTGGATGCCGAGCCGGCCGAGCGAGTCCCGCACGAGCACGCGCGGCTGCGGCGCATGCTCGACGAATCGTTCGACTTCATCTGGCGCTCGCTGCGTCGCTTCGGTCTCAGCGACGATCGCGCGGACGACGCTGCGCAGCAGGTCTTCATCATCGCGTCGCGCAAGCTCGACACGATCCGCCCCGATGCCGAGCGCAGCTTCCTGTTCGGAACGGCGATGCGCGTCGCCTCCGACATGCGACGGAGCGCGGTCAGCCGTCGCGAGATCGCGCATGCCGATCCGGCGGCCGACCTCGCGGACACCGCGACGGCCGCCGACGAGCTCATCGATCGAGGCCGCGCGCGCGCGATGCTGGATCGTGTGCTCGATGCGATGGACGAGGACCTGCGCATCGTCTTCGTGCTGTTCGAGCTCGAGGAGACCCCGACCGCGGAGATCGCGGCGCTCCTCGGGATCCCGCCGGGGACAGTTGCGTCACGTCTTCGAAGAGCACGCGAGGAGTTCGAGGTGCAGATTGCACGCATCAAGAAGCGTCGAGGAGGTGCCCCGTGAGTGATCCGAAGAGGCTCGCAGCGGGCGATGGGCTCGGCGCATCGCTGCTCGCGTCGGCACGCGGCGACGCTCCGCGCTCGGCGGCGCGTGCGCGGACCGCAGCAGCGCTCGGGCTGGCGGTGGGAGTCGGCGCGGGGGCCGTTGGCGCGAGCATCGCGCCGAAGGCGATCGGGGCGGGCACGAGCGCAGGAAAAGCAGCGACGGCGTTGTGGCTCAAGCTCCTCGCGGCGGGTGCGGTGACGGCGGCCGTCGCGGGCGGTGTCGTCGTCGTACAGCCGCAGCTCGCGGGAGATCACGCGGACGCGACGCTCCGAGAGCGCACGCGCCCCACGGCGACGAGCTCGCCGGTCGTGACGGCGCCGGTCGTGACGCCTCCGCCCGCGGAGGTCGTGACGCCTCCGCCCGCGGCGACGTCCGAAGCGCCTGCGCCGGTCGCGGCCCCGGTCGCCTTGATGGCACCCGCGACGGCGATGCCCGCCGCGCCGGCGCCGACGCCGACGGCGACCACCCTGACCGCACCTACGGAGAGCCCGCTCGCGCGCGAGCTACGCTCCCTCGACGACGCACGCTCGGCGCTCGGACGCGGCGACGCCACCGGCGCCCTGGCGCACCTCGATCGCCACGATCGCGCGTTTCCTTCGGGTCCGCTGCGCACCGAAGCGAGCATCCTCCGCATCGACGCGCTGCTCGCGCGCGGAGGCTCTGCCGATCGCGCGGCGGCGCAGGGGCTCGCACGCGACCTCCTCGCACGCGAGCCCGCCGGGCCGCATGCGCAGCGCATGCGCACGATCGCCGACGGCGCACCCTGATCGA
>JAQBQJ010000011.1 GCA_028287065.1 Labilithrix sp. | reverse complement strand
TCCGTCGCTCTCGAGCTGGGGATCGACGGCGGTCCCGCGTACGTGAAGCCCGAGGACTTCGACGGCAAGGTGTTCGGCGTCGTCGGCGCCGAGTTCGCCTTCATCGTGGGCTTCTGAGCCGCTGACCCGGCTCTGACGCGCGTCTGATCAGTTCGGCGGAGCGGCCGGGCGATCGTCGTTCGACGGTCCCGAGCCCGGCACGCCGGGCGTGCCCGGGAGCGGCGCGTAGCCTTCGCGCTTGTAATAATAGTAGTGGTAGTAGTTGTACTCGTGGCGGTTCAGGTTGACCGCGTTGAGCACGGCGCCGGCGATGGGCGCGTCGACGTCCTGGAGCGTGCGTAGGCCGGAGCGGCACAGGTTCACGCTGGTCTTGAACGCGCGGACGACGAAGATGACGCCGTCGACGAGCGTCGAGGCGATCGCCGAGTCGGTGACGGCGATGATCGGCGGGCTGTCGAGGACGATGCGGTCGAACCGCGCCGAGATCTCGTCCATCACGCGGCGGAACTTGTCGGACGACACGACGTCGGCCGAGTTCGGCGGGATCGGACCGCAGGGGATGCAGTACAGGTTCGGAACGACGGTCGGCTTCGCGACCTCGTCGACGGTCGCGTCGCCGAGGATCACGTTCATGAGCCCGACGTCGCCGGCGCGGTCGAAGATGCGGTGGAGGCGCGGCCGGCGGAGGTCGCAGTCGATGATGCAGACCTTCTGACCGCCCTGGGCGAGCGAGATCGCGATGCTGACGGCGACGGTCGTCTTGCCCTCGGCGGGCGCGGCGCTCGTGACGAGCAGACGGCGGTACGGCTCGTCGGGGTTCATGAAGATGAGGTTCGTGCGCAGGGCGCGCGCGGCCTCGGCGATGCCCGACGTGGGCCGCTCGTGGACGAGCAGCTCCGGTGCGAGCTGCCCGGGGGCGGCGCCGCGTCTCGAGCGCTTCGCGATCTTCCCCGGGCTCGCGGGATCGTCGTCGGCGATCTCGGGCAAGAGGCCGAGGAACGTGACGCCGAGGCGCTGCTCGACGTCCTCCGGCGTCTTCAGGGTGTTGTCGAGCTGCTCGCGACCGATGGCGAGCGCGAGGCCGAGGATGAGACCGACGAGCACCGCGATGGCGACGTTCGTGGAGACGTGCGGCGCGACGGGCACCTTCGGCTCCTGCGCGCTGTCGACCAACCGGATGTTGTTGGTGTTCATCATCCGGCGGAGGTCGGCCTCCTTCATCTGCTCGAGCAGGACGGCGTAGAGCTTCTCGTTCTGCGCGCGCATGCGGTCGAGGCGGTGGAACTCGAGCTCCTTGAGATTGAGCTCGACGGCGCGCTTGCGGGCGCCTTCGTACAGCGAGGCCTCGCCGTTCTCCTGGCGCTCGATGATGGCGAGGTCGCGCTGGACGGCGCCCTGGATGTTCTTGATCTCGGAGAGGAGCTGCGTCCTCGAGAGGGCGATCTTCTCGTCGGCGCGCTTCACGGCGGGGTGGTTGTCGCCCTTGCCCTCGGCGATCAGCTCGGCGCGCTCACGCTGCGCTTCCTGGAACTTCACGCGGAGGCCGCCGAGGAACGCGTTCGAGAGCAGCTCCGACGCGGGGACCTGGTCCGGGTTCTCGGCGGTGATCTTGGCGAGCTCGCCATGACGCGCGGCGAGCTCCTGGCGGCGCATGCGCGTCCGCGTGAGCGCGCCGTCGTAGTCCTGCATCTCGAGACGGATCATCTTCGAGAGGTCGTCGAGCGTGCTCGACGGAAGGTCGTTCTGCTTCTTGAACTCGTGGAGCGAGTTCTCGGTCTGCTCGAGCTCCTGCTTGAAGTGATCGAGCTGCCCGGAGAGCCACACGACGGTGTCGCCCGTCGCGTTGACCATCTTGTCGAGGTTCTGCTGGATGTACGCGCGCGCGACGGCGTCGGAGAGGCGGCGCGCCTGCTCGGGGCGCGTGTCCTGGATCTTCACGAGGACGAGGCGGCTACCCTTGACCGGCTCGATGATGAGGCGGCCGCGGAGCGCCGCGACGGTCGCGTCGAGCGGAGCAGGGGCGGTGGGCGTGTAGCCGAGGAAAACGGCGTCGTTCTGGAGCGAGAGATCGCGCACGACCGCGGAGAGCACGCGCTCGCTCTGCATGATGCGGTACTGCGTTTCGTAGTACTCGCGCGTGTCCCAGACGGCGCTCCAGCCGACCATGGGATCGGCCTTGTTGCCGAGCGGCTTGATGACGTCGGGATCGAATTCGAGGAGCGACTGCGATTCGTAGATCTTGGGGAGCGTCTTCGAGTACGCGAGCGACGCGGCGCCCGCGAGGAGGACGAGGCCGAGCACGATGGCCCAGTGCTTCCGAATCGCCCGGATGGACGACATGACGCCGTCCATGGCGCCCTTCTCGTTTTCGAGCTTCGGAGGGCGTGCAGTCTCGGATTGTTCCACCGGTAATTCCTCGTATCCGTCACGGCCGAGCTCGGCCGAGATCGGCGTTCACCCTTCGCGGGCGGGGTGATGTGCCAGTTGGTTGCCGGGGACGCAAGTTGTGTTCGTTTGGAGGTGGGTGGGTGTCGTACACGCGGTCGAGAACCCACGAAACCAGGGGAGAAAAGGAGAACAGGGAACAGGAACAGGAACAGGAATCAGGACGTGAATTTTCGAGACACGCGATCCGGGTCGCGTGTCTCGGTCATCCCAATTCCTGTTCCTGTTCCTGTTCCCTGTTCTCTTCTGGGAGGGCGCTCGTTCGAGCTCGACGTCAACGGCACCGCGGGTCGTGTGGCGGACAAGAGTCGAGCGGTGTAAGCAGCACGGCGCATGAGTCGCCGTCTCGCTCTGGTCGCGTCGCTCCTCGCCTTTGCATGCTCGCCGTCGTGCGGTGGTGAGCCCGCGCCGATCGCGCCTTCGCCTTCGCCGCTGCTGGTGACGCCACCCGCGACGAAGTCGACGGTCGCGGAGAACGCGCCGGCGCCGCCACCGTGGACACCGAAGCCCGCGCGCTTCGAGAATCCCGGCGGGATGTGGATGCCCCATCAGATCGCCGGGCACGCGGCGAAGCTGAAGGAGCTCGGGCTCCAGATCGATCCCGCGGCGCTCGCCGACCCGACCTCGGGCGTGCTCTCCGCGGTCGTGAGCCTCGGCGGCTGCTCGGCGTCGTTCGTGTCGCCGGACGGTCTCATCGCGACGAACCATCACTGCGCGACGGGCGCGCTCCAGCACAACAGCACGCCCGCGCAGAACCTCCTCGAGCAGGGCTGGCTCGCGAAGACGCGCGCCGAAGAGAAGAACAACGGCCCGCAGGCGCGCGTCTTCGTCACGCGCTCGGTCACCGACGTCACGCCGAAGGTGATGGACGGCATCGCGAAGATCGAAGGCGACGGGCAGCGCTTCCGCACCATCGAGAAGCGCCAGAAGGAGCTCGTCGCCGCGTGCGAGAAGGGCCGCGCGGGCCTTCGCTGCAGCGTCGCGAGCTTCTACGAGGGCGCGCAGCACTTCCTCGTCGAGCAGCTCGAGATCCGCGACGTGCGTCTCGTGTGGGCGCCGCCGTCGGGCGTCGGCAACTACGGCGGCGAGATCGACAACTGGCGATGGCCGCGCCACACCGGCGACGTGTCGATGTTCCGCGCGTACGTCGGCAAGGACGGGCAGCCCGCGGACTTCTCGCCGGACAACGTCCCCTATCACCCGCCGCACTTCCTGAAGATCGCGAAGGAGCCGCTGCGCGAGAACGATCTCGTGTTCGTGGCCGGTTATCCCGCGCGCACCTCGACGCTCAAGACGGGCGCCGAGGTGAAGGAGGCGATCACGTGGGGCTATCCGCGCCGCCAGAAGCTGTACGAGGACTACCTCGCGCGCCTTGCGGAGGCGACGAACGGCGACAAGGAAGCCCAGATCCGTTCGACGTCGTACGTGCGCCGGTTCGGCAACTACCTCACGAACACGAAGGGCCAGCTCGAGGGTCTCGTGAAGGGCGGCCTCGCGCAGGACAAGGAGCGCATGGAGAAGGAGCTCCGCGCGTTCGTCGACGCCGACAAGGAGCGCAAGGCGAAGTACGGCACCGTGCTCGACGACATCGGCAAGGAGATCGACAAGAACGCCGCGCATCGCGAGGCAGACGCCGAGCTGCGCGACGAGCTGCACCTGCCGAAGCTGATGTGGGCCGCTTCGGTGCTCGTGCGCATGGCCGAGGAGCGCGCGAAGCCCGACGCCGATCGCGATCCCGACTACCAGCAGCGCAACTGGGCACGTCAGGAGCAGGCCCTCGAGGCGCTCGCGACGAGCTATCACCGCAAGGTCGACGAGGCGCTCCTCGGCCTCGCGCTCGAGCGCGGCGCGCGTATGCCCGAGAAGGAGCGCAGCGCGGGCGTCGCGAAGGTGCTCGGCGGCAAGGACACGTCTTCGGACGCGATCAAGAAGGCGATCGCGCGGCTGTATGACGGCACGACGCTGGCGGACGGGAAGACGCGCCTCGAGCTGTTCCGGAAGGGGACGACCGCCGATCTGCGCAAGAGCAAGGATCCGATGATCGCGCTCGCCCTCGAGCTGCGGCCGCTCGTGAAGGACGCCGAGGATCGCCAGGAGCGCCTCTCGGGACGCATGGCGCTCCTCAAGCCGAAGTACATCGAGGCGATGCGTGCATACCGCAAGGAACCGTTCGCGCCCGACGCGAACAGCACGCTCCGCATCACGTACGGCACCGTGCGCGGCTACAAGCCGACGCCCGACGCGCCGCCGTATCGCCCGTTCACGACGCTCTCGGAGGTGATCGCGAAGGACAAGGGCGCGCCGCCGTTCGACGTGCCCGCGCGCCTGAAGGCGGCGCAGGCCGCGAAGAAGACGGGACCCTACGTCGACGAGACGCTCGGCGACGTGCCGGTGGATTTCCTCGCCGACCTGCACATCACGGGCGGCAACTCGGGCTCCGCGACCTTGAACGCGAAGGGCGAGCTCGTCGGCCTCGTGTTCGACGGAAACTACGAAGCGATGGCGTCCGACTGGGTCTTCGTCCCGTCGTTGACGCGCAGCATCCACGTGGACGTCCGGTACATCGAATGGCTCCTCGACGCGGTCGATCCCGGCCACGCGTTGCTGAAGGAGATGGGCGTGGAGCCGAAAGTCGCCCAGTAAGCCCGATCGGCTATGATCGCGGCGTGGCTCGCGTTCGCTCGACCGACTCGCCTTGCCCAGCACACCAACCCGGACTTGATGGACCGACCACTCGGCCCGCAGGCAGAAGAAATGCAGCGTCAGCTACTCGAGAATTGGAAAGGGCCCATCCCGTCGGGCGAGCCCATCGACCTCTCGGGGAACGCGGCGAAGTAGCCCGCTTTCTCGCCGGTCGGGGCTAAGACTACAAGCTTCTCGTCCGACGATCAGGCCGCGGGCGCGACGTGGCGCGCGCTTGCGCTGCGCGCCTCGAGTCGCAGCACGATCGATTGAGCTCCACGAGTCGGTGCCGTGCTGCTTCGACGAGATGCAGCTCAGGGACAGCCGGCTTCGAATGGCGGACACTGGAAGAGCAGCTCCTCTGGTCCGTTGACGCCGAACGCCGCGCGTGAAGCGGTGAAGCCGATCGCGATGGACATGGCTTCGCAGGTGGCCGCGGGATCGTCGCCGACGAGGCGGAGATCGCGCGCGGGACAGAGCCTGTCGCCGAGGTAATCGAAAATGCCGCGCATCTCGCACAGGTGCGTGGTGCTGGCCTCGGCGGTGAGCCGCATGGTGACACGCGCCGAGGTCTCGATGAGATCGGCGGTGCTGACCCGTCCGGTCATGACGCCGTTCTGGATCTCGAACGCTCCGCCCGTCTGCTTGACCAGCTTCACCGTGACGAGGGCGTCGCGAAGCCGGAGCTCGGTCCCCGCGAACCGCGTGACGAGGTCCTTGGTCCCGTACCGTGCGACGAGCGTTCCGCCCGCGACGTAAGCGGGCTGCTGCTCCCGCAGCACGGTTGCGGTGCTCTCCGCGCTCCCGATCGACCACACGTCGCAGCCGTCCCATCGTGGCCCGGCGTCGGCGCCGCCGGCGTCGGTGCAGCCCGTGCTCACGAGACCGGGCGAGGTCACGAGCGCGAAAGAGACCTTGTCGTCGTCTTCGAGACCGTTGTAGCCGTAGACGGCGAGAAAGAAGCCGCCCGTGCCGGCGTCGATCGCGTCGTTGGTGGTGACGAGCGCAGGATCGCCGAACGTCGTAGGGATCGGCAGGTTGGCGAGGAAGTTCGCGAAGAACGAGTTGTCCGTTCCGCCGTCGCCGTCGTCCGGCGAGGCCTTGCACGGCACGTCGGTGCCTCCGGTGCTGCAACGTCCGTCGAGGTCGTAGCCGACGGTGCCGCCGTCCACGTTGCTGAAGGTTTCGCGTATCGCGAAGAACAACGGCGCGCCCGCTTTGCCGGTCGGATCGGACGTCTGCGGCTTCGGCGGCGGAACGTTGTGGCCGCACCCCGCTTTCGCAGGCGCGTCCGGCCCTGGAGCGTCGGGCGTGTCTCCGCCGTCGCCGCTCGTCCCCGCGCGCGATGCACCCACTTCGTCGTCGATGCCGGCCACCAGCTGACAGGCCGCTGCTGCGAGCGCGACCACCGCAGTGACGATGGCGATTCGTCGCGCGCGCGCCATCAGAAACGCACCTGGAGTCGTGCGGCGCCCGGCCCGGGAACGACCTGCGCGCGGGGCGGCGTATTCGGGGATGTACGGAAGAAGAGATACGTTCCGACGGCGAGCGCGACCACGCCGACTGGAAGCGCGATGTTGGCAATGTTGGCAAAGTCGTTCGCGCGGGCCTTGTCACCGTTCGCGTCCGAGAGCGCTCCGCTGCCGGTGATGCAATGACCGGTCACTGGATCGAAATCGGCCGTAGGCGCCGAGGGATTCGAACCGCGCTCGCACTTGTCCTTGCCGGAGGCGTTGGCGCTCAGCGCGAGCACGCCGAACACCGCACCCGCGCCAAGCGCCGCGAGGCCTACGGTACCGAGGACGAGGCCGGCAGGGCGCGTGGGATGCGGTTGCGGTTCGAGCGGGGACGTGTGATCGCCGGGGATCGGCGCGAGCGGCGGCACGGTGACCTCGGCGCGTACCGCGCGGTCGCGACCTCCGACTTCGAAGCGCGTCGAGAACGTGATGCGGTCCGGCGCCGAGACGTCGACTCGGTGCTCGCCGGGATCGACGATGACGCCTTCGGAGAGCGACACACCTGTGTACGTCGTGCCGTCGATCTTGACCGTCATCCGCGGCGCGAGGCTCGCCTCCGGAAGGACGACGAAGAGACGCGAGACGCGTCTACGTAGCTTCGCGATGTGCTCGTCCGCGAGGGCGATTCGATCCGGCCTTGGTGGCGTCGTGGTCTTCGAGATCGCGCGGAGCTCCTCGAATCGCGCATAGGCGCTCGCGAACTTGCCGAGGTCCTCGTAGCAGATGGCGAGATTTTGCAGCGTTCCGCCCGCCAGGTCGAGACGGTAGCTCTCGTCGAACAGCGCGCACGCCTTCGCGAGATCGTGCGCTGCCATGCGCTCCTTGCCGCGCTGAAAGAGATCTTCGGCCTGGGCCTCGCGCTCCGAAGATGGCCCAGCGAGAGCGACGCCACACGGTGCGGCCAGGATCAGTGCGCCCGCGAGGATCGCGGTGACGGCTACCCTCATCGACGGTCCTCGGAGAGGTTGGACGACGGCGTCTCAGGCGGCTTCGGCACGACGGGCAGCACGACGGGCGGAGCGGCCGTGTCGCTGGGTCTTGGCGGAGCGGCCGACTTCGCGGCCCTCGGGCTCGGCTTCGGTGACGCGCCCTTGCGTGGTGCCGCCGTCGACGAAGCGGCCTTCTCGGCGCCCGCTACGGTCGTGGGAGGTGTGCTCTGCGCAGGTGGCGGGACCTGCGCCGGCGGCTTGACCGACGAAGGAGGCGTCGCGTTGGCGGGGAGCGTCACCGGAATCGCGGGCGCGGTGGCCGATTCGGAGACGGCCATAGCGCTCGTGCCAGTCGCGCCGTCCGACGCCGTATGGCTCCTCCTCGACTTCGAGAAGCTGACGCCTGCGAACGTCAGCGCCGCCACGACGGCGAGCGATACGCCCGCCAACGTGAGCCTCCGGGGTATACTTTGCGCGATCTTGCTCGGTGCATCCGCGTGCGCCGTCGTCAGGTTCGGCTCCGTGGCGCTCATCGCGAGGGTCGAAGGAGCGTTGGGGGCGCTCGACGGGGGCGGCGGCGGCGCGCTCAGGGACAGCGCCGAGCCGATCCGCGGAATCCGGTCGGCCGAGATCTTGCCGTTGCTGGAAGCAAGCGGCGCGAGTCGTTCGGCGAGCTCCGCGAGCGACGCCCGCCGATTGGGGTCCTTCTCGAGGCAGCGCAAGATGGCGCGCTCGATCTCGACCGGCAGATCGGGTCGGACCGAGCAAAGCGTGATGGGCGGATCGGCCGAGATCCCTGCCAGGATGGCGGCGACGCTCTCGCCCTCGAAGGGAAGATGCGCCGTGAGGAGCTCGTGCAGGACGACGCCGAGCGCCCAGACGTCGGTGCGATGGTCGACGCGCTTCGAGCTGCGGATCTGCTCTGGAGACATATACGCCGGGGAGCCGAAGACGGCCTGCGTCGCCGTGATACTGCTGCTCGCTTCGTCGACCGCCGCCAGCTTCGAGATGCCGAAGTCGAGCACCTTGAGGAGAGGGGTTCCGTCGCCGCGCTGGGTCATCCACAAGTTCGACGGCTTGATGTCGCGATGGA
>JAQBQJ010000559.1 GCA_028287065.1 Labilithrix sp. | reverse complement strand
GCGCTTCCGCGCGCTGTGAACCCGGAGACGGGCCGCATCCACACGCGCTTCGAGCAAGCGGTGGCGGCGACCGGGCGTCTCTCGTCGACGGAGCCGAACCTGCAGAACATCCCGATCCGCAAGGAGGTCGGGCGGCTCGTGCGGTCCGCGTTCGTCGCGCCTCCCGGGTACCAGATCGTGAGCGCCGACTACTCGCAGATCGAGCTGCGCGTGCTCGCGCATCTCGCGAAGGACGAGCAGCTCGGCGTCGCGTTCCGCGACAAGCTCGATGTCCATCAGCACACGGCGTCGCTCATCTTCGAGGTGCCGCGCGACCAGGTCACGAGCGACCAGCGCCGCCGCGCGAAGGCGATCAACTTCGGTCTCATCTACGGCATGGGCGAGGCGAGGCTCGCGCGCGAGCAGGGCATCACGCGTGAGGAGGCGCGTCACTTCATGGACGCGTACTTCGAGCGGTTCGTGGGCGTGCGTAACTTCATGAACATCACGGTCGAGACGGCGCGCACCGGCGAAGCCGTGCGGACGATCCTGGGCCGGCGGCGGTTCTTGCCCAACCTGAACTCGGGCAATCGCGGGCTACGCATGGAAGCGGAGCGTGTGGCGAAGAACACGCCGATCCAGGGCACCGCGGCGGACATCCTGAAGCTCGCGATGATCAAGCTGGGGGATGGAGACGTCGTGCCCGGCGCGCGGATGATCTTGACGGTGCACGACGAGCTCGTGTTCGAGGTTCCGGACGCGCAGGTCGCGAAGGCGGAGGGCCTCATTCGCGAAGCGATGGAGAGCGCGTTCAAGCTGGATGTGCCGCTCGTGGTGGATGTCGGGCATGGGGCGCATTGGGGTGATGCGCACTGATCGCGACGGGCGAGTTGACGGAGCTCGAGCGGTTCACGGATCACGGTCACGGATCACGGATCTCGCCCGTGATCCGTGACCGTGAACCGTGATCCGTGAACCGATCTCTCGCCGCTCCGACGCCTTGCCCGTCGCCTAGTGCAGCACGCCTTCGCCCACTTCCACGCGGCTCTCCCCGCTCTTCCGCAGCGCCACCACCTCCCCCGCCGCGCACGCCATCGCGAGCTGGGTCGACGACGTCGACAGGATCCACTGCACGTTCGGCAGCGCTCGCCGCAGCAGCGGCACCAGGATGCGGAGCATCGACGCGTCCTGCTGCGCTTCGACGTCGTCGATCGCCACCACGCCCTCGCGCTCGCGCGGATCGTCCGAGTGCGGGTACGCCGCGAACAGCGCGCGGAGCGAGAGCGCGCCGAACGCCACGAGATGACGCGCCGGGCGCGGCAACGCGTCGAACGCCACGATCCGGCCTGAACGGTCCAGCGCCTCGGGCTCGAGCGACAGTGGGCCGACGCCGGCGTACGTGAACCCGAACGGCTCGAGCATCACGTCCACGACCTCGCGCACCGCCGTGTCGAAGCGTTCGAGATGCGTGTATTCCGCACGTTCGCCCGCGAGCGCCCGCGCGATCCCGCTGTACGCGAGGACCTGCTTCGTCTCGCGCGTGAGGTCTGCGCGCGTGGGATCGTCGAACGTCGCCGCGTGGCGCACGTCGTAACGAAGGATCGATCGCTCCGGGACCGACAGCATGTTCGCCGCGCGCGAGAACCACCGCGCTCCGGAGAAGCCGACGAACACGAAGCCGCCTTCGCCTTGCGCGCGCCGGTCGAAGAGCGCCTGCTCGCGACGACGCGCGCCCGCGGCCTCGGGCGTCTCGCCGTCGAGCACCGCGCTCGGGCTGGCGACGACGAGCGGGTGCGGGCGCTCGGGATCGTCCTCGCCGAGGAGCCACTCCGTGACGACGTGCGACGGACCGTCGGGCGGCAGCGGGGCTGCGCCGGCGCGCGGGTACGGCGAGGGTGGCAGCGCATAGCCGGGTCGCGTGACGGCGAGCGCGGTCAGGAGCGTCGTCTTGCCGATGCCGTCTCCGCCGAACAGCACGGTGACGGGCCGCGGTTCGACGACGCCGGGCGTGTCCTCGTCGTCGTCCGCGCCGTCCGGAGCGGCCGCGCTCGTCGTCGGGCGCACGGGGCCGGTGCCGGTGAGGCGGATCGTCGTGTCCTCGAAGACACCGACGTTTCGCAGGCGGACGCTCGTGAGGCGCATCGACGAGAGGCTAGCGGGCTCCCTCGAGTCGCGGAAGCGGCGCCGGCCTCAGCGCGAGCGACGGCGCCGCGCGCCGAGGAACGCGACAGCAGCTGCAAGCACGGCCAGACCGGTGCCGCCGGCGTTCGAGCTCGTGCGCGGTCCGATCGAGCAACCGGCGCTGGCGGCCTCGGCCTCGGCGGCGGCATCGGCGGACTCCGCGCTCGACCTCGTCTGCAGCGAGGGAGCAGCGCCGGCGACGTCGCCCTCTTCGCCCTTTGGCTTCGCGCCGGCGAGATCGAACGCGTCCGCGAACATCTCGTCGAAGCCGGACGTCGTCGTGTAGATGTGCCCGAAGTCCTCGGCGCAGCCGCCGCCGCGCGAGACGACGCCGATGACGGCTCCGGTCTCCTCGCTGATGGCCGGGCCGCCGGAGTCGCCCTGGCAGATCGACATCCCGACCTCGAACTCGTGCGGGCCGAGCGGCGTCTTGCTCGGCGACACGGCCTTGCCCTGCGCGAGCACGGCCACGCCGGTCTTGCGGAAGCGCGTCCCGATCGGCGAGCTCTGGTCGTTCTGGCCGTAGCCGATCGAGCGAATCGTCTCGCCCTTGCGCGCGGGCGTGTGCGTGCGAACCGCGAGCGGAGCGACCTCGGTGATCGGGGTCTCGAGCACGACCAGAGCGATGTCCGAATCGCAGAGGTAAGGACCCGTCGGGGCGACGATCGCGCGGGCGATGGTGACCGGCGGCTTCGCGAAGCTCGGCGACGAGCCGAGGTACACGCCGACGCTGGACGGCTCCTCGTTCGCAGTGACGTGCGGGCCGTTCGCGGATCGCCCGTTCTCGTCACATGAGACCGACGTCGTCGCGTTCTTCGTGACGCAATGCCGCGCCGTGAGCACGACGTTGGGCGCGATCAGCGCGCCGGAGCAGAGCTCGAACGTCGTGCCGGTGCCGACGCGCAGCGCGACCACTCCGGCGACCGCCTGGCCGTCGTCGTCCTTCGCGCCGCCGAAGATGGTCGGGTTGGTCGGGCTGGTCGTGACGCGGGTTTCGACTGTCTGGTCGGCGACTTCCGTGGCGCACCCGGCGCTCGCGACCCCCATGAGCAAGCTGGCTACCCACATCGGGCTACACGGGATCCATCTCGTGGTGCGCACCTTGTGTGCTCGACTGCCACCTTCCGTGTACTTGGGCTTGTTCGGCGCAGCAGGCATGGGCTCGATGCCCTACCTCTTCACTATGTATGCCGAGCTGCTACAGCTCAGGCGTACCTACGAGCTCGGCCGGGAGCCTGCCGCGCCGCGTCGCCCTGATCCCGGTGTCATGCCACCCTGCTTTTTGTGGCTGGTGGACACCGATCGGCACGCGGGTTAGGCTCGCACCCTAGGCTTTTCCACGGTTTGTCGTCTGGGCCCCGAATTGCTTACTGCCCGACGCCCGGCCTGATCTGGACTTTTTCTCGCTTCCGCTGATGCCCAACTCCGACGCTCTCGCTGACTCGCTCGGGCCTGCGTCATCGCACGGCCGAGCCCATCCGTTGAGCGCTCGCGGTGCATCGTCGTCGAGGCTCTCGGCGCGCGACGCCACGATCGAGGCGTCGTCGCCCGTCCCGACGAGCTCGGGGGTCCGCCCGTCGGCCTCTCCCAGCGCGCTCCTCCGCGAGCTGAGCCGTGGCTGGACGTTCAGCGACCAGCACCTCGCGCTGCTCGTGAGCGCGGCGCTCTTCGTCGTCGGCGCGTGGCCTCTCGCGCTGACCGAGGTCCCTCCTTACCAGGACCTCCCGAACCATCTCGCCGCCGTCACCGTGATCGAGAACCCGGGTCGCTATCCCGAGTTCGTGTTCAACGGCTTCTTCAAGACGAACGCGGCGCTGTTCGCGTGGCTCTTCGTCGTCGGCAAGGTGGTCGGGACCAAGCTCGCGGCGCGCCTGTTCGCGCTGATGGTGCTCGCGGCCAACGCCGTCGTCCTGCCTCGCTTCGTCCTCGCGCTCACCGGCAGCCGGAAACGCATGCTCATCGCGAGCATGTTCATGTGGCCGATGGTCCACAACTGGTTCGTCTCGATGGGCATGCTCGACTTCGCCCTGTCGGTGCCGCTCTCGCTCGGGCTGCTGCTCGCGATCGACCGGCATCGGCGCTCGCCCACGCTCCTCGACGCGGGGCTCGTGACCGCGCTCGGAGCGGCGACCTGGTACGCGCACGTCTTCCCGCTGCTCGTCGTGTTCATGCTGGTCTTCATCGAGGGCGCGCGCGCGCCGTCGTGGCGAGAGCGGTTCTCGTCGCTGAAGGCGATGACGTTGCCGCTGTTGCCCGTCGCGGCGCTCGTCGCGATCTCGCTCGTCGATCACATGCGGGACAACGTCGGCCCGATGTCGGCGTTCGTGCACCACCACAAGATGGTTCCGCCGTGGGAGCTCGCCTACAACCTCTGGGCCGAGTGGTTCTGGGGTTTCACGAAGCTCTCCATCACGAGCATCGTCCCGTGCCTGCTGCTCGCGTTCTACGGCTTCAGCCGCCGGTACAAGAGCTCCGATGCCGAGGCCGCGCCGGCGTTCTTCTCGACTGCGGCGATCGTCGCGCTGCTCGTCCTCTTCTGCCTCGCGCCGTACCGGATCACGAACTGGTACCACGTCAATTCGCGGCTCATTCCGTACATCTGGGTGGCGCTCTTGCTGCGCGTGCCCGACCAGCTCCCGAAGCGCGTGCTCGCGGTCCTCGGTATCTCCGCGGTGCTCTACAGCGCCGGAATGGGCGCCGATTTCATTCGCCTCGAGCGGGATCGCGAGCAGTTCACCGCGGGCGTCACCGCCGTGCCCGAGGGCGCGAAGCTCCTTCCGCTCGTCTTCCGTCACAAGGGCGTGAGCGACAACACGCGCACGCTCCTGCATGCGTGGGGCTTCTACGTCACGGACAAGTACACGAGCGCGCCGCTTCTGTTCGCGCACTCGCGCTCGTTCCCGGTCATGTACTCCACGCCTCCGCCCGCGCGCTTCAACGACCTGGTGCTCGAGAACTTCGCCGCCACGATGATCACGTCGGCGAACTTCTGCGAGTCGACGCGCGTCGTCACCGACGACTGCACAGCCGAGTACCGCGCGCGGTGGGCGGAGTTCTGGCGTGACGCGATCCCGCGCTACGACCACGTGCTGCTCTGGGAGCCCTCGCAGGAAGCGCTCGAGCTCGTGCCGCCGGACTACGGCATCACGTTCCGTCAGGACGGCCTCGTGATCATGCAGCGCGGCGCCGGTCGCAACGCGCCCGTGTCGGCAAGCTCGTTCGATCCGCGCTAAAGGGACGAGCAGGATTCTCGTCCCTCGAATCGTGCTCGTCCCTTTAGCTTCTACTCAGGTGGGGCCGTAGGCCCCCTCGTTGCTGCGCAACGATCCTCCCCCATCGCCTGCGGCGAAGTCGTGCTTCGCACGACGAGCGGTCAGCTCCGCCCTCTCGCCCGTGCGAAGCACGGTTCGCCGAAGGCGATTCTGGGGAGGCTCGCGAGCCTGCGAGCGCTACTGCAGGCGCACGCGGAGGTCGATCCGGCGGCCCACGTTGAGCGCGAAGAAGGCCGCGCCCTCGCCCTCGGCGAAGCTGCCGCCGATCGCGAACACGTCGCCGTGCAGGCCGTCGTGCACGGTGTCGGCGCTGACGGTCGCCGTCAGGCGCAGCTTCGTCACCTTGCTTCGTGCGACGAACGGACGACCGCGGATGAGGCTCATCGTGCGGCGGATGCCCTGGGCGAGCGCCGCGCTGGGCGCGCCGAGCACCTGGACGTCGGCGATGTGTCCCGAGTCGTCGAGCGTGAGGACGAGCGTTGCTTCGCCGGCTGCGCCGAGCGGCGCCGAGCGCCACACCGGATCGCCGCTGGCTGCCTGCGGGAAGTCGCGCGTGAACGCCTTCGCGAGATCCGTCGCGGAGCGATCGCCCACGGCTCCGTACGTCGCCGCGGAGCCCGTCGACCCAGGTGCGCTGTCGGCAGGCCCCGACGCGCTATGTCCGGCGGACGGACGACCCTGGTGCGACGGCCGCGCGGCGAGCTTCGCTTTGGTCGGCGGCGTCGGCTGCGCGGGCGCATCCGGGAATTCGACCGGCGCGGAGGGCGCATTCGTGTCCGGCGAGGGCGACGCGTTGGCGAGCGGCATGTCGGCGGATTCGGGTGCCGGCAGCTCGAACGTCTCGCCGGCATTCACCGGCGGCGGGTCTCCGTCCTTGTCGCGGAGCGTGGTGGTCGCCGTTCCGTGAGGGAGCACGAACCACGCGGCGACGGCGCCGTGCGCGACGAGCGAGATCCCCAGGGTTCCGACCAGCGCCCACCGCACGCCGGATAGTGTGCCCCAGACGGCCGGAAGTTCCCGCCTCGAGCGACGAGGCCGCGCACCTCATGCCTGAGGTACGTCGTCCTTGCGCGTGGGCACGGGCTATGCGAAGGAGCGTCCCAGATGTCCAGGGTTTCAGGGGTGACCATTCCCCTCTTCTCCGTCCGCACGCGAAACGATTGGGGAATCGGCCAGATCACGGATCTCCCGGCGTGCGCGGCGTGGCTTCAGTCCGCGGGGCAGCGCCTCGTCCAGGTGCTCCCGACCCAAGAGCTCTCGCATGGCGAGACCAGCCCGTACGGCGCGCTCTCCGCGTTCGCGATCGATCCCATCTACATCTCCGTCGAGGCGATCCCCGACCTCGATGCGGCCGCCATCGCGAAGCGCCTCGGCGACGAAGGCCTCGCGGAGCTCGCAAAGGTCCGCTCCGCGCCGCGCGTGGACTACGCGACCGTGCGGCAGCTCAAGAGGCGCGCGTTCCACGAAGCGTTCTCGCGCTTCCGCGAGTGTGAGCTCGCCGGCGACAGCAACGGACCGCGCGCGCGCGAGTTCTTCGTGTTCATCGAGCGCGAAGGCGCGTGGCTCCGCGATCACGCGCTCTACATGGCCCTCCGCGCGTCGCACGACGGCCATGGATGGAGCACGTGGCCCGCCGAGGAGCGCGATCGCGCGCCCACGCTGCTCATGCTCGCGAAGGCGCGGCGCGACGACGGCGGGATCGGCACGCGCGTGCTCGAGCAGATGTACCTGCAGTGGATCGCGCACGAGCAGTGGCACGCCGCGCGCGCCGAGCTGAAGAAGCTCGGTGTCGCGCTGATGGGCGACATGCCGTTCATCGTGGGCAGCGAGAGCGCGGACGTGTGGGCGCATCGCGATCAGTTCCGCACGGACGTCTCGCTCGGGGCGCCGCCGGACGATTTCGCGAAGGGCGGCCAGAGCTGGGGCCTGCCCGCGTACGACTGGGAGACGATGGATACGGACGACCTCGCGTGGCTGCGCATGCGCGCAAAGCACGCGGCGGCGCTCTACGATCGCTTCCGCATCGATCACCTCGTCGGTTTCTTCCGCCAGTGGGTGCAGAAGAACGGCGACGCCGGCGAGTTCATCCCGGCCACCGAGAAGGCGCAGATGGCGCGCGGCGAGAAGGTCCTGCGCGCGATGCTCGAGGCCGCAGGCCCCGGCAGCGTGATCGCCGAGGACCTCGGCGTCATCCCGCCGTTCGTGCGCGAGACCATGACGCGTCTCGGGATGCCTGGTTACAAGGTCCTTCCGTGGGAGAAGGACGAGCACTTCAGGCCGCGCGATCCGCGCGAGTTCCCGGAGCTCTCGGTCGCGACCTGGAGCACGCACGACACGCAGCCGATCACGGCGTGGTGGGAGGAGCTCGAGGAGTGGGAGCGCGAGCGTCTCGCGGCTCTCGACGAGATCCCGCTCGATCTGCCCGAAGCCGAGCGCGACCTGGCGCTGCTGAAGCTGCTGTTCTCGGCGCGCTCCGAGCTCACGCTCGTGCTCGTCAACGAGCTGCTCGGCGACAAGTCGCGCATCAACACGCCCGGCACGGTCAACGACGTGAACTGGACGTGGCGTCTTCCGCGTCCGATCGAGGACCTGCGCGAGGACGAGAAGCTCGTCGCGCGCTTCTCCGCGATCCGAGAGCTCGTGGCGGGCGCGGGCCGTCTCTGAACGCGGCGGCGAGAGGCGTTCTGATATAACGCACGCCGATGGCGCTCACTGCGAGACCGGGACGCCATGCGCCGCTCGGCGCGACGTTCGACGGAGAAGGCGTGAACTTCGCGGTCTTCTCCGAGAACGCGACGGGCATGGATCTCTGCCTGTTCGACGAGAAAGGTGTCGAGACGCGCGTGCCGTTGCGCGAGCGCAGCGTATACGTGTGGCACGGGTACGTGCCCGGGCTCCGGCCGGGCCAGCGATACGGCTTCCGCGCGCACGGTCTGTACGCGCCGGACACCGGCCTGCGGTTCAACGCGAACAAGCTGCTCGTCGATCCGTACGCGCTCGCGGTCGAAGGCACGATCGACTACCGCGAGCCGGTCTTCGGCTATGCCGGTGCGCCGCTGAAGGGCCTGGCCGGAACGAAGGACAAGCCGGACGACCGCGCCCCCGATCTCCGGGACAGCGCACGCGGCGTACCCAAGTCGGTCGTGAGCGATCTCCGCTTCGACTGGGAAGGCGATCGTCATCCGCGTGTTCCGTGGGCGGACACCGTCCTCTACGAAGCGCACTTGAAGGGACTGACCATGCGTCATCCCGACGTGCCGGAGGCGATCCGCGGCACCTATCTCGGGCTCGCGCACCCGAACGTCATCGATTACCTGAAGCGTCTCGGCGTCACGTCCGTGGAGCTGCTCCCGATCCAGGAGCACATGGACGAATGGAGCGTCGCCGCGCGCGGGATGAAGAACTACTGGGGGTACTCGACGCTCGCGTTCCTCGCGCCGAGCCAGCGGTTCGCTTCGAAGCCCGGAGCCCAGATCCACGAGTTCAAGACGATGGTGAAGGCGCTCCATCGCGCCGGCATCGAGGTCGTGCTCGACGTCGTCTACAACCACACCGGCGAAGGCGATCAGCTCGGACCGACGGTCAGCCTGCGCGGGCTCGACAACTCCACGTACTACCGGCTCCGCGCCGACAACCGCGCGCTCTACGACGATTTCACGGGCTGCGGCAACAGCTTGAACATGCTGCACTCGCAGACGCTCAAGCTCGTCATGGACAGCCTCCGGTACTGGGTCACGGAGATGCACGTCGACGGCTTCCGCTTCGACCTCGCGTCGACCCTCGCGCGCGAGTCCGGCGCGGTCGACAAGATGAGCGCGTTCTTCGACATCATCCACCAGGACCCGATCCTCTCGAACGTGAAGCTCATCGCCGAGCCGTGGGATCTCGGTGACGGCGGCTACCAGGTCGGCAACTTCCCCGTGCTCTGGACGGAATGGAACGGCCGGTATCGCGACACGGTGCGCCACTACTGGACCGGAGCCACCTGGACGATCGCCGACCTCGGGTATCGCCTCACCGGCTCGAGCGATCTCTACGAAGACGACGGGCGGCACCCGCACGCGAGCATCAACTTCATCACCGCGCACGACGGCTTCACGCTGCGTGACCTC
>JAQBQJ010000547.1 GCA_028287065.1 Labilithrix sp. | reverse complement strand
GTTGCCGGCGAGCTCCTTCCCGGAGCCGCGCACTCCGACGAGGATGCTCGTGAACGCGATCCCCGCCGCGTCGACACCGAGGCTGTACGGCTTGGCGTCATCGTCCAGGTCGCCGGTCTTCACGTTCCAACCGAATGACGGCGCGCCCTGCATGGCGCTCCGAGCGACGAGCGTCCAGCCGCCGCCCGCGATCGTCATGTTGCAGAACACCTCGAGGCTCGGGAGCGCGCCGCTGCCGTCGGGGTCGATGCGGTAGATGCCGTCGGTCGCGCCGGTCACGTCGCGGCACGAGCGAGGCATCGACGTACCGCCGTCACCGCCGTCCCCGCCGTCGGGCACCGTCACGACGTCCGCCGCATCGACCGCCCCGCCGTCGGGGAGCACGGCTCCGCTGCTCAACCCGTCGAACGACGTCGCGAGCGAGCATGCCGTGACGATCGCGACCGAAACTGAACCGACGATGATGACGAATGCTGACGAGAGCCCGCGGCGCACAGCCCATCGTCGCACGTAACGCGCGCGGACGTCGCTAGTCGATGAACTTCGCGGTCGGGACGAGCCTCGTGATGCCGTCCTCGATGGCGTCGTCGAGATCGCTACGCAGCTGGGACTCGTCGGCGTTGACCGAGCTCTCCGTCGTGGTCACCGTCTTCGTCGCGCGCGCGCGCCGGCCGACGCCCGAGCGTGTCGTGCTCGTCGTCGTGTTGCTCACCTTGTCGGTGCGACCCGCGCTCGTGATGGCGAGCGGGAATCCGCCTTCGTACTTGCCGGACGCCAGCTCGAACGCGACCACGTCTCCGGTGAGCTCGCGCGCGGCCTTCTTCCGCGTGCGGATGACGAAGACGTGCTTCAGGTTCTTGCACTTCGCGAGATAGCTCTTCACGACGTTCGCGTGGATCGTGGTCGACGTGCCGAGGTGCTGTCCCTGCGTGAGCAGCGAGGCGCACTCGCTGAGGAGCTTGGCACCGGAGAGCCGATCGTTCTCGAGGACGGGCGCCGTGAGAGCCGGCAGGTCCTCGGCGTAGACGAGCGTTGCCGTAGGCAGCTCGTCTTTGTGGTTCGCGGCGAGGACGACGGGACCGGCCATCGTGAGCCCCTCTTTCGTCACCGGGGGAACGCTCGCGAGCGCCGTGCCGATCTTCTGCGCGCGGGCGAGCTGGGCTTGCACGTCGGCGCGGCTCTCTTCGATCGCGCGCTTGGCGGCGGGCTCACAGCCCGCGACGACGACGAGCACAGCTCCCATCATGACTCTCCTCATCGACCCCTCCGATGCTTCGAGACAAACTCCGAAAAACCCCTCATGTACGTCTCTAGCAGACCGCGCACTGTGTCGTCGACGAGCGCGCCGTTCGCATCGAATACCTTTCCGGCGCCGGCCACCTGCAGCCGACCGCTCGAGTAGTGCAGCGCGCCGAGCGTACGGAGCACCGGAAGCCATCCCGCCTGCGCCATCGCCGTGCCGCCGCGCCCCGGAGTCGCGCCGATGACGCCGAACGGGCGATCGCCGAACACGCGCGCGATGTCCGTTGCAGGACGCGACAGCCAGTCGATCGTGTTCTTGAACACGCCGGGGATGCCGTTGTTGTACTCGGGGCTCACGAGGAGCACGCCCTCGGCGGCGACGACGCGGTCCTTGAGCGCGACGACGGCCGGCGGGAGCCCCGACGCGGCCTCGACGTCGCCGTCGTACAGCGGGATGCCCTTGATCGAGCCGACCTCGATCGTGGTCCCGGCGGGGGTCGCCGCGACCGCCGCGTGCAGGAGCATCGTGTTGAAGGACTTCGCCCGCAGGCTGCCGGAGATCGCAAGGATGGTCGCCATGTGCCTCGCAGCAGTAACGCAGTAGGCTCGGGGCCACCATGGGTCCCATCACGGAGCACGCCGATCGCATCGCGCGCGAGGGCTACGCGGTCCTCGAGGACGCGATCGCTCCCGAGCTGGTCGACCAGCTCGTCTCGGAGATCGATCGGCTGCATCGCGAGCTCGCGATCGAGCCGGCGCAGAACGTCTTCGAAGGCGATCACACGCTTCGTGTCTACAACCTGCTCGCACGCGGCAAGGTGTTCGAGGAGGTGCCGGTGCATGCGTCCGTCCTGCCGATCGTCGAGCAGGTCCTCGACGCCGGTTGCCTCGTCTCGTCACTTTCCTCGATCACGATCCTTCCGGGTCAGACCGCGCAGCCGATGCACGTCGACGACCAGCTCATCCCGCTACCGCGCCCGCACGTGCCGCTCGTTTGCAACACGATGTGGGCGCTGACCGATTTCACGCGGGCGAACGGCGCGACGCGTCTCGTCCCGCGCTCGCATCAGGCCGCCGAATTCCCCGATCCGTTCGGCGATCACGAGGGCGTCG
This sequence comes from Labilithrix sp., assembly GCA_028287065.1. Lineage (GTDB taxonomy): Bacteria > Myxococcota_A > Polyangia > Polyangiales > Polyangiaceae > Labilithrix. Next base: position 3,128 of record JAQBQJ010000547.1, on the reverse strand, counting down.
TGTTCGCGGAGATGAAGAAGGGCAGCGTGCTCGTGTGGAACGGGAGCGCGTGGCACGGCGGCGGCGCGAACGAGACCGACGCGCGTCGCATCGGCCTCGCGATGAACTACTGCGCAGGATGGGTGCGCCAGCAAGAGAACCAGCAGCTCGGTATCCCGCGCGAGACGGCGAAGGGCTTCGCGCCGCGGCTCCGGAAGCTCGTGGGCTACGGTCTCTACAAGAAGCTCATCGGCCACATCGACAAGTGCAGCCCGGCGGATCTCCTCGACGAGACGGGGCCGCGACGAGTCGTGGGCACATGAGGGCAACGACGCTGGTCGTCGCGTTCGTCGCGCTGTGCTTCGCGGCGGGCTGTCAGGGTGCGACGATCACGGGGCCCGGTGCGGCGCGCGCGGCAGCCGACGCACCCGCCGCAGGGCCAGGACGCATCGACGAGGAGCTCTCGGTGCGCACGCTCGCGATCGACACGTATCTCGTCGTACACGAGCCGTTCGTCGGCGCGAACGTCCTCGTCGCGAAGATGCCCGACGGCGCGGTGGTGATCTGCTCGTCGCCGTTCGAGACGGAGGCCTCGCGCGCGCTGGTCGGCTGGATCAAGAAGACGCTGAAGCCGGCGCGCATCATCGCCGTCAACACGCACTTCCACTTCGACGGCACGGGCGGCAACGAGGCGTATCGCGAGCTCGGCGTGGAGATCTACGCGTCCAACCTGACGCAGCGCCTCTTGAAGGAGAAGGGCGCGGCGGTACAGGCCGAGTCCGCGAACGAGCTCGTGGGGACCGAGCATGACCGGATGCTCGCGATGAAGATCGTGTACGCGGACCACACGTTCGACGAGCACGAAGGCCTCACGCTCACGTTCGGCGGCGAGGAAGTGCGCGTCATCTATCCCGGCGCGGGCCACTCGGCGGACAACGTCGTCGTGTTCTTTCCGGCGCGTAGCGTCCTGTTCGGCGGATGCATGATCAAGGGCTCGGCGAGCGTCGGATACATCGGGCACGCCGATCTCGAGCACTGGGAGGCGGCGGTCGACAACGTGCGCGGCCTCGGCGCGCGCATCGTGATCCCGGGGCATGGTCCGGTCGGCGGCGCAGAGCTGCTCGACCTCACGACGTCGGTGGTGAGGAAGGCGCGGGCGCATCGCTGAGTCACGAGACCTTCGGCCCGGCGCCCCGATGGTCTACAATGAGGGCGTGAAGGCGAGGCTCGCGTTCGCGACCGCAGTCGGCGGAGCGGCTCTCGGATTCGTTGCGCTCGTCGGGCTCGGCGCCTGCGGGAGCGACGACGAGACGCGAGCGCCGGCAGCGGCAGAGGCCGGCGCCGATCGCACGGCCGCGGCGCCGCGCAAGGTCGGCGACGACGTTCCCGACGCCGCCGCCGTGCCCGACGCGGCCCCCGATGTCGACGCGGCTCCCTTCGAGGCCGGCGCATGCAACGAGCGCATCGACGCGGTGCCCGTCATGGATAGCCCGCACGTCGCCGACGGGACGCAGGTCGCGTACAGCTCGAATCCGCCGTCGAGCGGCCCGCACTACAACTCGTGGGCGAATTTCCAGGAGCTCACGCACCCGGTCGACGACGGTTACCTCGTACACAGCATGGAGCACGGCGCGGTGCTGCTCCTCTATCGATGCGAGACCCCCGACGCGGCATGCGATGCGCTCGTCGCGTCGCTCCGCGCGGTGCGCGACGCGCTTCCGGCGGATCCGCTCTGCGATCCGGCCATACGTGTGCGCATCGTCATCGCTCCGCGCGCGGCGAACGACGTGTCCGTCGCGGCCGCCGCGTGGGGTCACGTGTATCGCGCGGACTGCGTCGATCCGGCTTCGCTGACGGCGTTCATCGTGGACCACTACGCGAAGGCGCCCGAAAATTTCTGCGTGCCCGGCCAGGTGTTCTGAAGCGTCCTACGTACGCGAACATGCTCGATCGCATCGCAAACGACATCTGGGTCGAGGCACGACCGCTCCGCTTCCTCGGGGTCGAGACCGGCACGAGGATGACGATCGTGCGTCTCGCGAACGGAGGGCTGTTCGTTCACTCGCCCGTCGCGCTGGATGCGAGGACGAGAGACGCGGTCGACGCGCTCGGCCGCGTCGACGCGATCGTCGCGCCGAGTCTCTTCCATCATCTGTACGTCGCCGAGTGGGCGCGCACGTATCCAGCCGCGTCTCTCTCGGCCTGCCCGGGTCTCGAGAAGAAACGCAAGGACCTGAGGTGGAGCGCGGTCCTCACCGACCAGCCCGAGCCGGCGTGGCGCGAAGAGATCGATCAGGTCTTCTTCGGCGCGCGCACGATGGAGAACGAGGTGATCTTCTTCCATCGCAAGAGCAAGACGATCGTGTCTTGCGATTTCATCTTCAATCTCGCGTCGCATCCATCGCCCCTGACCCGCACGGTCGCGCGCGTCATGGGACAGCGCGAGCCGGGCGCGACGCTCCTCGAGCGCGTGATGATCAGGGACCGCGCCGCCGCGCGCGAGCAGATCGGTCGCGTGCTCGCGTGGGGCGGGGAGCGCATCGTGCTGGCCCATGGTGACATCGTCGCGTCGAACGGGACCGACACCGTCCGCCGCGCATATCGGTGGTTGTAGCGTTCGCTCGGTCGTCTCTTCACCGCGCGAAGACGAGCTCGGTCGCGCCGTCGCTTCGCGTGACGACGACGCGCATGAAGCCCGAAGCGCTGTCGTAGTGCAGCTGCGATTGCGTCATCCCGCCGACCGCGAACGGGAAGAACCAGACCGAGATCGAGCCGTGCACCGACTCGCACGTCTTGGTGAGAACGGCGCCCGACGCGAGCAGGAACGTCAGCGACTCCGCCGCGAGGCCCGACACGGACGTGTCCTGCGCGTTCACGCTGAGTGTCGGACCGTGCACGTCGATGCTCGCACGGAGCGAGCGGACCGGAGTCGCGACGGCGCCCGTGCGATAGAAGCTCGCTTGCACGAGCGTGTACGAGCCGTCGGGGAGGTTCGGTGTGGCGTCGCCGAATGCTGGGGAGAGATCGCTCTTCTCGACGACGCGCACACTGTCGCCGGATGCGGCGACTCCGCCGCACGAGCCGGTGACCGGCGGTGTCGTTGCTCCGTTGTCGGGTGGCGGCGAGCCGCCCGTGGCCGCCTCGCCGCC
>JAQBQJ010000516.1 GCA_028287065.1 Labilithrix sp. | reverse complement strand
GCCGCGTCGAACGTATCGAGCGCCTTCTGGAGCGCGCCCGAGAGATCGCCGTCGCAGATCGAGCTGAACGTGCCATTTTTCCCGGCGATCGCGACGAAGTCCTTCAGGCGCTTCGCTTCGATCGCATCGCCGAACGACGAGGTGCACTTCTTGTCACCGGCGATGACCGCGGTCGCCCAGCGGCCCGGCCCCTTCGCGGCGACGTCGAGCATGTCGGCGTACTCCTTCACCGGATGGACGTTCGGCATCGTCTCGCAGACGTCGTTCTGGATCGTGAAGTTGTTGTCCTCGCGCGAGCAGTCGTCCTCGTCGGTGAGCACCACGACGGCGAGCAGCGCGTCGTCGCGGAGGAAGCCCTTGTTGGTGCCGTCCGCGACGCGATCGTTGAGCGCGAGCTTGAGCGCGTAGAGCGGCATCTCGATACTCGGACCGCTCGTGCCGGCCTTGGCGAGGCACGAGAAGCGAGAGGAGCCGCCCATGTCGTCGCGATCGACCCAGCGCTTGCTCTCGCCGCACGACTTCGTGTTCCTGAACGCGCCGTTGTCGCCCTTCTCGTCGGCGGGGAGCGAGCCAAAGCCGGGGATCTCCATCGAGTACTTCACGTCGCGACCGGTGGTCGTGACCGCGAGGCGATAGTCGAGCTTCGCGCCGCTCTTCGTCTTGAAGGCCTCGAGCACGCTGACGAACTTCGGGAAGTTCGTCGCGAGGTTCGACTGCTCCTGCTCCATCGAGCCGGAGTCGTCGACGACGAACACGATGTCCATCTTCTGGCACTCGTCCGCCTTCGGGTTCTCGCCCGCTTGCTGGCCGCCGATCGGACCGCTGCCGACCGGACCGGGCGTCGCGCCGGTTCCGTCCGCCGGCGTCGTGCCGTCGTCGAACGTGTTCCGCGTCGACGACGAGCCGCACGCGGTGAGCGAGACGGTGACGAGGCCGGCGATACCGACGAGAGCCTGGAGCGAGATCGGCTTCAGCATGGCCCCTGTCGTAACAGGACAAAACGCGAAGGGCCGCTGTTGGCGGCCCCCGCGATGCGTTCGAGACTCCTACAAAGGAGCCTTCTTTCTGGGTATTTCAGGCTTCCGCGGCGGACCGCTTGTCCTTCTTCCCGCTCTTCTTGCCCTTCTTGCCGGACTTCTTCTTGCCGCTGGCGAGAGCGCCGTTGCCGTTGCTGCCATTGCCGTTGGCGTGGCCGTTCGTCCCGTTCGGGACGCTGCGGACGATCGCCGTGCCCTTCACCTTGCCGCCGAGGAGGTCCGCGGCCATGACGGCGGCGCGGTTGACCTTCTCCCACGAGAACTCGGGGCGGCCGAAGTGACCGTAGGCCGAGGTCGCGTGGTACTGCGGGGCGAGGAGGCCGAGCTCGTCGATGAGCGCCTTGGGCCGCATGTCGAAGTGCTCCTCGACGTAGGCCTGGAGCTTCTCGTCCGTGACCTTGCCGGTGCCGAACGTGTTGACGTAGATGCCGACGGGGCGCGCGACGCCGATCGCGTACGCGACCTGCACCTCGCAGCGGCGAGCGAGGCCGGCCGCAACGACGTTCTTCGCGATGAAGCGCGCGTAGTAGCAAGCCGAGCGGTCGACCTTCGACGGGTCCTTCCCGGAGAAGGCGCCGCCGCCGTGACGGCCCATGCCGCCGTAGGTGTCGACGATGATCTTGCGACCGGTGAGGCCGCAGTCGCCCTGCGGTCCACCGACGACGAAGCGACCCGTCGGGTTGACGTGGAGCTTCGTGTTCTTGTCGATGAGCTTCTTGGGCATCACCTTCTCGATCACGAGCTCGACGACGGCCTCGCGGAGCGCCTTGTACTTCACGCTCTCGTCATGCTGCGTCGAGACGACGATCGCATCGCAGCGGACCGGCACGTCGTTCTCGTACTCGAGCGTGACCTGGGTCTTGCCGTCGGGGCGGAGGAAGTTGACCTTGCCGCTCTTGCGGATCGCGGCGAGCTGACGCGCGAGCTGGTGCGCGTAGTCGATCGGCGCGGGCATGAGGTTGGGGGTCTCGTCGGTCGCGTAACCGAACATGAGGCCCTGGTCGCCGGCGCCCTGCTCCTTGTGGAGGCCTTCGCCCTCCGTCACGCCCTGCGAGATGTCCGGGCTCTGCTTCTCGACCGCGGAGAGGACCGCGCACGTGTTGCCGTCGAAGCCGATCGCCGAGTCGTTGTAGGCAATCTCGAGCACTGCGCGGCGCACGATGGTCGGGACGTCGATGGTCGCGGTCGTGGTGATCTCACCTGCGACGACCATCATGCCGGTCTTCGCGAGCGACTCACACGCCACGCGAGCCTTCGGATCCTGCGCCAGGATGGCGTCGAGGATCGCGTCCGAAACGGCATCACAAAGCTTGTCCGGGTGCCCCTCGGTGACCGACTCCGACGTGAACTGGTAACGTGCCATTCGCGACTCCTGAGAAAGATTTCGAGGCCTCCCTCTAGCGCGTCAGGGCCGCGGTGCAAAGCCCTATCAGGGCCGGAATCGAGCCAATCCAGGGCGAAAACGCCCGTTCAGCGGCAGCAGACGGTGCGTGCCGGGGTGACGCGAGCGTTCGTTGCGGTCGAGTTGCCGGTCACCGTGCACGTGGTCGCCGGCGTGGTCGTCGCCTTGTACGAGAGGTATGCGCCGGTGAAGCCCGGATCGCGACAGGTGCCGTCGGCCGGCACGAGCTTGGCTCCGGTGGCGCACGCCGCGTCGCTGTAGAACGTGACCGAGCCGGTGCACGACTTCGTCACGTTGCACGCGCACGTCGCGCCGCACGTGAACGTCGCCGCTGCTCCCACGAGGTGCTTCTGCGGGAAGTCGGGAGGGCACGCGCGATCGTCGTCGGCGGTGCTCGGCGGCGACGCGATGCATGCGACGAACGGAGCCGGCACGCGCGCATCGCAGAAGCCGCCCGAGCATCGTCCGGTGTCGTCGCAGATCCGCGAACGCGCGGCGAAGTCGACGCGGTCGGCGTGGAGCACCGGAGCGGCCGCGGTGCACTGCCCGAGCGTGGGCGCGGGCAACGTGAGCTTGTTTGTCCCGCCGGTGCGATCGCCCGTGAAGAGGTCCTGCAAGCAGTTGCCGGGCGGGTTGTTGCTCAGGCTCGTGCCCGCCGTCGGGCACGTCGGCCCTCCGAACGCCTGCGCGATCGCGCCTGCGCACGATGCCGACTGCGTGACCGAGCACGTCGCGCACTGACACGTGTCGGTACGCGCCGACGGCGTCTCGCCGACGTCGCTCGCCGTCGCCAGCCCGGTCGGACATGCGGGTGCGCCGGCGTCGGGCGCGCTCGCCATCGCGACGAGCGTCCACCCGACCGGCAACGGCAAGCACGCGGGGTCCGTCTTCGTATCGCAAGCGGGCGGACCGCTCTGCGTGTCGTTGGCAGCGTCCGCCGGCGGCATGGACGAGTCCTTTCCGCCGCTCGTGACGTCCGGCGAGAGCCCGGCGTCATTGCACTCTGCATCGTTCTCGGGACAGCCGACGAGCCCGAACCCGTCGAGCCCCGAGAGCGAGGCGCAACTCGACACCAGCGCTGCCGTCAGCAGCCCGGCAGCAGCGAACACCCTCGCGGTAACCCCCCGCATCTCCACCCCCGCTACCTAGGAAGCATAGCGGAGCATCTTTCGGGCAGAAACGACATTTCGAGGCCGGCTTGTCGTTGGCGTAAACCCACGCCGGCGCGAAGATTACCGTCGTGAGCGCCTCGACCCGTCCCGCTCGCGAGAGCCCGCTCGTCCCGGGCTATCGGTTGGATCGGTACGAGCTGCTCTGGCCGATCGCCGACGGCGGAATGGCGAGCGTCTGGGTCGCGCGTCTCTCGCGCAAGCACGGCTTCGAGAAGACCGTCGCGATCAAGACGATCCTTCCGAAGCTCGCGGGCGACGATCGCTTCCAGCGCATGTTCCTCGACGAAGGCCGGATCGCGTCGAGGATCGATCACGTCAACGTCGCGCACATCCTCGATCTCGGTGAAGAGAACGACGTCTTCTACATCGCGATGGAATGGATCGACGGCGATTCGCTGTCACGCCTCCAGCGCACGCTCCGGAAGAAAGGCGCGATGATCCCGCTGCCGATCGTGCTGCGCATCCTCGCGGACGCGTGCGCGGGTCTGCACGCGGCGCACGAGCTGCGCGGACCGGACGGCGCGCTGCTCGGCGTCGTCCATCGCGACGTCTCTCCGCAGAACGTCCTCGTCACGATCGGCGGCGTCGCGAAGCTCATCGACTTCGGCATCGCGAAGGCGAAGAACCGTCTCGCGGCAGACACGAGCGCCGGCTTCCTGAAGGGCAAGGTCCACTACATGGCGCCCGAGCAGGCGCTCGGGAAGGCGATCGACCGTCGCGCGGACGTGTTCGCCGTCGGCGCGCTGCTCTACCAGCTCATCGCGGGTTCTCCGCCGTTCGAGGGAGAGAACGAGCTCGAGACGTTGCACAAGCTCGGCTCCGGCGCGCCGCCGCCTCCGCTCCCGGACTCCGTTCCGACCGCGGTCTCGTCGGTGATCCTGCGCGCGCTCGCGTCGTCGCCGGACGATCGCTGGGCGAGCGCCGCCGAGCTGCAAGCCGCGCTCGAGCGCGCGATGACGCGCAGCAACCTCACGGCGTCGACCTCCGACGTCGCGATGTTCGTCGGCGAGCATCTCGCCGAGCACGCGGCGGCACGACGACGGATGATCGAGACGGCGACACAGGCGGCTGCCGCGCGTGCCGCGGGACAGCCGGCTCCGTCGGACCTCGATGGACCGCGCGCGAATGCCACCTCGTCGACGGAGATCATGGCCGTGTCCGCGGGCTCGCATGCATGGCCGCTGCACGGGACCCCGACGGGGACCTCACCCGTACCTGCGCCGTCGTCGTCCGGTCGCGGGATCGGCGGGCGCATCGAGGTCGATGTCGGAAGCTCCGGTGGTGGCTCGCTCGGCCTCGGCTCGGTCGCGTCGTCCGTCGTCGCGCCGTCGCCAGGACGCAACCGCGGCATCGTGTTCACGGTGCTCGGGATCGGCGGCGTGCTCGCGGGGATCGGCGTCGTCCTGATCGGCACGTCGTTGCGTGCGAAGTCAGCCGCGTCGCGCATCGACGCGCCTCCGCCGGCGACGTCGCTCGCGACCGTCGCCGCGGGCACCGTGAGCGCGCCGGCCTCGGAGAGCGCGAGCGCGAGCGAAGCGCCGATCGCGACCGCTCGCGTCGCGACGACCGCCCACGCGCCGGCAGCGGCCGCGCCTCCCACTCCGCCGACGCCGACGCCGACGCCGAAGACCACGACGGTCGCCGTCGCCGCGACGCCGAAGGCACCGCCCGCTCCGGTCGTGAAGCCTCCTCCGGCATCGACCGGCAAACGAAAGAAGATCGACGATGGGTTCTGAGATTCGTGTCGGCCTCGCTGTCGTGCTCGCGATCGCGATGCTCTCCGCGACCGCGCACGCCGAGCCGACGGCGGCGGATCGCGAGACGGCGCGCAGCTTGATGGCGCAGGCACGCGATCAACGCGACAAGGGCGACCTCGCAGGCGCGCTCAAGAGCTTCCAGGCCGCGGACACGATCATGCACGTGCCGACGACCGCGTTCGAGGTCGCGAAGACGCAGGTCGCGCTCGGCCTGCTCATCGAGGCTCGCGAGAGCCTCGCCGCCACGCTGCGCACGCCCGCGAGCCCATCGGATCCTGCGCCGTTCGCGGCGGCCCGGAAGAACGCCGAGTCGCTCGACGACGAGCTCGCGAAGCGGATCCCGTCGGTGCTCGTGAACGTGTCGTCCGCCGACCCCGGTGCCGCGCTCTCGATCACGATCGACGATCTGCCGATCGGCGCGAACCTCAACGGCGTGCCGCGCAAGCTGAACCCCGGACACCACGTCGTCGTCGCACGCGCGGGCGGAGCGCAGGCGACCGCCGCGGTCGATCTCGCCGCCGGCGACAACAAGACCGTCGAGCTCGTGCTGTCGCGAGCGACGAGCGCGCCCGCGCCGAACCGTCCCGTCGACGAGGCGCCGCCCGCGAGCACGTCGCGAGGGATCCCTGCGCTCGCTTACGTCGGCTTCGGCGTCGGCGCGGCAGGCGTCGTCGCGGGCAGCATCACGGGCCTGCTCTCGATCGGAAAGAAGGGCGACCTCGAGACCACGTGCCCGGACGGCAACTGCCCGCGCTCGGCAAAGGGAGATCTCGACAGCGCGCGCACGCTCGCGACGGTCTCGAACGTGAGCTTCGTCATCGCAGGCGTCGGCGCCGTCGTCGGCCTCGTTGCGATCCTCGTGGCGCCTTCGAGCGCGCCCTCCGCGACGACGACGGCCGTGCGCAACGCACGCCGCGTCACGCCCTATGCGACCGTGAACGGCGCCGGGCTCGCGTTCTAGACGCGTGCGCTGCGCGGCTCGCCGCTCAGCGCGTCAGCCCTTGGGCTTCTCGTCGTCCCACGGCTCGGTGCGCGCGGGGCGGGGCGTCGGCTCGTTGGGCGGCGGCGGCATGCTCGACAGCCGCGGCGCGACGACGCTCGGACGCACCGCGAGCTCGACCTCGGCGCCGGGCAGCGCCGCGATCGCGAGCGTCGCGGCCGGCTCGAAGACGAGCGGCGCGGTCGGCCCACCGACTTGATCGTAGAAGCGCGCCGTCACGCGACCCATCCGCTCGGGCCCGAGCTCGGCCCAGATGTTCCGCCACGTACGTCCTTCGCGGATCGCGGCGGTGAAGTCTTCGGCGGTAGGGAACGAGACCGTATGGCGGAGCACGGTATGCCGAACGAGCGCGAGCCCGCCGTCCTCGAACGTCTTCGCGAACGACTCGCGGCTGGCCTCGATGCGCGGCGGCTTCGCTTCGGCCTCCGGCTCGAGCTCACGAAGCGCGCGCGCGAGGAGCTCGAAGGGATCGTCGTCGTCCGGGGGCCCGAACGTGAGGACGCCGACCTTGCCGTGCGGTGCGAGCGCCTGCGCCCAGCGCCGGAGCACGCTCGTGCGGTCGGTGAGCGTCCATAGACCGAACGCACAGACGATGGCGTTCCAGTTGCCTTCGCCGATGTCCTCGGCGTCGGCGCGCTCGCACGTCACCGCAGGGAAGCCGGCCTTCTTCACCTGCTCGTCGCAGATACCGATGAGCTCGTCGCTCGGGTCGGTCGCGCGGACCGACCCGCGGTCGCCGACGGCACGCGCCACGGCGAGGACCTCGGCGCCGGGCCCGCAGCGCGCGACGAGGACGCGCTGGCCCTGCGTGAGGGCGAGCTCGCGAACGAGGTCGAGGTGATACGGCACGAACCGCGGCACCCACTCCTCGATGTAGCGCCTTGCGGCACGGTCGAACGGCGTGGCCATCGCCCGCGAGCATAACCGAGATGACGACGCGCGGTGGCGCGAGAGAGACGAGCGATGAACCTGTATGGCGAAGGCGCGGGATCGCCGGCCGCGAAGGAATAGCGCAGCCGCCGGCCATCGCGGGAGCACGCGACGTGGCTGACACTGCGCCGCGCCTCGACTACGCTGCGCGCGTCATGTCCGATTCGCCGCCGCCGCTACGCAGGACCTCGCTGTACGACCGTCACGTGAAGGCTGGTGCGCGGATGGTTCCGTTCACCGGCTTCGAGATGCCCGTGCAGTACACTGGCATCGTCGACGAGCACCAGGCGGTCCGCACGGCCTGCGGCATCTTCGACGTCTCGCACATGGGCGAGCTCGAGATGCGCGGCGAGTACGCGGGGCAGGTCGTCGACTACCTGATCACCAACGACGCCTCGAAGCTCGTCGACGGCCAGGCGCTCTACACGTGCGCGTGCAACGAGCAGGGCACGATCCTCGACGACCTGATCATCTATCGCGCCGCGCAGGATCGGTGGCTCATCGTCTGCAACGCATCGAACCACGACAAGATGGTCGCCGTGTTCGAGAAGGCCGCGAAGGATCACTGCGAATTCGAGGACCGCACCGACGCGACCGCGCTCATCGCGCTCCAGGGCCCGAAGGCCTTCGAGGTCCTCGCGCTCGCAGGCGGCGACGCAGCGAAGCTCGTCGAGCTGAAGTCGTTCCACTTCCGCGATGCGGTCGTCGCGAACGTTCGCTGCACCGTCGCGCGAACCGGATACACCGGCGAGGACGGCGTCGAGATCTTCTGCGCGTGGAACGACGCGCCCGCGCTGTGGGATCAGCTCGTCACGCTCGGTCAGCCGCTCGGCCTGAAGCCCGCGGGTCTCGGCGCGCGCGACACGCTCCGCCTCGAGTCGCGCCTCTCGCTGTACGGCAACGACATCGACGAGACGACCAACCCGATCGAAGCCGGCCTCGGCTGGGTCGTGAAGCTCGACAAGCCGATGTTCGTCGGCAAGGCCGCGCTCGAGAAGGTGAAGGCCTCTCCCCTGCCCCGCAAGCTCGTGGGCTTCGAGGTCACCGGGCGTGGGGTCGCTCGTCACGGCTATCCGCTGCGCGACATGGACGGCAACGAGGTCGGCATCTGCACGAGCGGGAGCCCGGGCCCCACCGTTGGCAAGAGCATCGGCCTCGGGTATCTGCCGGCAGCGATGACCGCGATCGGTACGAAGTTCCTGGTCGACTGCCGCGGCAAGAACGTCGAAGCCGTGGTCGTGAAGACGCCGTTCTACAAGCGAAGCTGAAACGAGAGAGAGACCGACAGTCATGAACATCCCCGCAGGCCTGAAGTACACGAAGGACCACGAGTGGACGAAGCTCGACGGAAGCCGCGTCACCGTCGGCATCACCGCGTTCGCCGTCGAGCAGCTCGGCGACATCACGCTCGTGAACCTCGACGTGAAGGTGGGCGACGAGATCGCCGCCGGGAAGGCCTTCGGCACGATCGAGAGCGTCAAGACGTTGAGCGATCTGTTCGCGCCGGTGAGCGGCAAGGTCGTCGAGATCAACAAGGAGCTCGACGCAAAGCCCGAGCTCGTGAACGACGATGCGTACGGCAAGGGCTGGATGGTCGTCATCGAAGCGACCGAGCCGCGCGCGATCGACCAGCTCCTCGACGAAGCGGCGTACGCCGAGCACGTGAAGGCCTCGGCGCACTGACGCGCTGACCGTCTTCGCATGTACTTCCTCCTCGCGATCGTGACGCTCGCTGCGGGCGGGGCGATCGCGCTCTCGTTCGCTGCGACGTTCCGCTGGCTCGTGAGCCTGCCGTTCGGCGCGCGGAGCTTTCGCGAGGCGTACGGCACGTCGCGCGCGGATGCTCCGCCGCCTTCGACGGCGCTCGCATTCTCGCGCGCGCTCGCGGGAATCGCGGGGTGGTATGTCGCGTCGAGCCTGCTGTTCGGCTGCGCGCTGTTCTCCTCGGGTGAGGTCCGCGTCGACGAAGAGCACATGCGCGTCCGCGTCGCGGTCGATGGTCCTGCCGCGCGTGCCGGCGTGCGCGATCACGATCGGATCATCGCGGTCGACGGCGCGGAGGTGCGCGACTGGGACGGGCTCAGGAGCGCGGTCGCGAGCCACGTGAACGAGACGGTGCATCTCGACCTCGAGCGCGACGGCCAGCGGCTCACGCTCGAGGTGAAGCCCGAGGGCACGCCCGCGAAGATCCTCGTCGGCCCGGAGACGCTGAAGGAGGACGTCGGGCTCGGCCGAGCGTTCGTGACGGGCGTCGTCGAGCCGGCCAAGGTCTCGATCGCGTTGGTGCGCGGGATCGCCGGAATGCTCGTCACGGGCGACACGCCGGAGTCCACGGGACCGGTCGGCGTCGTGAAGGAGACGGCGGCGGCGCAGCGTCAAGGCTTCGGCACGGCGGTGAAGCTGGTCGCGTTGCTGCTTGCCTACGTGATGCCGTATTTCGCGGTGCTCTCGCTCTTCATGGCGTTCATGGCAGCGCGCCGAAGGCCGATAAATCGAGGGCGTCCGCCGCGCACCAGCGGCTAGCATCAGCGCATGAGCGGCCTCGCGGTCCCCGGCTACGACGTATGGGGTCTCCTCGGCGAAGGGGGGATGAGCCAGGTCTGGCTGGCGAAGCATCAAGGGCTGGCCGTACCGGTCGTGATCAAGACGCTGCGTCATTCGCTGCTCGAGACGCAGGGCTCGGAGCAAGCGGCGGCGCGCGTTCGTTCCGAGGCGCGCCTCATGGCTCGCGTGTCGAGCCCGCGCATCGTGCGTGCGATCGATGCGGGCATCGTGCCGGCCGCGGGCATCCCGTTCCTCGTGCAGGAGTACGTCGACGGTCTCGATCTCGCGGAGCTCGACGGGCGAAGGCGCAAGTCGCTCGGCGTGGGGCTTCCGCTCTGGCTCGTGTGCCACGTGATGCGCGAGATCGGTCAGGGTCTGCGCGCGGCGCATCAGGCGGGCGTCGTGCATCGCGATCTGAAGCCGTCGAACGTGTTCGGAGCGCCGGAGACGGGCATCCGTCTCGGTGACTTCGGGATCGCGGTCGCGGTGTCGGACGGCGCGGTGCGTGACAGCGCGGGCACGCTGAAGTTCATGGCGCCGGAGCAGTTCCGCGGCGGCGACGTCGGCCGCTTCACGGACGTGTGGGGCGCGGGCGCGACGGCGTGCGATCTGCGCTACGGCCATGCGCCGTTCGCGAGCGTCGCGGAGATCCTCGACGACGCGACGCCCGCGCGCATGCCGCCGCCGACCACGCCCGCGGAGGCGTATTTCCAGCAGCTCGTGCGATCGATGCTGGAGAAGGACGTGCGGCGGCGTCCCGAGGACATGTCGGCGCCGCTTCATCACTTCGCGATGCTGGGCCGCGCGCTCGAGCCGCCGCAGCCGACAGCGAGCCGTCTGGACGCGACGACGCTCTTGCTGGGGCAGGTGAAGGTCTCGTTCAAGGTGGGCGACATCGCAACGGCGCAGGCGGACGCGATCGTGTCCAGCGCGAACTTCGAGATGAAGATGCGGAGCGGCGTGGGCGAGGCGCTGCGCAAGCATGGCGGCGACGAGCTCGAAGAGGAGGCGATGGCGGCGGGCGAACGTCCGCTCGGCACGTGCGTGCGGACGAGACCGGGCCGGTTGTCGGCGAAGCACGTGTTCCATGCGGTGAGCGCGTGGAACGAGGTGTCGTGCGTGGGCCGAGCATTCGCGCGAGCGCTGCTGCTGGCGGACGAGCATGGCTCGCACACGGTGGCGGTGCCGGCGCTGGGCACGGGCGCAGCGCGAGTGGGCATCGAGATGTGCGCGAACGCGATGACGCGGACGCTGCGCTGGCACGCGATGCTGGGCGGGATGCGGTGCCGTGAGATCACGGTGTGGCTGGACTCGGAAGCGAAGCGAAGGGCGTTCCAGGACGTGGCGGAGGAGACGTTCGGCCTGGGGGAGATCGGGCTCTTGGGGGCGGCGGATTTGGGGCTGCCGGTCGACGATGACGGCGCCGCGGCGGCGTCTCCGGAGGGGGCGACGTATTTGGATGCGAGCGAGCGAAGCGAGCGAGGAAGGGGATGAGGGAGGGCGGAGCGGAGCGAGTGTTCTGCCGATACCTCATGGGATCCGTCGGTAAACCAAGGGTCGCAGCGAGGCTCTGAGGCCGCGCCTCCGCATTGCGCGATCCCCACCTCGCCCCCCCGTCGATCCCACCTTCGCCTTCGAAAACCCCGCAGCTGCGCGCTGCGCGCTGCGGGCGGCCACGGCGTCGAGCAGTGGCCCGCGACCCCGACCCCGACGCCGACCCCGGACGCGACCGCGACCGCGACCGCGACCCCGGACGCCGGCGGGCGAAGGCGTCGTCGCGGAGCTTGGCGTCACGGA
>JAQBQJ010000504.1 GCA_028287065.1 Labilithrix sp. | reverse complement strand
GGCGCGGCTATCCGTATCTGGTCGCCTCGGAGGCGCTGACGAAGCTCTGTCGCTGGGAAGAAGCGGAGGACTCGCTCGAGCGCTTCCTGTCGCAGAATCAGTCGTCCGTCCAAGCGTACGTGAAGCTCGCGCGCGTTCGATCGAAGCGGAAGGACGAGCCCGGCTCGAAGGACGCGATCGCGCAGGCAAAGCTGACGTGGGGCGTGCTCCCGACGTTCAAACGGCGACACGAGTGGCCCTGGTACATCGCGGCCCTCGCGTCGCCGTTGTGGCTGTAGCGTCGCTCCTCAACGCTGGGGGCGCTGCTGGTTCGACGAGGGGGGCTGCAGCTGCAGCTGCCTGCCTCCGCCTTGCTGCCTGCCTCCGCCTTGCTGCATGCCGCCCTGCTGCATGCCGCCTTGCTGCGTTCCACCTTGCTGCATGCCACCGCCCGGCGACTGACCGCCGCCCGGCATCGGCCGGTTCTCGTCGCCCGGCGCGCTGTTGAGGATGATCTCGACGCGCCGGTTGTTCGCGCGACCGTCGGCCGTCTTGTTGTCGGCGATGGGCTGCGTCTCACCCATGCCCTGTGCCGTGACACGCTGCTCCGGCACGCCGTGCGTCACGAGGTAGGAACGCACGGCGTCCGCGCGCTTCTGCGAGAGCTGCATGTTCTTGTCGTCGTCGCCGACGGAGTCGGTGTGACCCACGATCGTGATCTGGCGTGGGTCGTCCTTCAGCGCCGCGATGACGCCGTCGAGCCGCTTCTGCGCCGTCGGAAGCAGCATGCTCTTGCCGGACACGAAGAGCACCGAGCCGTTCAGGGTGAGCACGAGGCCGCGTTGCTCCTCCTTGGCGGTCAGCCCCTCGATGCGGATGATCGCGTCCCGGGTGCGCTGCTCGGCCGCGACGCGGGCCTGCCGCTCGCTCTCGACCTGCGCCTGCGATCGCTCGAGCTGCTCCTTCGTCTGACCGAGCTGCTGCCGCATCGCGGAGGCCTGCTGCTGCCGCCACTGCTCGGCGTCCTGGAGCGCCATCTGCTTCTGTTGCATGGCGAGCGCGGTGTTGCCCTTCGCCTTCGCGGCGATCGCCTTGCGCTCCGCGACGTACGCGAGGTCGCGCACCTCGGGCTCGTCACCGTCGTCGTCGAACCTCTGTTCGGCGCGCGCGAGCGACTTCTTTGCCTCGTAGACGTCCGGCGCCGCCAGGTTCGACCCCGGCGACATCGCAGCGTCCTGGTACGCCGCGCGTGCATTCCTGAGCTCCGTCGGAGGTTTGCTCGCACATCCCGCGATCAAGCATGCGATCGCGGCGCCTGCGGTCATGGTCAGCGCTTTCATCACGTACCCTCCGGTCGGCTGTTCTTGAGTCTCTGCACCTCTTCGACGGTTCGCTGCGCGTCCGCACGGACCTGGGCCTCGCGTGCGAGGTTGAGGGCGGCATCGGCGTCGGCCTCGGCGCGCAGGAGGATGTACTCTGCACGCTTGTTGTCGCCGTCGGCGATCAACTTCCTCGCTTGTTCCAGCTCGTCGTTGGCCACCTTGAGGTGGAGCGCCGCAGACGGCACTCGCTCGGCCCCGACCTCCTGTGCACTGCGAACTGCCGCCTGCGACTGCGCGAGCCTGTCCGCGGGGACCGGGCTCGATGCGCATGCGCCCAGCACGACGGACGCGGCTCCGATCCATGCCATGGTCTTCATCTTCGATTCCTTTCTCGTCTCGCGGCTCGAGGCCGCCCCCTAGAGCAAGCATTCCACGTGCCGCGTGTGGTAATCCGACGTGCATGGACCTCGCCGAGCTCCTCCATCGTGCGCGTGAATGGGCAGACAACGATCCCGATCCCGACGCGCGTGCCGAGATCGACTCACTCGTGACCGCGGTCGATCCGACGAAGACCGATCTCGCCGATCGCTTCGCAGGCGCGCTCGAGTTCGGCACGGCCGGGCTGCGCGGTGTGATCGGGGCGGGTCCGAATCGCATGAACCGCGCAGTCGTGCTGCGAACGACATACGGGCTCGCGCACTTCCTGCTGGAGACGGTCCCGGGCGGAGCGCAGAAGGGCGTGGTGGTCGGCTACGACGGTCGCAGGATGAGCCGCGAGCTCGCCGAGGACACGGCATGCGCGCTCGCGGGCGCAGGTGTGAAGGCCGAGCTGTTCGCCGATGTCGTGCCGACGCCGCTCCTGGCGTTCGCCGTCACGCATCTCGGCTGCGCGGCAGGCGTGATGATCACGGCGAGCCACAATCCGCCGGAATACAACGGGTACAAGGCGTATTGGGGCAACGGCGCGCAGATCATTCCGCCCATCGACGTCGGGATCGCGAAGGCGATCGACAAGGCGCCGCCGGCAAAGGCGATCGCGCGTCCGTCGCTCGACGAGGCGACGGCGAAGGGGCTCGTGCGCCTCCTCGACGAGAGCGTGGCGGAGACGTACCTGCGTGAGGTCCAGAAGCTCGGCGTACGGAGCGACGGCGATCGTTCGCTCACGATCGTCTACACGCCGATGCACGGCGTCGGCGACAAGCTGGCGCGGCGCGCGTTCGCGGATGCGGGCTTCGCGAACGTGACGTCCGTACCCGAGCAGCAGAAGCCGGACGGGCGGTTCCCGACGGTCGAGTTCCCGAACCCGGAAGAGAAGGGCGCCATGGACCTCGCGTTCGCGCTCGCCCGCTCCACGAACGCGGACCTCGTCGTGGCAAACGATCCCGATGCAGACCGACTTGCCATAGCGCTGCCGAGCGCGTCGTCGCCGACGGGATATGTGCAGCTTACAGGGAATCAAGTCGGAGCGATCCTCGGTCACTATCTGCTCACAGGTGGGCTCGCGAACCTGGATCGCGCGGCGGGCAAAGATCCGCTCGTCATCGCGTCGATCGTCTCGTCGCCCATGCTCGGTGTCATCGCCGCAGCGCTGGGAGCGCACTACGAAGAGGTGCTGACCGGCTTCAAGTGGATCGCGAACCGCGCACTGGAGCTGAAGAAGGAAAAGGGCTTTCGCTTCGTCTTCGGATTCGAAGAGGCGCTCGGCTACACCGTGGGCGAGCTGGTACGCGACAAGGACGGCATCAGCGCGGCGGTGTTGTTCGCCGAGCTCACCGCGGTCCTGCGCGCGCAGGGGACGACGGTGCTCGCGCACCTCGAGGGCCTCTATCGCCGGTACGGCCTGTTCGTGAGCTCGCAGGTGAACCTCACGCGAAGAGGCGCCGAGGGCATCAAAGAGCTGCGTGCGATCATGGCGAAGCTCCGGAAGAGCCCGCCGTGGAAGATCGCCGATCACGATGTGGTCAGCGTGCGCGACTACCTCGGACAGGTGGTCACGGCGAAGGACGGGACGTCGAAGCCGCTGTCGCTCCCGAAGAGCGACGTGCTCGCATTCGAGCTCGCGTCGGGCAGCCGCATCGTCGCGCGTCCCAGCGGCACGGAGCCGAAGGCGAAGTTCTACTTCGACGTGCGCGAGCCGATCGCCGCGGGCGAGCCGATCGCCGCTGCGAACACGCGCGCGGAGGCGACGATGAAGAAGCTGGCCGACGCGTTCGTCGCGATCGCGACGAGCTGACTTGGCACCGTCGAAGCGATCGCGCGTGAAGCGAGCCGCAGCGCTCGTGCTCGCGGTCGTGCTCGCGCTGGTGCTCGTCTTGGTCGTGCGCGCGGCGACGGTTCGCTCTCGGCAGCCGGTCGTCGCGCCGCTCGCCTCGTCCGAGCTCGGCGCGATCGACGCGGACGCGATCGCGGCGAAGCTCGCGACGATCGTGAAGCGGAAGACGGTCTCGGCCTCGCTCGACTCGCCCGCGCCCGGAAGCGAGCTCGACGCGCTCCGCGACGATCTCGTCGCCGCCTTCCCGAAGGTCGAGGCGGTGCTAGGCCGCGAGCTCATCGGCGAGCACTCCCTGCTCTACACGTGGAAGGGCACGGACGAGAGCCAGAAGCCGATCCTCCTGTGCGCCCACATGGACGTGGTGCCCGTCGAGGCCGGCACCGAGAGCGCGTGGACGCATCCGGCGTTCGACGGCGTCGTCGAGGGCGGCTTCGTGTGGGGACGCGGCACGCTCGACGACAAGGGCTCGCTCGTCGCGATCCTCTCCGCCGTCGACGCGCTGCTCGCCGAGGGCTTCCAGCCGTCACGCACGGTGTACCTCGCGTTCGGTCACGACGAGGAGATCTCGGGAAGGCGAGGCGCGGGGGT
>JAQBQJ010000469.1 GCA_028287065.1 Labilithrix sp. | reverse complement strand
GCGCTTCGGCGAGCGGCGCCGGCCGCGGCTCGGCCGGAGCGACGACCGAAGGCTCCGCGGACGCGAGCGCGTCCGGCGCATGCTTGGCGCGCGCGGACCGCACGATCGCGATCGTCGCGGCCGCGCTCAGCACGGCGGCGGCCGCGACGGCCGCGAGCACGTACCGACGTCGCGATGGCGCTCCACTCGACGACCGTGCGTCCAATGCGGTGCGCTCGACCCGCGCGACGCGCTCGCCGAGCAGCTCGATGGTATGACCGCACGTCTCGTCGAGCCATGAAGCGATGCGCTCGCGCGATGCGGGCGCCACGGTCGCCGCGATCTCGTCGGCCATCGCGCGCGCGGTGGGAAATCGGTCGGACGGCTTCGTGGCGAGCGCGCGCAGGATCGCTGCGTCGAGCGCCGCCGGCACGTCGTCGCGCTTCTCTCCCGCGCGCTGGGTGACGTCTTCGGCGACGCGACGCGCGATGGCGCCACGTCCCTCGTCGCTCGGGAAGAGCCGCTCGCCCGCGAGGATCTCCCAGAGCACGACGCCTGCGCCGTACACGTCGGTCTCGCGCCCCACGGGGTCGCCGAGCAGCTGCTCCGGCGCCATGTAGCCGCGCTTGCCCTTCGTCGAGCCGTCCTCGGTGGTGGCGAGGCGACTTCGCGCGCGCGCGATCCCGAAGTCGACGAGGCGCGGCACGCCGTCCGCGCCGACGAGCACGTTCTCCGGTGAGACGTCTCGATGCACGATCCCGAGCGGTGCTCCGTCGGCGCCCGTCGCCTCGTGCGCGGCATGAAGCCCGAGCAACGCGCCGATGACGATCCCGCTCGCGACGTCGACGGGCACGTGCGCGTGCGTTCGGGCAGCTCGCAGCGCCTCCGCGAGCGACACGCCGAGCACGTGGTCCATGACGATCGCGATCTCGTCACCGTCGTCGATGACCTCGATGGTCCGGATGACGTTCGGGTGCTCGACGCGCGCCGCGAGCCGCGCCTCGTCGAGGAGCATCGCGCGGAAGTCGCTCGACCGCGCGAGGTGGGGATGGAGGCGCTTCAGCGCGACGACCCGGAGGAACGCTGCAGGTCCCACGAGGCAGCCGAGGTGCACGGTCGCCATGCCGCCCGTCGCGATCTCGTCGCAGACCCGGTAACGACCGCCGAGCACGTTCGGATGATAGCATCGAACCATGCGACGCACCGCCGCGAGGCTCGCGTGCGCGGGCCTCGGAGCCGCCGTCCTGATCGCAGCCGCGATCGCGTGCGATCTCGGGCTCGACGTCGACGGCCTCGAGCGCGGTTGCCCGGGCTGCAGCGATGCGGCCACCGACGCGACCGATGCCAGCCCCGGCGCGATGGATGCGGCATCGGATGTCTCGACGACCGACGCCGCTCAGCCGGCGCCGTGCCCGTCGCTGCACGGCTCGCCGATGCAGCGCGTCGCGTTGCGCGACGGGACCGCGTTCTGCATCGACGAGCTCGAGGTCACGAACGACGACTACGCGGCGTTCCTCGACGGCGGGGCCGATGCCGGCGCGCCGAGCGCGCCGGGCTGCGACCCGGCCGAGTCGTACGTGCCGCAGGCGGGCTGGCCGCCGATCGCCACGCGCGGAAAGAACCCGGTGTCGTTCGTGCGCTGGTGCGCGGCGCGCGCGTACTGCGCGTGGGCCGGCAAGCATCTCTGCGGGGGACGCACGGGCGGCGCGCTCGACGTCACGCTCGTCGGTCGACCGGAGCACGACACGTGGACCGCCGCGTGCTCGAACGAAGGCGCAGCGACGTATCCGTACGCGACGGCGTACGTGGCTTCGGCGTGCAACGGCGATCAGTACGGGGTGCACGCCAGCGTACCGGTCGGATCGATCGCGACGTGCGCGGCTCCGGACGGCGGACCGCGCGATCTGTCCGGCAACCTGTGGGAGTGGATCGACGCCTGCGACGCGACCGGCTTCTGCTTCGCGCACGGCGGAGCGTTCAATTCGCCGGAGAGCGAGCTGACGTGCACGTCGGCGCTCCGCGCCGCTCGCGACGGAGGACTCGACACCGTCGGGCTCCGCTGCTGCAGCGCTGCGCCGTGACCGTTACTTCTTCTTCTCGGCCTTCTCGGCCTTCTCGGCCTTCTCGACGCGCGGGTGCGGCTGCGCGTCGTCGCTCGTGCCGCCCGCGCCGGCGCAGGCGAGCGGCGGGAGCTCGTTCGGCGCGAGGCCGTCCGCGATGAGGCGTGCATGCGCGAACACGAGTCGATAGGCGTCGATGCGCGCCATGACCGACGGCCCGCGCGTCTTCTCGTCGTGATCCATCGCCGAGAGGCTGACGACGCCGACGATCTCGCGCGTGCCCTTCACGAACACGGGCCCGCCGGAGTCGCCGGGGCACACCGATGCGTCGAGGTGCATCGTCTCGCCCGTGAGCGCGCGGATCGAGCCGCCCGTGCGCTCCTTGCGTCGGATGCCGTCGGGAGAGAGCGCGCACCGGCCGAAGCCGACGGGGTTCACCTCTTCGCCGATCTTCGGAGGACCTTCGAGGCGCGGCGTCATCGTCGAGAGGCCGACGAGCTTGCGCGACAGCACGATGACGGCGAGGTCGCCGGCGCCGCCGCCTTCGCCGCAGGGCGGTGCGACGATCGCGCGCGTGGTGACCTCACCCCACGCGAAGTAGTCGCCGCCGAGCTCGATCTTGATCTGCGACGGCTCGAGGAGCTTCTTCGAGAACTCGCCGTGCGGCCCGCGATCGACGAGGCAGTGATGCGCCGTGAGGATCAGATCGTCCTCGATCACGGTGCCGGTGCACGTCATCGACGGGCCGACGACGCGAACGATCGCATCCTCCGCCATCGCGAGCGCGAACGGCTGCGTGAGGAGGCGCTGCTCCGCAGCGAGCTCGTCGGCCGAAGGCACGACCTGTACTTTCGGATGCTTCGACGCGAAACCGACGCCGCAGCCGCCGAGGGGGAGCGCGCCGAGGATCGCGAGCAGACCGAGACAGAGCTTCAACCGGACCTCCTCGATGTTCATACGGGGCGCGCGAGAAGGGAGCCACCAAGAGCTACTCGAGAGACGTAAACGAAATTGCGTGTAGGATACACGCTCTCTGCGCGGACTCAGCGAGCGGCGGAGAAGCTCACCTGACGAGTGGCGTTGTGGTACGCGAGGCTCGAAGCTTCAGGATGGGCGTTCGCGTCCTCGACGCCGAGCGTGACGAGCTGCTCGAGGATCTCGGCGCGGCGCGTGGCGGAAGCGATCAGATAAGAGGAGCAGATCGGCCCTTCGGACTCGGGCGGCGGGATCGGCGGGTTCGAGCACGCCATCAGGACGCGGCGCTCTGCCGCGAGCGCGTCGGCCGAGCGGCCCTGGTCGAGGAGTGCACGTGCGTAAAGGTGCTCCACCGTCGGCTCGGTCCGGACCGCGATGGGCGCATGCTCGATCGAGGCGAGGGCCATGCCGGGGGCGCGGGCGTCGAGGTAGGCCTGGGCGAGCTCGCGCACGCGGGCGACGTCATTCGGACTCGCCGCGACCTGCTCCTCGAGCAGCGCCACGCGATCCGTGTGGGAATCGCCCACGACGCGCTTCTCGCGCTGCGTCGAGCCGGCGAACCAGATCGCGCCGATCGCGACGAGAACCGCAACGTTCCAACCCTTTAGCCCCATCTAGGTCGCATCCCTCCCGTATCGGGTCTGGCGTTGGACGAGCGGCGAGGACAAAAGTTTCCCCTGCCAGACTAGCGGCCAGACAAACCCGCGCCAGGAAAGTTCCCACTTTCCTGGGCTCTCTTCACTTCACGAGCCGACGTCATCCGTTCGGGTGACGACGATTTGGTTTCCGGGGCGGTGCCCTCGGGCGGGAGCGGATCGGGGATGAAACCCGGGCGGCGGAGCGGGCTTGGGGGCGTTGGGCGATTTTTCCAATCCCGAGAGAACAGGTGATGGAAATGGAAATGGAAATGGAAACGCGAGAGGACGTCCTCTCAGTCAGGCATTTCCATTTTCATTTCCATTTCCATCACCTGTTCTCTCCTCTCTCCTCTCTCTCCCAGTCGCTACTTCGG
>JAQBQJ010000461.1 GCA_028287065.1 Labilithrix sp. | reverse complement strand
TCCGGATCCTCGATGCGATCGATCGCGCGATTCAGTTGGCTGACGACGTCGAACACATCCTCGGTCGGCGCGTCCGGCGCAAGTTTGGATAGGAGGAGGCGGCCAATGCGCAAGTGGGCTTCGGTTCGACCGTTCTCCGGAATCAGCGAGTAGGCCGCTTCGTGGACGCGGTCGTGCGGGAACGCGTAGGTCGCATTCGAACGAATCACGACGCCGGCACGTACGGCGTCGCGCAGCTCGGCCTCCACGGCCTCCTCGGAGGCGCCCTGTACGAGCGCTATCGTGGAGGACGTCGCCGAGTGACCTAGACAGGCCATTTGCTTCAATACGTTCTGCGTCGTCGGACTCAGGCGCGTCAGCTTCGTCGCCATGAGATCGACCACGTTGTCCGTGTATCCCTTGGCCAGGATCCGTTCGGGATCCCAGGTCCACGCCGCGAGGCTCGGGTCGAACGCGAGGAGCTTCTCGTGCGCCAGCTCGCTCAGAAACTCGATCGTGAAGAACGGATTGCCTCCTGTCTTCTCGTGCACGAGCCGCGAAAGGGGCTCCGCTCGCGGTGAATCGGTGTGGAGCGCGTCGGCCACGAGTTGCGCGACCTGCGCGGGACCGAGCGCAGCGAGCTCCAGCTCGTGCACACGAGC
Organism: Labilithrix sp.; assembly: GCA_028287065.1. Classification (GTDB taxonomy): domain Bacteria; phylum Myxococcota_A; class Polyangia; order Polyangiales; family Polyangiaceae; genus Labilithrix. The sequence continues at coordinate 4,160 of JAQBQJ010000461.1, read as the reverse complement.
TCCGGACCTGCGGATCGCATCGAGCGCCGGCATCAGGGGATGGGCGGCATGCACCTCGTTGTTCCGATATGCGCCGACGAGCAGAAGAGACAGTGGCTCCGGCTTCGTGGCGAGCGTCTGGAAAAGCTTCAACGTCGCGGCGTCCAGCCATTGCAGGTCGTCGAGAAACAGCGCCAAGGGGTGTTCTCGCCTCGCGAACACGCCGATGAATTGCCGAAAGACCATCTGAAACCGGTTTTGCGTCTCTCCGGGTGGCAGGTCCGGCACGGGCGACTGCGGTCCGATGATGAGCTCGAGCTCCGGCAAGAGGTCCGTGATGAGCCTTCCGTTGGGACCGAGCGCGTGCGCGAGGCTCGCGCGCCACTCGGCGAGCTCGGCCTCGCTTCGAGCCAGGATGGTGCGCGTGAGGCTCCCGAGGGCCTGCACCAAAGTGGCATAAGGGATATCGCGTTTGTATTGGTCGAACTTGCCGGAAGCAAAGAGTCCGCGTCGAGGGACGAGCGCTTTGTGAAGCTCGTTGACGACCGATGACTTTCCAATTCCGGAGTACCCGGACACGAGGACGACCTCGAGCTCACCGTCGGCGACGACACGGGCGAAGGCGGCGAGCAGTGTTTCGATGTCTCGCTCGCGGCCGTAGAGCTTCTCCGGGATGAGCAGCCGATCGGGCACGTCGGCGGCGCCGAGCGGGAAGGACATGGGGCCTGCCGTCTCGAGAGCTTCGAGGCAACGCCGCAGGTCGGTCTCCAGGCCGGCGGCTGTCTGATACCGGCACTCCGCGGGCTTGGCGAGGAGCTTGGCGACGATGGCCCCCACCTGCTCCGGAATATCGCTCCTTCGATCGTCCGCGCGCGGAGCCTGCCTTGCAATCTGGCAGTGAACCCACCCCATCGGATCCGAAGCGGTGAACGGGAGCTCTCCGGTGAGCATTTCGTAGAACGTCACCCCGAGCGAGTTGAGGTCGCTTCGAGAATCCACCGAGCGGTTCATTCGGCCGGTCTGCTCGGGCGCCATGTACTCGAGCGTTCCTGCGATGATCTGCGGCGGATCCGGAGCGCGGCGCTCGCGTGGGAGGCGCGACGCGATCCCGAACCCGGTCAACCATGTCGCGCCGGTCGCCGGATCCGTGAGGACGTTGGACGGCTTGACGTCCATGTGGATGAGGCCGCGCTCATGGACCCGCCCGAGCGAAACGGTGAGCCCGATCGCGACGCGTAGAAAAGCGGCAATCTCCCAGGGCTTTCCCATGAGCTGGGAGAGAAGCTGCCCACCGGGGTCCGTCAGCTTGAGCGCGGGGCGCCCCTCATCGCGAGCGAGGGCGAGCGGACGCACCGCCCACGCAGAGTCCAGCTGGTCACGAAGGAGATACTCGTGCTCGAGCCGCGCTACACAGCTGCGCATCGGCCGGTCCGACACTGGAGCGAGCATCAGAAAGCGAAGCGGATGGTCACCCTCCGAGGCTCGCCGGGTGAGGACGAGCTCCGCGTCCTCTCGTAGCGTTTCCACGTCGGCGCTTGACGGCATCAACGCTCGGCCACCGACATGTGCCGATGATGGTGGCTCGGCGATGACACGACGTCTTCCGCCACGTTGCTGGAAGCCTTCGCGGGATTGCGGTCGAAGACCGCTATCGTTACCTCGCCAAACGTCGAAACGCGGTCGGCGAGATGCCGAACATTCGACGGAAGGCGGAGGCGAAGTGCGCCGAATTCTCGTAGCCACACGCGGAGGCGATCTCGGTCACCGACTCGCGGCTGCGCGCTAGACGTCGCTGGGCTTCTTCCATCCGCAGACGCGTCACGCGCTTGAATGGCGTTTCACCGTAGGTTTGCTTGAAGAGTCGCAGGAAGTGAAACCGGCTGAGACCCGCTTCCCGAGCGATCGCCTTCAGCGAAAATGACGAGCCGAGGTTCTCACGAATGAACTCGTCGACGCGACGCAGCCGCGAATCTTCGGTTGCCGTGAAGCGTGGCGCTGCAAAGCCGGCGTGACGGATGACCGCGCGGCGCGCCATCTCCTGGGCAAGCGCGAGATCCTCCGGCCCCTGAACCAGCTCGGAGTCGGCGTCGCGAACGAACGCCGCGACGGCCACCGTCGTTCCGAGCACGACGAACGGAAGGAAGATGGCCGAGCGAGGCTGGATGATGCGAACGAGCTCGGTCATGGACGGAGTGTGCAGCGCGCGCGGGCGAAAGGTCGCTGCGGAAAACTGAAAGAGCACAGCCTCGCCAGCGAGCGCTCGACGCCCTTCGGCAAACGCGGACAGCTGAGCCTTGTGGTCCATGAGCGGCCCGGCCTCCGCCATTTTCTTGGGATCCCGGTGCGCGAACGCGCATCGCACGCTCGTGTCGCCCTCGATGACGTCGACCGCGCAATGATCCGCCAGGTCGGGAACCGACAGCCGCGCGACAGCGCGCACGACGTCGTCTTCGTCCAACGACTCCGTCAGGTTCTCTTCGAGCTTGCGCGCAAAGGAATCCAGGTTCGCGAGCTGATCGCGCCAGCGGGATCCGGTGCGCGGCGGGAAAACGAGCTCGGTTCTCACGGTCTCCCGATTATGCCATCGGCGGCGCGACGCCATCGAACTTCGGCACGCTCTCCGGCCCTCATGGGCGACACGCTCGAGCCGCGCGGGCCGGCTCAGTCCGCAAGGACGGCCCGTGCGTCCCTTAGGTCACCCGTATCCAAGCCTTCGTTGTACGTCGAGATGAGACGGCGCAGCTCGTCTCTGATTCGCCGTCGCCTTGCGCCGCCGACGATGTGATGGAGACTGAGCGTCGAACGAAGCTCGAAAGCCGTGGAGGACTGTTTCTTCGCGAGGTCGATCGCCGTCGTGAAGGACCGTTCGGCCGTCGCCTTGTCGCTCGCCTTCAGGAGCTCGCCTCGAAGTCGATGGAGTTCGGGCGCCAGGAAGCGCTCGTCGTTCTGATCGGCGATTGCGAGCGCGCTCGCAATCTCCTCGAGCGCGCGTGTCTCCCGGCCCACGCGCGCGCAGAGGGAGATAAAAAGGAGAGCGTCCAAGGTCCGGCCGGCGAACCGGGAGTCCCCCGGCTCCGAAGGCTGTTCATCGACGTGCGCCGCGGATGTCGTCGGATCGAGCTCGGACTTGGCCCAGTGGACGAGCGAGAGCGCCCGGTTGCGCCAGAACGACATGTGCTCCTCGTTTGCGGTGGCGAGCGCTCGCTGCGCGGGCTCCTCCGCTTGTTGCGGCTCCCCACGCCAAGCGCGCACGGTCGCAACGCCGCAGAGGGCCTGAGCCAGCGCAGAAGGCTCGCGGAGCGCCTCGGCCGACCGAACGCTGTCGTGGGCCAAGGCCAGCGCTTCGTCTGGGCGTCCGGTTAGCCATGCTAGGAGCGCGCCGACAGAGAGCGCGGCAACCAGCGGCTCGGAAGGAATCGCGCCGTCGCCTTTGTCAATCGCGCGTGCGACATCGAGAAGCCGTCGGGCTTCGGTAAAGTTGCCGCGAGCGAACGCGGCGCCTCCACCCAACTGCGCTGCGCTCGCGCGCAGCACCGGATCCGGTACGCGCTCGACGGCTGCCATCACCTCGTCCGCGTGCTCGCCGACGGCGCGAAAGTCGCCCTTCCACAGGCGGCAGCGCTGAAGGACGACCAGCGCGGCGCCGCGCCGTACGTCGTCCTTCAGATGCGTCGCGAGCTCGACGGCTCGCTCGACGGTCGCGATGAGATCGTGCGCGGTCGGTGCTTTCGTGGCGAGGAGCGACGGTCCTAGACCGTGCAGCACCCGGAGCTCGAGCTCGTCTCGTTCGCGTCCTTCGGGCAGTCGTGCCACGAGATGCCGCGAGCGCTCGAAATGGGCGACTGCCTCCACGTGGCCGTGGCGGCCCGCCGCCCGCTCTCCCGCGACGAGGTAATGGGGCGCCGCCTTCGCGAACTGGTGCCCCTCGTCGAAGTGGACGGCGAGCTCGGCAGCGACTTGGTCTTCTCGCCCGGCGTAGCCTTGTTCGAGCCGCTCGGCGATTCGCCGATGCCACAGACGGAGCGAAGACGACGGATTCCTCGCAAGCGCCGCGTGCTGGATGAGCGCATGCCCGAAGGCGTAGCGCGACTGAATCGTGCCGTCCGGCCAGGTCTCTGTGCCGAGGTACTGAAGGAGCCGGCGCTCGTTGGCCAGTGTCTCACAGCACGAATCGACCTCGT
>JAQBQJ010000448.1 GCA_028287065.1 Labilithrix sp. | reverse complement strand
CGATCGAGTCGAACCGCCCCTACGACGTCAAGGACGTCATCCGCGCCGTCGTCGACGACGCTCACCTCTTCGAGATCGCCGAGCAGTTCGCGGGCAACATCGTCGTCGGCTTTGCGCGCATCGGCGGACGCGCCGTCGGCGTCGTGGCCAACCAACCGCAGGTGCTCGCCGGCGTGCTCGACATCGACGCTTCGATGAAGGCCGCGCGCTTCGTGCGTTTCTGCGACTGCTTCAACATCCCGCTCGTCACGTTCGTCGACGTTCCCGGGTTCCTCCCCGGAACGGATCAGGAGTACGGCGGCATCATCAAGCATGGCGCGAAGCTGCTGTTCGCGTTCGCCGAGGCGACCGTGCCGAAGGTCACCGTCATCCTTCGGAAGGCCTATGGCGGCGCGTACGACGTCATGGCTTCGAAGCACATTCGCGCGGACATCAACCTCGCGTTCCCGACCGCCGAGATCGCGGTCATGGGTCCGGACGGCGCCGTCAACATCATCCACAAGAACGAGATCGCGAAGGCCGCCGATCCCGTCGCCACGCGCGCGGCGTTCATCGCCGACTACCGCGAGCGCTTCGCGAATCCGTACAAGGCCGCAGAGCTCGGCTTCATCGACGAGGTCATCTATCCGCGCACGCTGCGCGCGCGGCTCCATCGCGCGCTCGAGATGCTCAAGGACAAGCGCGATACGAACCCGCCGAAGAAGCACACGAACATCCCGCTCTGAGCGCGCACGCGTTTCTCACGGTGCCTAGAACTTCGTGTTGCATTTCGCCATGCACGAGGCCTTCGCGGACATGCATCGTGAGTCCGCGGGAAGGGAAGCGTCGAGCCCGTCGCAGGCCTTCCAGCACGTCGTGAGATCGGGCGCGGCGCGCGCGGCAGGCGGCAGCGGCGCGTCGGGACAGCCGCCCTCCATCGGAGATGCGGGCGCGCCCGAGGTCGTCGTCGTCCCGCTGGGCAAGATCCCCGTGGGCTCGCCGGGCGAGGCCGGACCTCCGAAACCGGCGACGCCGGTCTCGCTTCCGGTCGTGGTCGTCACCTGCGAAGGCTCTTCGGCCGGCTTCTGATTGCCGCCACAAGCGGCGACCGCGAGCACCGCGACGGAAGCGCTCGCCGCGCGGATGAGTGTGGTTTGCATGCATGTCGCGGGTGCAAAAACTTGGCCCGACAGGGCGCTCTTCCTTAGGACCTACGGAAGGTTCAAGGGAGAAAGTTCATGAGCACTGCAAGCGATCGCCGCGCGCCTCACGCGTCGCGGATCCCGTTCGATGGGATGGTCGAGGTTGGCGGCGCACTCGGTCCGTCGTTCGAGGCGCAGGCAGTCAACCTCTCGGAAGAGGGGATGCACCTCCGCACGGCGTATCTGCCCGAGGTCGGTCAGCCGGTCACGTGTCGATTCGACGCGGGACAGGGCATGGTCGTCGTCGCCGCGGGCGAGGTCCTCTGGAAGGACGACATGGGCGACGGAGGCGAGTTCGGGATCCGGTTCACGAACCTCGACTCCGCGAGCACCGTGTCGCTCCAGCGGATCGTCGGCATGGTCGAGGACGGCATGACGATTCATCCGCCGCAGGGTCGCAAGGTGCGGCTCCACATCGACGGGCTCGCGTCTCCGATGCGCGCTCGCGTGAAGGGCACGCAGGGCTCGAGCGTCACCGCGTTCAGCGAGCTCGGGTTCCTGCAGGTCGGAAAGCAGCTCGATCTCGAGGACGCGGCGTCCGGAAGCAAGCGCCCCGCGCTCATCGACCACGTGATGGTCGAGGTCGAGCAGGGCACGCGCATCCCGCAGCTCGTCGTCACGCTCCGCTACGACGACGAGCAAGCGCACGCCTCGGAGTGCGCAGAGATGGACCGCATGGACGCAGCTCACGGCGAGATCACCGGACGCGACGGCTCGCTCGCGCCGCACTCGATGGATGAAGACATGGATGACATGCACGACGCTCCGCACCAGCCCGGCATGGACGCCTGCGACGACGCCATGGCGCACGAGCACGGACACGAGCACGGCTCGCGCGGCATCGTCGCGAAGGCCTCGGCGATCGAGGAAGAGCACGACGAGGACTCGCAGAAGATGAAGAGCGCCTTCGCTCGCACCGCTGCGAAGGTCACTCCGGCCCTGGAAAAATGGGCGAAGCGTGCGAAGACGACGATGGCTCTCCTCGCGGCACGCGCCAGCGCGAAGCGCAGCGGCGCGGCGGACGACGTCGAGATCCCGGTGCGTCGTACGACGGCTCCGGCGCCCGGCGGCGGTCTGCATGCCGCGGGTCGCAAGGTCGTTCGCGGCGAGATCGACGAGCCCGTGATCGAAGAGCCGGTGAAGCCGCGCTTCGCGATCACGAAGAAGCGCGCGATGATCGGTGGAGCGATCGGCATCGCGTCGATCCTCTGTCTCGTCGCGATGCGGAAGCCGGCACCGGCGCCCGTCGCAGCGACGCCGCCACCGGCGGAGACGGCGACGACGGCAGCCGCGCATCCGGCGGTGCCTGCGCCCGCGATGCCGGCGGGGAACAACGATCCGCTCGCGACGGCGGCGAATGCGTTCGGCGCGGATCCGATGCTCAACGAGAAGCCCGGCAAGGTGACGCCCTTCGGCAACGGGCCCGTTTCCCATGGCAACGTGCTGAAGATCAAGATGGACGGACCGGTCGGTCGCATCCAGGGCGCGTCGCAGCCTTCGGGCTTCACGGTCGTCATCCCGGGGCGCAAGTCGCTCGACGCCGCGGGTCCGCTCGCGTCGAAGGACCCGCGCATCGCGGCGATTCGCGTGTCGAACGAGAACGGCGGCGCCGAGCTGAGCGTCACGTTCAAGGACGGCGTGCCGAACTACCAGGTGAAGGCGCACGGCGACACGCTCGAGATGCACCTCGCGAAGCCCGGACACGCGGGCGACAAGGCGCCGGAAGCGAAGGCGAGCGGCCACAAGAAGAAGAAGCACCACTGAGATGCGCTAGTCTTCGAAGGATGCGTATCGGCGTCCTCGGAGCCGGAGTGGCCGCAGCGAGCGTCGCTGCGGCCATCGTCGTTTCGTGCGGTGACCCGTACGGGGGAGACGATCCGGGAATCCTGCTCCCGGATCGCGACGGCGATGCTCCGTCGGAAGCGTCGCCGGCGGTGGACGGACCGGCGCCGGATGCCGCGCGTGGGGACGCCGGCGCGGATGGCGACGGCGAGGCGGGCGACCCGTGCGACCGTGACAACGATCACTACCGCTCCGGCGAGGGAGGATGCGGCGGTGCCGACTGCGACGACGACGACAATCGCGCCCACCCGGAAGCGGGTTTCCGTGCCGACCCGGCGACCACGACGACGAACGGCGACTGGAACTGCGATACGCACGCCGACCCGATGTATCCGGTGAACGTGAGCTGCGGCGTTCCTGCGTTGGGCGCGTGCGCGGGGGTGGAGGGCTTCAGCGGAGCCCCTGGCTGCGGAGCGGCGGGCGCGTACGTGACGTGCAAGATGAACGGCCTCTCGTGCATCGTCGGCTCGACGGTGCAGCGGGTGCAGCGGTGCCGGTGAGGGCGTAGCGCAAGGGGTGCCGTCTCGGCCGTGATCCGTGACCGTGATCCGTGATCCGTGATCCGCTTGATTTCCTTACCCGCGCCCGTCGCGAGCTGCGCAGCTCGCGACGACCTGCCAGCGTCTCGCGACCTGCTTGTCGGATCACGGATCACGGATCACGGCCACGGATCACGGGCGAGAGAACGACATTCATGACGTCGAATTCCCGCAACCCGCCCCGGCGATGGCCGACCGGCGGTGGATGGACGAAGTCTGCCTCGAGCACGAGACCCTCGATGTCTACAACGTCGCGCTCGAGCTGCACGTCGCGGCGTGCGCGCTGCTTCCCCGATCCGGCGCCCGAGTCATTCGCGACCAGCTCGAGCGAGCAAGCCTCGGAATCGTTCTCAACATCGCGGAGGGCGCCGGCCGGCGGTCGTCGCCGGACAAGCGACGCTTCTACGAAATGGCGCGCGGAAGTGCGACGGAGAGCGCGGCGCTGCTCGACGTACTCCAACGACGGAGCATCGCCGAGCCCGGGAAATGCGCTGAAGCGCGAGCGCGAGTCATCCGCGTCATCCAGATGCTGAGCCGGCTCGTCGGGCCCAATCGTTGACCGTTCGCGCGCGGTCCGCTCCTCTCGCCGTGATCCGTGACCGTGAACCGTGAACCGTGATCCGTGAACCGTGATCCGCTCGCTCTCGATACGTGCCCCGGTTGCGACCTGCTTGTCGGTTCACGGATCACGGA
>JAQBQJ010000412.1 GCA_028287065.1 Labilithrix sp. | reverse complement strand
CGAAGACCTCAGTCCTTCTTCTTCTTGTCGCCGGACTCTTTGCCGAACGCCGTCCCGAACTCCTTGAGGGCCTTCTTGAGCGTCTCCTCGGAGTCCTTGTCGAGCGCCTTCTTCGTGCGGATGGTCTCGAAGATCTGCGGATACTTCGACTCGATGAACGACTGGAGGCCGCGCTCGTACTCGGCGAGCTTCGACACCTCGATGCCGTCGAGATAGCCCTTCGTGCCGGCGTAGATGATGACGACCTGCTTCTCGACCGGCTGCGGAACGTACTGACCCTGCTTGAGGATCTCGACGAGACGCGCGCCGCGCTCGAGCATGTTGCGCGTGACCTGATCGAGGTCGGAGGCGAACTGGCTGAAGGCGGCCTTCTCGCGGTACTGCGCGAGATCGAGCTTGAGGGAGCCGGCGACGCCCTTCATCGCCTTGATCTGCGCGTTGCCGCCGACGCGGCTGACGGAGATACCGACGTTGATGGCGGGACGAACGCCCGAGTAGAAGAGGTCGGCCTCGAGGAAGATCTGGCCGTCCGTGATCGAGATGACGTTCGTCGGGATGTACGCCGAGACGTCGCCTGCCTGGGTCTCGATGATCGGCAGCGCCGTGAGCGACCCGCCCGAGAGCGGGTCCTTCACGATCTCGTAGCCGTCGCCCTTGCCCTTGAGCTCCTCGTCCGCGGCCTCGTGGCCCTGCTCGCCGACCAGGATCTTCGCGTCGCCGCGGTTCTCCCAGGTCGTGCCCTTCGGTACGACGGCGAGACGGTCGGCCATCTTCGCCGCGCGCTCGAGGAGGCGCGAGTGGATGTAGAAGACGTCGCCCGGATACGCCTCGCGACCCGGCGGGCGGCGGAGGAGCAGCGAGAGCTGGCGGTACGCGACGGCCTGCTTCGAGAGGTCGTCGTACACGCAGAGGGCGTGACGGCCGCTGTCGCGGAAGTACTCGGCCATCGTGACGCCGGTGTACGGCGCGATGAACTGCAGCGGTGCCGACTCGCTGGCGCCGGAAACGACGACCGTCGTGTATTCCATCGCGCCGTTCTGCGTGAGCTTGTCGACGACGGCGGCGACGGTGGACTGCTTCTGGCCGATGGCGATGTAGAAGCAGTAAACGCCGAGGCCCTTCTGGTTGATGATCGCGTCGATCGCGACGGCCGTCTTGCCCGTCTGGCGGTCGCCGATGATCAGCTCGCGCTGACCGCGGCCGATCGGAACCATGGAGTCGATCGCCTTGATGCCGGTCTGGAGCGGCTCCTTGACGGGCTGACGCGCGAGGATGCCCGGCGCCTTGATCTCGACGCGGCGCTTGTGCGGCGAGTCGATCGGGCCCTTGCCGTCGACCGGGATGCCGAGCGCGTTGACGACGCGACCGATGGCGGCCTCGCCGACGGGGACCTCCATGATGCGGTTCGTGCGCTTGACCGTCGCGCCTTCCTTGATCGTCGTCGACTCGCCGAAGAGAACGGCGCCGACGTTGTCCGACTCGAGGTTGAGGACGAGGCCCATGATGCCGCCCGGGAACTCGATCAGCTCGCCGGCCATCGCGCCTTCGAGGCCGTAGATGCGCGCGATACCGTCACCGACGCTGAGGACGGTGCCCGTCTCGGTCGTGAGCGCGGCCTTCTCGTAGCTCTGGATCTGCTTCTTGATGATCGACGAGATCTCTTCGGCGCGAAGCTGCATGGCGTAGGTCCTTATTTCTTCCGAATGCGAGGAGTCTGGGATGACGAGTGCGGCCTCAGTTGGGCAGCATCGTCTCCTTGAGTTGCCGGAGGCGGGCGACGAGCGAGCCGTCGTAGACGGTGTCGCCGATGCGTACGAGAACGCCGCAGATTAGGCTCGGATCGAGCTTCCGATCGAGCGCCACCTTGCGGCCCGTGATGCGCTCGAGCTCGCGCTGGAGCTTCTCGAAATACTCTTCGGAGAGAGGCAGCGCGGTGAGCACTTCGGCGCGCGTGATACCGCGACGGAGGTCGGCCATCTCGCGGAGGCGCGTGGCGATCGCCGGCAGCGCGCGGATGCGGCGGCGATCGACGAGCAGGCCGAGGAAGCTCCGCGACGTGGTGCCGAGGTCGAGCCGCTCGGCGATGTCGCCGAGGATCGCCTTCTTCGCGGCTGCCGGGACGAGCGGGTTCTCGAATGCGTTGCGGAGCTCTGCGCTTGCGTCGTACGCGTCGGCCGCGCGTGCGACCTCGTCGACGAGCGCGTCGAGCTGACCGGAGTCTCCGCCGATCTCGAGGAGCGCGGTGGCGTAGCGCTTAGCGATGACACCGGGGATCACGTGGCACCTCGCGTCGTGGGCTTCGCGGCGGGACGCGCCGAGAGCTCCGCGAGGAGATCCTGCGCGAGCCGCGCGTGGTCGTCGGCGGTGACGGACTTCTCGAGGAGCTGCGCGGCCTCGCGGACGGCGAGATCGACGGTCTCGTTGAGGAGATCGTGGTGGACCTGCTTGCGCTCCTGCTCGACCAGCCGATCGGCGTCACGCTTCATGCGGTCGGCGCGCTCCTGCGCCTCGATGAGCAGGCGATCGACCTCGCCCTTGCCCGCGGAGATCAGGCCGGCCTTCGCGGTCGATGCGTCGACGTCGGCGTTCTTCAGCTCGGCCTGGTACTTCTTCGCGCGCTCCTTGGCCTCGTCGAGGAGAGCCTGCGCCTCCTCGATGTCCTTGCCGATCGTGACGCGGCGCTGCTTCAGAGCCTCGGTGATCGGCTTCTTGCCGAGCATGTAATAGAGCGTCATCAGGACGCCGAAGTTGATGACGAGCGCGAGGACGGCGGGGCGCTTCTTGTCCCAGATGTCCGTCCAGTTGATCGGCTCGGGGGCGTGATGGCCGCCGGCGGTCGCGTGGTCGCCGTGGCCTTCGGCATCGGCGCGGTGCTCTCCGCTCTGCGCGCCGCCCGCCTCGCCGTGCGCGGGCGTGCCGCCGTGCTCCTGCGCGAACGCGAGTGAGATGGTGAGCGTGGCGATCGCGATGACGAACGCCGCGAGGACGAGCCGCGTGCGGGAGATGATCTTCTTGCTCACTGGGAAACCTCTCGTCCGAGGACACGCGAGGCCATGTCGCGGGCGAGGTTGCGTGCTTCGCTACGAAGCTGTTGGCGCGCAGCGTGGGCCTCGCTGCCGATCTCGGCGCGGCCGCGCTCCATGGTGAGGGCGGTCTCCGCGCGTACCTTGCTCATGAGCTCGGCCTCGCGCTTCAGCCCCTCGGCGCGGAGCGCATCACGCTCGAGCGCTCCGGCGTCGCGACCCTTCGCGACGATCGCCTGCGCCTTGGCGAGGGCCTTTGCCGACCGCTCGTCTTCCTTCGTCGCCGCGTGACGCGTGCCTTCGATGCGCTTCTCGCGCTCCTCGAAGAGCTTCATCATCGGGTCGAAGAGCGCGGGCTTCAGTACGAAGAGCAGGACGACGAAGAGACCGACCTGGACGAGCAGGCTCGCGTCGAGGTCGACCGTGACGGCCCCCTCGGCGAACGTGCGCAGCCCGCTCCGCAGGAATCCGTCTCCAGACACGGAATCGAGAAATGAGGTGCTCACTCCGAGCAGCGACATGGGGCCTCGTAGCGTGGCCGACAAGCCGGGAAAACCCCGTGATGCCGAGCGTTCATCGCCGCGCGAGGTACCATTGTCCGCGCTCCCTGACAATGGGGTGCGTGGCGAGCCGCGAAACGCCGCTCGTGCTCAGCGCCGGCGACGGCTGACTTGGATGTCCGAAGAATAGGCGCGCGGCGTCGGCCGCGGATCCGGGTCGTAGGCGCGTGCAGCTGCGGCGCGCACGCTCGGCTCGCTGCTTCGTCGCGGAAGGATCCCGCGCGCAGGAGAGGGAACCTTTGCCGGTCGCGCGTAGTCGTCGTCCTCGTCGTCGAGACCGGCCATCGCGACGTCGTGCGGCGGATTGCGGAGCGTCGCGCCTTGCGCAGGCACACTCGACGGGAGCGTCTTGCGCGGCGTCAGCTCCTCGACGTCGACGGCGCGGTACTCCGCGGTCGCGAGCTCGTTGCCCTGCTCTTCACCGAGCGCCGCGGCGAGGTCTTCGGGGCGGAGCGCGGTGATGCGCTGGGTCCGCTCGCTCGGGTCGTAGTAGTCGGGATCGAGCTCGGCGCTGCGCTGGACGCGCGGCGTCTCGAGCTCGGGAGCGGAGGTCTCGACGGTCCCGCTGTCGGCGAACGGATCCTCGGCGGCGTTCGACTCGAAGCTGGTGACGACGCCGGTGCGGACGAGCGAGACGCGGCCGTTCTCGTCGACGCGCGCGAACAGCATCGCCGCTCCGACGCGGGGCATCTCGACGAGGCCGCCGGCGGCGCTGCCGTCGAGCGACGCCACGTACTGGGCGCCGACGCAGCGAGCGGCGGTGCGCGACGCGCTTCGCTTGCCCTTCGGAGGGATGACGATGCGCCGGCAGATACCGTCGCCATCCAGCAGGAAGGTGCAGGATGCCGTGTGAGCGGCGTAGGTGATGTGGATGGAGGGGGGGCTGCAGGAGGTCGGCACGTCGAAGGGGAGCTGTAGCAAACGCCAGGCCCATACATTGTGGGCCAGTGTCCTACCTCACTTGCGCCGTTTCCCCGTGAAATCGCGGGGGTTGCTCCCCGGCCGATCCGGCTTGCGACCTGCGTTCTGGCGAGCGGCCGATCCACCGGCGGCATCGGCGCCCCGATCGCCCCCTCCCGGCGCTTCCGCGCGCACGGCCACGTAAGGCCGCTGCCCGGCGGTCTTGCTCGCGCGAAGGACGGGCCGATCCCCGTCGACGCCCGGATGGACGCTCGCGAAGCCTTCTTGCGCGGCGAATCCCGCGAGATCGCCGCGATGCTCCTCCATCCACGCGCTGAACCGGTCCCAGAAGGCGAGCGCCTCGGCCTCCGCCATCGGCGCGCCGTCCACGAGGACCGAGAGCCGGCGCGGCCCCGCGCTCACGACTTCAGATCCGCGAGAACCTCGGTCACGTGCTTCGAGACGTCGACGTCGCGGTAGATCTTCTTCACGTTGCCGTCGGCGCCGATGACGAACGTCTGACGCGAGAGGAAACCGGCCCGGTTCGGGACGCCGAACGACTTCGCGATCGCGCCGCTCTCGTCGCTCACGAGGTGGAACGGCAGCTCGTGATGCTTCGCGAACGCCTTGTGGGACTCGGGGTTGTCGGTGGAGATGCCGATCACCGTCACGCCGGTTTTTTCGAAGCCTTTCCACTGATCGCGGAAGTCCTTCGCCTCGGTCGTGCAGCCGGGCGTCTCGTCCTTCGGATAGAAGTAGACGACCACGGGCTTGCCCTTCAGCGCGGAGAGCTCGAGCTCCGCGCCATTGTGATCCTTCGCTTTGAAGTCCGGCGCGGGCTTGCCGACGGTGACCTCGCCGTTCGTCGTCGCGGGCGTCCCCGATGCGACCGTCGTCGCGCTTCCTTGGTCGGGCCGCGGCGCGTCCCGGTTGCAGGCGGTGGCGCCGACGCAGAGAGAGACGATGGTGACGGAGGCGAAGAGGGAGGAGCGCATGGCCGCGAAGGATACTCCGCGCGCCGCCCGAGCGCGGGCCGCGCGACCGCGCATCTCGTCCGCGTCTCCCGACGCTGCGGCGCGGGATCCTGCACCCTCCATCGGGTCGCGTCCGATCCAGGGACGCACGCTGACAACCGACTGATTCCCGTAGGTTGCACGGAGCATGCGGCGCCCGACGCATGGCTCATCCCTTGCGGAGAATGTGGGATGAGGAGCGTGGAGACATGACATCGGAGACAAGCGTTCGTGGTGTCCTGTCGGCGGCGTTCATCGCCTCGGTCATCGCGCTCGCCTCCGGCTGCTCCTCCGAGCCCGGCGCGCACGGAGGCGAGCCCCTCGCTCGGGCCGCGTCGCCGATCATCGCGGGCACTCCGTCGACGAGCGATCAAGACGCCGTCGTCCTCCTCGCGATCTACGAGGCCGGTCAGCTCCACGGGACGTGCACCGGCACGCTCGTCGCGCCGAACCTCGTGCTCACTGCCCGCCACTGCGTGTCGGCGACCGACCGCGGCGCGCTCTGCAACGCGAGCGGCGGCGCTCTCCAGGAAGGCGCCGTCCACGGCGACTACGCAGCGAGCGATCTCTACGTGTACACGGGCGTCGACGGCGTGCGGAACGTGTACGACCCGAACCGCGCCGCGGCGCGCGGCAAGCAGCTCGTCCACGAGAACGTCAGCACGATGTGCAACTCGGACGTCGCGTTCATCGTCCTCCAGAGCTCCGTGCAAGGCCGCATCGCGCCGCTCCGTCTCAAGGGCGCCGCGCGCGAAGGCGAGAAGCTCACGGCCGTGGGCTGGGGCCTCACCGAGGCCGGCGATCTCCCGGCGAAGCGGCAGCAGCGCGAAGGCGTCGCGGTCAATTACGTCGGCCCTGTCACGCTCGACCCGGCGAGCACGATCGGCCTCGGTGACTCCGAGCTCCTCGTCGGCGAGTCGATCTGCTCCGGCGACAGCGGCGGTCCGGCGTTCTCGGCGAAAGGCGCCGTCGTCGGCGTCGTCTCGCGCGGCGGCGGCGGCGCGGCGAATCCGTCGAACGAGTCGGCGAACTGCGTCGGCCGCGACGTGTTGAATTTCTACACGCACCTCAGCAACAAGGCCGCGCTCGTCGCGAAGGCGTTCCAGCTCGCCGGCGCGGAGCCGCGCACCGAAGGCGACGCGCCCGGCGTCGGCGTCGGCGAGAGCTGCAAGACGAACCTCGACTGCAGCTCGGACGCGTGCGTGAAGGGCACGTGCGAGCGGCGCTGCGACGACGGCACGAAGTGCGCGCTGTCGGAGATCTGCAAGCCGTTCGAGGACAAGAAGATCTGCGTGCCCGCGCCCGCCCCGCCCACGCCGGAGCCCGCCGCGGAGCCCGAGCCCGCGCCGGTCGCAGCGGCCGCCGCGCCGAGCGCGACGACGACCACGACGAGCGGCTGCTCCACGTCGCCGGCAGGCTCGACGAGCGGCGCGGGATTCCTGCTCGCGATCGCCGCGATCGCCGGAGCTGCAGCGAGGCGACGTCGCTCGGCGTAAGAGCGCGTTCGTCGTCGTCCTGTCCTGACGCGCGCGCGCGTCAGACGATCCCGTATTCCTTCAGCCGCCGGTAGAACGTGCGCCTCGGCACGCCGATCATCTTGGCCGCCTGCACGCGGTTCCAGTTGCACTTCGTGAGCGCCGCGAGGATCTTCTCCTTCTCGGCGTCGCGGTATTCCTCCTGCGTCCGCGCGCGCACGGTGCTCGTCGTCGATGCGGTCGCGCGTGCCTCGCCGCCGTTCGACGGCGCGATGTGCGACGCCGACGCGGCGGGACGGCTGTCGTGCAACCCCCCGGCGCGCGTGCTCGCCGTCGGGAGATCGAGGTCGTCGGTCGTGATCTCGTTCTCCTCCGAGAGCAGCCACGCATTGAGGAGGACGTGCTCGAGCTGACGCACGTTGCCGGGCCAGTCGAACGACTGGAGTCGACGCACGGCGGTGCGCTCGATCGTCTTGCGGTCACGCTTGTGACGCGCCGAGAACAGCGTGAGGAAGTGGTCGATCAACGCCGGGATGTCCTCGGCGCGCTCGCGCAGCGCCGGGATCTTCAGCTCGATGACGTGCAGCCGGTAGAACAGGTCCTCGCGGAACGTGCCCTCGGTGACCATCGCGGACAGGTCGCGGTTCGTTGCGGCGATCACGCGCGCGCTGCACGGCTCTTCCTTCGCCCCGCCGACGGGGCGGACCGTCTTCTCCTGGAGCACGCGGAGGAGGCCGGCCTGCATCTTCTGCGGCATCTCCCCGATCTCGTCGAGGAGGATGGTGCCGTTCTCCGCCTCGCGGAACAGGCCCTTGCGATCGCGCTCGGCGCCGGTGAACGCGCCGCGCACGTGTCCGAAGAGCTCGCTCTCGAGGAGGTTCGCCGGGATGGCGCCGCAGTTCACGCCCAGGAACGGCTGCTTCGCGCGTGGGCCGGCGATGTGCACGGCGCGCGCGACCACCTCCTTGCCCGTGCCGCTCTCGCCGGTGACGAGGATCGGCACGTCCGTGTCGCGCACGCGCTCGATCAGCGCGTACAGCTTTCGCATCGCGGCGCTCGTGCCCACGAGGCCCGCGTATCCGAAGTGCGAACGGAGCTCGGACCGCGCCTGCTTCAGATCGCGACGCGCGGTATGGAGCTGCTCGGTGCGTCGTCCGAGGAGCTCGGCGAGCTTGTCCTTCGCCTCGGTGAGCTCCTGGTTCGCGATCTCGAGCTCGTCGGCGCGGCGCCGGTTCTCGTCGATGAGGCGTGCGCCCTCGATCGCGATCGCGGCCTGATCCGCGAACGCTGCGAGCGTGGGGAGCTCCTCGCGGAACCGAACGCCCGGGCGCAAGCGCGTCTCGACGTAGAGCGCGCCGATCGTCTTGCCCGCCGGCGGAGCGCCGCGGATGGGCACGCACGCGATCGACTGGATCATGAGCTGATGCACGCTCACGGCCTGCGCGAGGCGCTCGTCGTCGCGCGCGCTCGTCGCGATGACGGGCTCGCCTTCCTTGATGACGCGCTCGGCGACGCTGCGCGAGAAGTTCTGCGCGGCCTCCTCGCCCTTGCTGTCTCGTGCGGTGTGCGCGACCACGCCGCCCTGTTCGTTGACGAGGACGATGAGCCCGCGCTCGGCGCCGAGCAGTCCGACCGCGTGATCGGTCACGCGTACGAGCAGTCGCTCGAGGTCGTGCTCGCGTGCGAGGTCGCGTGTGATCTCGAAGATGCGCGCGAGACGATCGGCCTCGGGGAGCGGCGCGCCCATGCTGGAGATGCCGGAGCGGTTCGTGCGGCCCGTGGTGATCGTTGGTATGTGCTGCTCCGTGAGCAGGCCTTGGGCGCGGTCGATCGGCATCCGCGACGACAGCGACGACGCCGACGACCAAGGCCCGGAGGCGATCGCGGGCAGCGTCGCCGTGTGCGCCTGGCGCAGCGATCGGCGGCGTGGATCGTTCCAGAACACCTCGCGCAGATCGCGGGGGAGCTTCGAGGCCGTCTCCTCGAGCATCGCGAGCGCGGCGTCGGTATCGCGCCGCGCGAGCGCCGTGGCGCCCTGGGAGCTGGCGAGCCGCGCGCGTGCGTCGAGGGCGCGCCAGGCCCATTCGCGCTGACCGATGTCGATCGCGCGTTTGTGCGCCTCGTCGAGGGCTTCGCGCGCGAGGTTCTCGTCGCCGCGGAACAGCGCGAGCGTTCCCTTCACGATGAACGCGAGCGGCTCGTGCTCCTGGAGGCCGCCGTCGCCGATCTTCGCGCGCACCGCGTCGAGCTCGCGTGTGAGCGCGGTGGAGTCGACGGTCGCCGCGTTCTCACCGCCCCCGACGCGGGTGAGGATCCCCTCGAGCCTTGCCTCGGCAGCGTCGAGCGGACGCGCGACGGCGTCGTAGGCCTCGGCGCAGAGCTCGTAGAGGCGCGCGCCGCGATCGATCTCGCCCATGCGCGTCGCGAGCTCCGCCTGGAGCCCGAGCAGCTGGGCGCGAGCGTTCGGAGAGAGCTTGTCGCGTTGCTCGGCCAGGCGCTCGATCGAGGCGCCGGCCCGCGCGTACCGCCCGAGGTAGAGATCGAGGTTGGCGAGGTTGAAGAGCGTCTGCTGCACGGCCATCAGCGCGCCGGCGCGGCGGCCCATGTCGAGCGCGGCCTCGAGATGCACGAGCGACTGCGCGAGGTCGCCGTCGCCCTTCGCGAGGCCGGCGAGGTTGAGGCGCGTGGTCGCGAGCGTCCATGCGTCGCGGGCCGTCTCCGCCGAAGCAAGAGCGGCCTCGTAGGCCTCGCGCGCTTCCTTCGCGCGGCCTCCGCGCTGATGTGCGATCGCGAGCGAGCCGAGGGCGACCGCTTCGACGCGTGCATCACGCATGCGCTTCGCGACGGCGACCGCCTCTTCGAGGGATTCGAGCGCGCGCTTCTCGTCGCCGAGGTACGCGAGCGCGACGCCGCACACCGCGAGCGCGTCCGCCGACAGCGCGTCACGTCCCGTCGCGGTAGGAGCGGCTGCCTCTTCGGCGAGCGCGGCGGCTTGCGTGAAGTCTCCGGCACGAACGAACGTGCGCGCCCGTGCCGTGAGCCATGCGCGGTGATGGGGTCCGCCATGCGCGACCTTCGTGACGGCATCGAGCGCCTTCGCTGCCGTCAGCGCATCGCCCCGCGCGAGCATGATCTTCGCTCGTGCAATCGCGAAGTCGACCTTCTCGCCGTCGTCCTTCGGCTCGTTCAGCGTGTCGAGGGTCTCGGACGCGGTGTCGAAGCGCCCGGTATCGAGCGCGCGCCGCAGCTCGGTCAGCGACTCGTCGCGAGAGCGCGAAGACGGCGGAAAGCTGCGCCGCGAGGACGCGTCGATGAGGTCGTCGATCTCCTCGGTCGACGTCACGGCGTGCCCACCGAGGCGCTTCACGAACGCGCGGAGCTGTCCGGGCCGTCGCTGTACGCGATCGAGGAGGTGACGCGCGAGCCGATCGGGCAGGGAAGGGACGGCTCGCTTCACGAGCTCGGAGGCGCTCGCATCGTCGAGAGGCGGCACCTCGAACGCACGTACGCCCGCCGCGCCGTTCGCCGCGAGCGCCGCGACCGCGTCCTCGTCGCCGACGGCGACGATGCGCGCACCGTGGTCGGCGGCGACCTTCAGCGCGACGAGCGCGTCGGGCTCGAGCGCCGCGAGATCGTCGACGACGACGACGAGCCCGTGGACCGGCTTCGTGGGGCCGCCCCATGCGCCGAGCTCGAGATCCACGACGTCGCGTGACGAGATCGCGCTGGCACCGCCCGGTGCGGCGCGCGCCGGCTCGACGTTCGCGACGGGCGCTCCGCTGACGCCGAGCGACCACGTGAGCCTGCGCACGAGCGTCGTCCTTCCGCTGCGTCGCGGGCCGACGATCGCGAGCGCGCCTCCTGCGCCGAGTCGCGCTACCTCGTTGGCGAGCGCGAGGGCTGCGCCGTCGACGCCGAGCACCGGCCATGCAGCGGTCTCGTCGAAGGCGCGCGTCTCGATCTTCGCCGCGCTCTTCAGTGCGCTCGCGAGCTCGTCGATGCTGGGATACCGCGCCGAGGGCTCTTCCTCGGTCGCGCGCTTCGCGATCTTCTTCAGGGCCTCGCGCGTGGCGGTCGTGAGCTCGCTCCCGCGCGCGCTGACGGCGTCGGCGAGCGTCGCGCCGAGCGCGTAGACCTCTCCGCGAACGGTGAGCGGGTCGCCGACGAGCAGCTCCGGCGCGGCGTACTTCGGCGTGAGACCCTTCGCGCGCGCGCCGCCTTCTTTCCATGGCGTGGCGAGGCCGAGGTCGACGAGCGTACCCATGCCGTCGTCACCGACGATGACGTTCGCGGGCTTGATGTCGCCGTGGAAGAGGCCGGCGCGATGGAGGACGGTGAGCTGATCGGCGGCGCATGCGACGGGACGGAGCCACTCGCCCTCGCCGCTCTCCATGACCTCCTCGAGGCTGCGTCCGTCGACGAGCTCGCGAACGAGGAAGCGACGCGTGCTCTTGGGGAGGCTCCCGAACGCGACGACGCGTGGGACGCCGAGGCCCTCGAGGCCGCTCAGCGTGACGGCCTCGCGGACGAGCGCCATGACCTCGGCTTCGCCCGCGTCCTCGGCGAGCACCTTGAGGGCGAGCTCCCGGCCGGTGACGCGGTCGCGGACGGCCCAGACCTCGCCGCCGCCACCCTTGCCGAGGCGTGCCACGGCCTCGTACCGGGCGGGCATCGTGAACGTCGGCAACCGAGTCGAATCGCTCATTTTACAGGGCGGGCACGGTGTGCCGTCGCCCCCCCGATCCTACCGTGCCACGCCCGTGTGCCACACCATTTGTGTGCCACCCGTCCTTAGTTCCGTCGCCCGTCCTTAGTTCGGGCGGCGGTCCTTGGTTCCGGTCAGGGCTTCGGCTTTTGCTCGAGGCCGTATTCGCCGTTCAGGCCGAACCAGAAGCCCGTGAGCGCGAAGCCGAGACCGAGGCGCGCGACGAAGTTCTTCACCGGCTTGTAGCGAAGACCGAGCTGCGGGATCGAGATCCACGGGAAGATGACCGGCTTCGAGCCGCCGTCGAACCAGCTCGGCTCGGTGTAGTTGCCGACCTTCAGGATGTCGGTGTTCTTGTGCTCGGCGGCGTTGCAGCCCGGCTGCGTGCCGCCGGTCTGGCACTTCGCGTAGTGCCTTCCGTTCGAGCCCGCGAGCGCGCCGTTCGGATCCTCGTAGACCCAGTTGTTCGCGAGGTCGCCGAAGATGATCCCGAGGCCGAACCCTGCGCCGTACTCGAAGTCGAAGTTCTTCGACATCTTCACCGACCAGAGCAGATCGGCGGTCGCGTAGAGCGCCTTCATGCTGCTGTTCACGAAGGAGTAATTGCCCGGGATGTCCTTCGAGCCCTTCTCCTTGAAGAGGATGTCGCCGCCCGTGCTGTACTCCGTGAAACCGAGCGCGGGGATCAGCGAGAAGCCGTCCTTCCGCATGTCGAGCTCGATCGCGATCGTGTTCGAGTAGACCGTCGCGCCTTCGTCGACGAAGAGGTTCAGCATGAACTTCGGGATGATGTTGCCGCGGTAGCGCGCGCCGATGAAGAGGTAGCGCTTGCCTGGCAGCTCCTCCACGTCCTTGATGTCCCACTCTTCCTTGGGAGGCTCGACCGTGGTCGCCGCCGCTGTGGCCTTCGCGGCCTCGTCGGCCGCCTTCTGCTCCTCGGCCTTTTTCGCTTCTTCGGCGGCCTTCGCTTCTTCGGCGGCCTTCGCTTCGTCCGCCTTCTTCTGCTCCTCGGCGGCCTTCTTCGGATCGGGCTTCCCGGCCGGCTTTGCCGCAGGCTTGGCGGCGCCCTGCGCGGACGCGGGCCGTGCAACGAGCAGGATCGCCGCGGTGGGGGGCAGCGCGAGCAGCGCGAGCAGCAGCGGGACGACAGGAACCGAGCGGCGGACGAGGGACATGGGCCTCCAAGAGAGGCGCGGCTTTGGCCGGCGCGTCTTTTTCGATGCTACACTCGGAGAGGGATCCACGACCAAAATCCCGGACTTCCTGAAGCCGCTGTCATCTTGATCCTCTACGGCCGTACCCTCCAGCAGACGATTGACCGTCACGATCGCGCCAGTTTCGTGAAGGAGCTGGTCGTCACGGGCGGCAAGATCCCGCTGGCGATGGTCCGGAAACGCCTCGCCGACCACGAGGGCGGCACGCGTGCGCCCGTCCTCCTCGTCCACGGATTCGGGCAAAATCGCTACGCGTGGCACCTCCCGGCGCGGAGCCTCGCGAACTACCTCGCCCGCGCAGGTTTCGACGTCTTCAACCTGGACCTGCGTGGTCACGGGCGGTCGCGGCACTTCGGAGCGCGCGCCGTTCGCCACGTCGACGACTACATCACCGAGGATCTCCCCACCGCCGTCGACGAGGTCCGTCTCCACAGCGGAAACCGTCCGGTCTTCCTCGTCGGCCACTCGCTCGGCGGCCTCGTGAGCTACGGCGCGGCCCCTCAGCTCGCGGGCGGCATCGGCGGCGTCGTCTCGATCGGCAGCCCGTATCACTTCACGCGCGGGTCGCTCTCGCTGCAGACCATCGCGCTCTTCTTCGAAGGCCTTCGCCGCGCGGGCGTCCCGCACATCGGCATGCCGCTGCCGCTCTATCCGATCGGGGCGTTCATGCGCACGATCCGTCGCGTGGCGGACAGCCCGTTCTATCCGCTCCCGCTCCGCGGCTGGCATGCGGGCGCGCTCGAGCCGCACGTCCTCGAGCAGCACCTTCGCCTCGCGTTCGATCGCGCGGGCATCGCCGAGCTGCGCAACATGTTCGAGTGGGCCGCGGAGAAGCGCTTCGGCGGCGAGGCCCGCGACTACGTCGAGAAGTTCGAGGCGATGGACCTCCCGCTGCTCGTCGTGTCGGGCTCGAACGACGATCTCGCGCCGCCCGCGAGCGTGCGCCCCGCGTACGAGCGAAGCCGTTCGAAGGACAAGACGTATCGCACGGCGCCGCTCGGCCACATCGACCTGCTCGTCGGGCGCGACGCCCCGCTCGCGACGTGGCCGATGCTCGCGGCGTGGCTCGAGAAGCGCGCGGCCTGATCAGGCCTGCTTGCGTTCCTTCTCCAGGCGCGAGACCTCTTCCTCGAGCCGGCGGATCTGACGCTTCAGGTCCTTCACTTCGTCCTCGGTGGCGAGGCTCATGGCCTTCGCGAGCTTCTCGATCTGCTCGTTCGTGAACGAGGTGACCTTGCCGGGCACGTTCATCATCTGCATGACGGCCTTCATCAGGCGCTCGTCCTGCAGCATCTTCATGACCCGGGGATCGGTCATCAGCTACTAGCCCT
>JAQBQJ010000399.1 GCA_028287065.1 Labilithrix sp. | reverse complement strand
TGGCGGGCGCGAGCGAGGGCGCCGGGTGCGGCGCGGTCGCGACCGCCGGCGGCGGCGGGGCAACGATGGCCGTCGACGGAAGGACCGGCGGCGCGACCGGCGCAGCGGCCGAGATCGGCGCGGGCTCGGGCGTGACCGACGAGCTGGCTGCGAAGCGCATCGCGGCGATCGCGCCGAGCGCGCCCATCGCGGCGGCCGCGATCATCCACGTCGCACGCGGGCGCTCGCGAACGAGGATGACGGTGGGCTCCGGCGTGCCGCCGCCGACCGCTCCAACCGGCGTCATGCTCACGGGCGCGACCGAGCCGAGGTTCTTTGCGGAGTGTAGACCGTCGTCGTCGCTCGCCGCGCTCGAAGCCGCCATGAGCGCCGCGTACGACGACGGCGCCGAGACGGGCAGGATCGGCGAGGAGCGACGAACGAACGCGGGCGGAGGCGACGACTCGCGAATGCCCGGCGCCTCGGCCGCGATCGGCGTCGCGCTGCGCATGTTCCCCGATCGCGCGAACGGCACGCGGGCCGTGAGCGTCGTGCGCACGAACGGCGGCGCGGTCACGGACGGCAGCCGCGACACGGACGAAGGCGATGCGCTCGGCACGGAGGGCACGGAGGGCACGGAGGGCACGCTCTCGACGGGCACGGCAAGCGCCGCGCGAACGGGCGACGACGAGAACGCATCGAGCGGAGCCTCGCGCGAGGTCTCGGCCGCGATCGATGCGAGGCACTGGCCGGCGACGTCTTCTTCGACGTGCTCGTCGACCATGCGTCGCGGAGCAAGCGTCGCGCGCGATCGCGGCGCGCGCAGGACGGTGGCCGCGAGATCGGCGTCGCGCGGATTCGTCCGCAGCGGGCTCGAGGCCGGGGGGCTCTCGACGATCACGAAGTCGTCGTCACCCAGCTCGGTCACGTCGTCGGTCGCTCTTCTCTTCTTTTGCGCAAACGGCAGCAAATAGCCCCGACTCCCTCTGTCTTCTTCCCGGCCGTGATTTGACGCGCGATCGCAGGTTTGTCGAGCGCGATTCGCGCACCGCATCATGAATTCCAAGCAGACAGGAACGTTACGTTCTCACTGTCGCTCGGGCGCGCGCGGGCGTACCTGCTTGCGGGTTGCGGGGAGAGGGCTCGGGCGGCCCTTGGCCCGTCCGCGCGCGCAGAATCGCGTGCGAACGCCGGCCAAGGACCGACCGGAAGCGCGGCGGGCTACTCCTCGCCGTCGTCGCCGCCCTTGCTGCTCTTGCCGCGCGCCTTCTGGACCATGTCGACGCCCGCGTCGACGATCTCGCGCGCCTTCGCGCCGAGCTTCTTGCCGATCGGCTTCGGTGCCGGCTTCGGTGCGGGCTTCGGTGCCGCCTTCGGTGCCGCCTTCGGGGCTGCCTTCGGTGCTGCCGACTTCTTCGCGCCGCCGCTCTTCTTCGGCGCCGCCGACTTCTTCGCCGCTGCCTTCGGCGCCGGCTTCTTCGCCGCCGCCTTCTTGGCCGCCGGCTTCTTCGCCGCGCCGCCCGACTTTTTCCCGCCGGATGCCGACCCGGACTTCTTCTTCTTAGCCGCCATGATGTCTCCTTCGCTGAACAGCGATTGCGATCGTTGCCTGGTCGGGGTCGATCCTGTCAACCAAAGACGCGCGACGTGCGCGCTTCAGCGTGGACCCTTCATCAGCACGAACGCGCCCAGCATATCGAGCAGCGGGGACAGGGAGTCGAGACAGAAGATCGCGTCGCCCCAGGGGTGGCGGCAGACGGATCCAGATGCACGGCTCGTTTGACGGCGCGGATGCATCAAAACGCCGTCGTTTTCTACCTCGGATCTCCCTAGGCGCGGCCCGCCACGCCACGCACGAGATGCTTCTGCGCGATCGCGAACAGCACCAGCACCGGCACCGACAAGATCACGTTCCCCGCCATCACCACGTGCCACCGCACGCCGCTGCCCGGCTCCTTCAGGAGGGCGATGCCCAGCGGGAGCGTCCGAACGGTGTCGTCCGTCGTCATGACCAGCGGCCAGAAGTAGTCCGAGTAGTGGAACACGAAGCTCACGAGGAACACCGACACGAGCGTCGGCCGCAGCAGCGGCGCCAGGATGCGGTAGATGATCGTCAGCTCCGAGGCTCCGTCGAGGCGCGCCGCCTCGATGATCTCGTCCGGCACCGACAAGAGCGCCTGCCGCACGAGGAACGTGCCCAGCGCGCTCGCCGCGAACGGGAGCACCAGCGCGCTGAACGTGTTCGTCAGCGAGAGCTTCGAGAACATCAGGAACACCGACACGAACGTGACCTGCGCGGGGACCAGCAGGCACGCCACGACGAGCGCGAAGGCCGTCTTCTTGCCCACGAACCGCAGCTT
The DNA here is from genome assembly GCA_028287065.1 of Labilithrix sp. Classification (GTDB taxonomy): domain Bacteria; phylum Myxococcota_A; class Polyangia; order Polyangiales; family Polyangiaceae; genus Labilithrix. Next base: position 3,078 of record JAQBQJ010000399.1, on the reverse strand, counting down.
CGCGAGCGCATATCCCGCAGGCAGCGCGAGCGCGAGTTGGAGGACGCCGATCGCCACCGCGACCGCGACCGACACGAGCAGGTAACGCCACACCGGCACGAGCTCGAACACCTCGCGATACGCGCCGAGCTGAGGATGCTTCGGGAAAGGCGCAGTGGGGTCCTGTGCGATCTCGTCGAGCGGCTTCAACGACGTCACGACCATCCACGCGTACGGAAGCACCCAGATCGCCGCGGCGATCGTGGCGAGGATCATCGGTAAAAGCCCCGGGCGGCGCGAGCGCGGCGCGCTCATGCTCGCCTCCCGACCGTCTGGCTTCGCCACGCACGCAGCTGCAACGCCGCGAGCAGGCAGAGCACCACGAAGTACACGACCGCCAGCGCGCTCGCCCGGCCGACGCTGAGGTTCATGAAGACCTGCTCGTAGATCGCATACACGAAAAGCGTGGTCGCCCGCGCCGGTCCGCCGCCGGTCATGATGCGGACGACGTCGAATGCCTGGAAGCTCACGATCAGGCTCGTGGTCGCGACGAACGCGGCGGTCGGCTTCAAGAGCGGCCACGTGACCCAGCGGAAGCGCGCGACCGCGTTCGCGCCGTCGAGCGACGCCGCCTCGTGCAGCGACTGCGGCACGGCCCGGAGCCCCGCGAGGAACACGACCATCGCGTAGCCGGTGATCTTCCAGACCGTGACGCCAGCGAGCGTCACGAGCGCAGCATGCGGGTCGGTGAGGAAGCCGACGCGCGGCAGATGAAGCGCCCGCAGCGCCGCCGCGGCGACGCCGCGATCGGGATCGAGCAGCAGCACCCACAAGAGCGCGACGGCCACCCAGCTCACGACGTAGGCGCTGAAGATCGCGCCGCGCACGAACGCGAAGAAGCGGCCCGGTCGGTCGAGGAGGAGCGCGAGGGCGAGCCCGAGCGTCATCGAGCCTGTCACGACGAGCACGCTGAAGCCGAGCGTTCGACCGAGGATGCGCCACAGCTCGCCGCTTTCCGCGATGGCCGCGTAGTTCGCCGTCCCGACGTACACGGGGTCGGTGAGCATGTCCCACGCGAAGAGGCTCTCGTACGCCGCGAGACCGAGCGGAAGGAACACGAACAGCGTCCACGCCGCGAGCGACGGCCCGAGCATCAGCCACGGATGGATCGGTGCGCGCGGCCTCATCGAATTCAGCCCGGCCGCGCCGCGAGCGTGCGGGCCTCGCCCAGTACGGACGCCGCGTCGCGATCGAGCAGCACCGCTTCCTCGAGACGTGGATCGACGATGTCGCGCTCGATCCGGAAAAGCAGCGGCTCCCACGGCCACGGCTCGACGTTCGCGAGCTGACCCTGCGCGACCTCGTCGTTCGGATGCTTCGCGAAGAAGCCGTCGGCGCGCATCTTCGCGACCGCGGGCGTCGTGATCGGCAGGTAGCCGGTGCGCGTCGACAGATACGCGGCCTGCTCCGTCTCGCAGAAGAAGCGGAGGAATCGCGCAGCCGCAGCCTTCTCCTCGTCGGGCGCCTGCTTCACGACGACGAAGAACGTGCCGCCGGTCGGCACCGACGCGCGCACGTCCTTCGGGAGCGGCGCCGCGATCACCGGGAACCTCGCGTTGTCCTCGAGGTATCGGATGTACGCCGTGCTGGTCCAGATGAACGCCGCGCGGCCTCCGAGGAAGTCCTGGTTCACGACGTTCCACGCGTCGTAGTCGCGTCCCGGCGGCGGGCGCATGACCTTCTCGCGATGCACGAGGTCCTGCCAGAGCCGGAGCGCGCGGACGCCTGCGTCGTCGCCGAGCGTCGCGCGCCCGCTCTCGTCGAAGACGGTGCCTCCCGCTTGACCGACGAGCGCCACCCAGAACCACCAGGAAATAGGCACTTCGTGGCCCCACCGCTCGCCTGGGCGCGTGAGCGCCTTCGCGGTGTCGACGAGCTCGCGCCACGTGGTCGGAGCGCGCAGGCCCTCCTTCGCGAAGATCTCGCCGTTGCAGTACATGAGCGGCGTCGAGCGATTGAGCGGCACGCCGTGGAGCGGACGCTCGCCGCCGCCGCGGAAACCGCCGGACTGCGCGAGCGGTCCGACGAACGGGATCTCCCGCATGCCGGGATAGCCGTCGAGCGACTCGAGGGTGCCGGCACGCGCGAGGTACGGCACGACCTCGGCGACGACGTGGCTCAGCGCGGGCGCCGCCTTTGCCGCGATGGCGGTGCGCAGCTTCGCGAGCGACTCGAAGTAATCGCCCTGGTACACGGGCTCGACGTGGATCTCGTCCTGCGTCGCGTGGAAGCGCTTCACGATCTCGAGCAGCACCTCGCGGTTGCGCCCGCCGAGCGAGAACCAGAGCTGGAGCCGCACGCGCCCCTTCGAATCACGTACCGCGCGCTTGCATCCACCGAGCGTCGACAACGCAGCCAGCGAAGCTCCCGTAACGAAGCCCCTACGAGAGAGATCGGCGAAATCTCTCGTCTTCATGCGACGCGCTCGCCGTTTCCACCGGGCGAGAACAGATGCATGCGAGATGCATCGATTCGCACGTGGACCGCCGCGCCGGTGGGTCGCGGGTCGAAGCCCGGCGCTCGCACGCGGAGCTCGACGTGGCCGGCGCGCAAGACGAGGTGCGTCTCCGCGCCGAGCGGCTCGGAGATTGCCACCTCGAACCGCGCCGCGCCTTCCTCGCCTTCCGCCGCGAGGTGCACGTCCTCCGGGCGTATGCCGATCGCGACGCGCTCGGGCGCGCCCGCAGGCTTCGGCATCCGGAACGGCCCGGCGACGAGCACGTCGCCGTCGGTGCGCGCGTCGATCAGGTTCATGCGCGGCGTCCCGAGGAACGTCGCGACGAAGCTCGTCGCGGGCTTCTCGTAGATCTGTCGCGGCGGCGCGATCTGGAGGACCTTGCCCTTCTGCATCACGCAGATGCGGTCCGCGAGCGTCATCGCCTCGACCTGATCGTGCGTGACGTAGATCGCCGTCACGCCGAGCTCACGGACGAGCGAGCCGATCTCGATGCGCAGGTCCTGGCGCAGCGCCGCGTCGAGGTTCGAGAGCGGCTCGTCGAACAGGAACACGCGCGGCCGGCGCACGATCGCTCGTCCCAT
>JAQBQJ010000351.1 GCA_028287065.1 Labilithrix sp. | reverse complement strand
CTGGGACTTCATTCGCTTCGGTAAGGAGAACGGCGTCCCCGTCGGACCGGGCCGCGGCTCCGGCGCCGGCTCGCTCGTCGCGTATGCGCTGCGCATCACCGACCTCGATCCGATCCCCTACAACCTGCTGTTCGAGCGCTTCCTGAATCCGGAGCGCGTGAGCATGCCGGACTTCGACGTCGACTTCTGCATGGACCGGCGCGAGCGCGTCATCGAGTACGTGCAGAAGAAGTACGGCGAGACGAGCGTCGGCCAGATCGCCACGTTCGCGGAGCTGAAGGCGAAGAGCGTCATCAAGGACGTCGCGCGCGCGCTCCAGATCTCGCCGTTCGACGCGCAGCAGATCGCGAGCCTGATCCCGAACAAGACGCCCGCCGAGACGTACACGATCACCGAGAGCCTCGAGATCGAGCCGAAGCTGAAGGCGAAGTTCGACACCGAGCCGAAGGTGAAGGAGCTGCTCACGCAGGCCATCAAGCTCGAAGGCCTCACGCGTCATGCCGGCAAGCACGCCGCCGGCATCGTCAACAGCGAGGGCCCGCTCTGGGATCACGTCCCGGTCTTCAAGGACGGCAAGAGCGAAGGCTTCATCACGCAGTACTACAAGGACGACGTCGAGCAGGCCGGCCTCGTCAAGTTCGACTTCCTCGGCCTCAAGACGCTCACGGTCATCGACATCGCGGTGCGCCTGATCCGCGCGCGTCCCGACCTCCAGAAGGTCGAGAAGCCGTTCGACATCGACACCATCCCGCTCGACGACAAGGCGAGCTACCAGCTCATGGCGTCGGGCGAGACGAAGGGCGTCTTCCAGCTCGAGTCGAGCGGCATGCAGCAGCTCTTCAAGGACCTCGTACCGGGTGTCTTCGAGGACGTCGTCGCGGCCGTCGCGCTGTATCGCCCGGGTCCGCTCGGCAGCGGCATGGTGAAGGACTTCGTCGACTGCAAGCACGGTCGCAAGCCGATCGCGAAGATGCACGATCGCGTCGACCACATCCTCGAGCCGACGTACGGCGTCATCGTCTACCAAGAGCAGGTCATGCAGGTCGCGCAGGCGCTGTCGGGCTACTCGCTCGGCGGCGCGGACCTCTTGCGACGCGCGATGGGCAAGAAGAAGCCCGAGGAGATGGCGAAGCAGAAGACGATCTTCGTCGACGGCGCGAAGGGGCAGGGGGTCGAGGAGGCGGACGCGGACCGCATCTTTGGTCTGCTGGAGTTCTTCGCGGGGTACGGTTTCAACAAGTCACATAGCGCCGCGTACGCGCTGATCACGTACCAGACCGCGTACCTCAAGGCCCATTACCCCGTCGAGCTCCTCTGCGGGATCATGACCTCCGACAAGGAGAAGATCGACAAGGTCGTTCGGACCATTGCCGATGCGCGCGCGATGGGCGTCACGGTCCTGCCGCCCGACGTGAACGAGAGCGACATCGATTTCAAGGTCGTCTACACGCACCCGCAGGGGAACAAGCGCCCGCAGCGCGGCGAGCGCACGGCGGTCGCGAAGGATCCGTGCGGGCCGCAGATCCGCTTCGGTCTCGGCGCCGTGCGCGGGCTCGGTGAAGGCGCCCTCGAGGCGCTCCTCGAGGCACGCAGGCAAGGTGGACCGTTCAAGGACCTCTTCGACTTCGCCTCACGCGTCGATGCGAAGCGCATCAACAAGGGCGTATTCGAAGCGCTCGTCGAGTGCGGCGCGTTCGACACGACCCTCGCCGAGCGAGGGATCTCGCGTGCGACCGCGTTCGCGTCGATCGAGATCGCGCTCGAGCGGAGCCGCGCCGCGAGCCGCGATCGCGAGCGCGGTCAGACCAACATGTTCGGCCTCCTCGACGCCGGTCCGGCACCTGGCAAGGCCGGCGCGTCGGGCGCGGGTCCTTCGGCCGGCGGCTACGTGTCCGAGGTCGAAGCGTGGGACCGCCGCGAGATGCTCGTGCGCGAGCGCAAGGCCCTCGGCTTCTACGTCTCGGGTCATCCGCTCGAGCGCTACTTGAAGGGGGGCGGCGCGCTCTCGAAGCTCGAGGCCGTGCCCACGTCCGCGCTCCCCACCACCGCCGCATGGTCGGTGGTCAACGTGTGCGGCATGGTCGAGGGCTATCGCGAGCGCATCTTCAAGGACGGCGGAGGCAAGGTCGCCTTCTTCGACCTCGAGGACCTCGCCGGGCGCGTGACCGTGAAGGTGCGCGGCAACCAGATCGACACGTACGCCGCGGTGCTCACCGCCGGCGAGCCGGTGCTCATCAGCGGCAAGGTCAGCTTCCCGTTCCGCGCCGACGACGCCGAGCCCGAAGAAGAAGGCCCGAAGGAGCCGACCATCCTGCTCAACGAGGCCGTGCGTCTCTCCGACTCCGTGAAGAAGGACACGAAGCAGGTCTCGATCCGCCTCCGCGAGGAGCGTACGAACGAGCAGCACTTCAAGAAGATGGCCGAGGTGCTCGCGAAATCGAACGGCAACTGCCCCGTGCAGCTCGTGCTCGCGATGAAGGACGGCGCCGAGGCCTTTCTCTCGCTCGGCAAGGCCTACCGCATCGAGGTCTCCGACGAGGTGCTCGCCGGTCTCGAGCGGATCTTCGGCGAGCAGGTCGCCGAGCTGCGCTGAGACGCTCGTCGGATCGTCACTGGCAGAACTTGTACTGCTGCGTCGGCGGGCTGCCGACCGCGCGGCTACCCGAGCAGAGCTGCCCGGCGGCGCACTCGCAGTCTTGCTGGCACACGCGCTCGCTCATCATCGCGTCGAACATCGCCGAGCACGAGGACAGGGTCGTACAGCTCGTGCCGTAGTAGCCGTTGTAATAGCCGCAGCAGACCTGACCCGGACCGCAGTTCGCCGTGCCGAGGCAATTGACGTTGGGGTTGCCGCCCTGGTTGTTGCAGACACCGGGCGGGCGGCAGTCGTAGCCGCTCGTCGAGGTGGGACCCCCGTCCGGCGCGGCGTCGGCGACCGGCATCATGACGGCGGTCGTGTAGCAGCAGGTCGTGTTCACGCCGCACGTCTTGACGGCGCCGTTCACGGTGCACGAGACCGGCTGGTTCGCCGGCCCGCACGACGAGGCGTCCGGGGCAACGCTCGTGTCCGGAGGGGCATCGGCGGGGGAATCGACCGGCGCGTCGGCCGGCGGCTCCATCGGACCGTCGTGCCCCTGCACGTACGCGTCGCTGCTGGTGGGCGCGTCGACGGACGGAATGCCTCCGTCGGGGAGCTGTCCGACCGGATTGCATCCGTCGCCGCTGCACTCGACGTGCGCGTCGATGCACGAGCCCTTCTTGCACGTCGACACCGCATCGCACGGGACGTTCGCGCAGTCCGGATCGAGCGGGATGTCCATCGTGAGCCCGGTGTGCTCGACGAACGAGAAGATGCGCCTCGCGACGATGCAACCGAAGTAGCCGTCCTTGGCCTTGCATTTCTCGACCGGCTGGCCGACGCCGGTGAGGACGATCACGGACGCGCGTCCGGTGTCGTCGTTCGGCGTGATCACGAGCGTGCCCACGCGCGATCCGGAGGGGATCGGCTCGCACTGGCTCGTCGTCGTGGTGAAGACGTTCGTCTCGATCCGCGACTCGGACACTTCGGGATCCGTGCCGACGATGAAGGCGACGGGGCCGAGGTCACCGCAGTTGCCGGCGTAGGTGACCTCCAGCGTCATCTGCGTCGCCGACCGGCATGCGCCGATCGCGACGATCGACGCGAGCACGCTCGTCGCGGAGAGCACGATCCTATGCGAACGACGCACCGGCGACAGCGTAGCGGAAAACCGCCGCGCGGCGGGTGCGCGCGGCGGGTGCGCGCCGCGGTTGTGAGCGCAGGGGAGGGCGCATGCTACTCCGCGCCAGGCGCGTGCTCGGGACGGCGACGTAGTCATCCGACCTTACGGACAAATGCGGCGTCCCTGATATGCTTGACCTCGAGGCCAGCGATTGCGCAGGGATGACCGAGGACCTGAATGAGCTCGATGTCGGGCTCGCGATCCCCCGGCGACAAGCCGGAAGCGGACGCGCCGCAGAGCAAGCGCCCTGCGTCTCCGGGGCGTTATTCGCTCTCGACCGAAGGCTCGAGCGAGATGGCGGCGGTGCGCATCGATTCGACGCGCATGCCCGCCGTGCGACCGGACGCGGCTCCGGGCACGGCTTCGCGGCCTCCTTCGGATCCGACGATCGCCGCCACGATCGTGGGCGCTCCCGCGATCCGCGAGACGCTTCCGCAAGGCATGGAGACCGTGGGACCGCTGCCGGCGCGTGCGTCGGCATCGGCACCGGCGAAGGAGCCGCCCGCGCGGGTACCGCCACCGCTGCCCGTTCGGCCGAGCGGCTCGGGCTCGCGCCCGACGATGAAGCTCACGAGCGAAGCCGCGGGCGCGGAGCCGCCGAAGGGCACCGGAGCTGCAGCGCTCGCCGGTGCGCGCAAGCTCACGCCGCCACCTGCGTCGAAGAGCAGCTGGCTGCCGCCGCCTCCGCCGCCGAAGCGTGATTCGCACGCGCCGCCCGGCAACGCAGCCGCGCTCGCGGGCTTCGACGAGGGCTCGATTGCGTTCGCGTTCGATGCGCTCATGTCCGAGGGCACGAGCGGCGTCCCCGGCAATGCCGTCGTCGATCTCGCGCCGGTGCGAGAGCTCTTCGCGGAGCTCGCCGCGAACCACATGCGCCACGTCCGCGACTTCATGATCGACGTGAAGTGGGGCGAAGCGACCCGCGAATGGATCGAGATCTGCATTCCCGCGGTGACCTCGCTGCGCCGCGCCGCCGAGCGGCTCGAGCTTGCCGAGCTCGCGCTCGGCCTCGATCGCTTCGGCGCGCAGCTGCGCGCGACGGCCGGCGACACGTCGCGCACGATCGAGGGCACTTCGAAGGAGAGGCTCCTCGACGACTACGGTCAGCTCGTCGCCATCCTCCCGCAGGCGTTCGCGCTGGATCGCGACAAGTCGCAGCGCGAGGCGGTGATCATCCAGTCGCTCTGCCTGTCGGTGCCGGACGTTCGCAAGGTCACGATCGACAAGCTGCACGCGGCCGGGCTCACGAGCCTGAAGACGCTGTTCGATGCGAAGGCCGACGAGGTCTCGCAGGTCGCCGGCATCCCCGAGTCGCTCGCGCTGCGGATCGTCGAGCGCTTCCAGGGCTATCGACACGAGCTGCAGAACGCTTCGCCGCAGGACGCTCGTGCCGCCGAGCGCGAACGGCTCACGGCGCTGACCACGCAGCTGCGCGAGCAGCACGACGGTTACGAAGAAGCCGCGCGGGGCTGGTCGCCCGACGCGAAGGCGAAGAAGCGCGATCTGTTCCGCGGCCGCGAGGAGACCTGGCTCGCGATCAGCCTGCTCCTGGCCCGGTTCGGCGAGGTCGAGCGGCTCAGCGGCATCGAGAAGGTGCCCTTCGCGCAGCGCATCGCACAATTGACCGAGTATCTCGAAGAGGCGCGCGAGAAGTATCGCGCCGACGGCTGACCGCACGACCCACCGCAGATCGAGGTCGACGGTAAGCGATCGGCTCGATACTCTGCGGCTCTGGTCCTCATCTCGAATCGCCTTCGTCGGAGGAGAAACTAATGGCCGAGCTCACGCCGGACGCCGTCGTCAGCAAAGTCAAACGCGGGGAGAAGCTGGATCGTGCAGATCTGTCCGGCATCCTCCTCGCGAATGCGGTGCTCGAGGGCGCGAGCTTTCGTCGCTGCGACATGGTCGGGGCCAACCTCGAAGGTGCGCGGCTCCGCAACGCGAACCTGAAGAGCGCGAACCTCTGCGAGGCGTTCCTCTCGGGCGCGGATCTCCGCGACGCGAACCTCGACAACGCCGACCTCGAAGGCGCGAACCTGCAACGCGCGCTGCTCACCGGCGCGAACCTGTCGCGCGCGAACCTCGAAGGCGCGAACCTCCAGGGAGCGAACCTCGCGGGCGCGCGGCTCACGCACGCGCAGCTCGATCTCGCGAACCTCGGAGGCGCCGATTGCACGGGCGCCGTCCTCACCCATGCCGATCTCGGGGAGTGTTACCTCGGCGGCGTGAAGATGATGAAGTCCGAGCTGACGAACGCGAACCTGTCGGACTCGAACCTCGAGGACGCGGACTTCACGGGCGCCGTGCTCGCGGACGCGCAGCTCCGCTCCGTGAAGGCGCGCGGCGCGAAGCTCGTCGGAGCGATCCTCACGAAGGTCGATCTCACGAAGGCGAACCTGTCGGGCGCCGATCTCACGAACGCAGACCTTCGCAACTCGACGCTCACCGACGCACGCCTCGAGGGCGCGAACCTCACCGGCGCGAAGGTGTTCGGCCTGATCGCGAAGGGCCTGCAGATCACCGGCATCAAGGCCGACTGGCTGGACAACAGCCCGAATGCCGACGGCTCGGTGCGCGTCGTCGCCACGCAGATCGCCGCGGTCCTCACCGGGCAAGCGCCCGCGCGGCTCCCCGACGATCGCTCGGCGAACCGCCGCTACTTCGGACGCGGCGACGTGCTCCGGAACGCGAGCCTGCAGTTCGACGAAGGGGCGACCGTCGAGATCGAGAGCCTGTTCGAGCAGTGCACGATCGCGCTCGGGCGCGGCACGGAGCTGATCGTCGGCTCCGACGGCGTGCTCAGCGGATGCCAGATCACGGGCGCGGGCAACATCACGATCAACGGGAAGTTCTTCGAGAAGCCCGAGGGAAAGAAGAGCAGCGGGGCGGCGATCGTCGGAGCACATCAGCTCGTCGTGACCGCGTCGGGGGCGCTCGTGGGTGCGGTCCAGCAGCCTCCGGAGCTCACGCGCTTCGCGTTCGAGCCGGGCTGCCAGCTTCGCATGCGCATTTCGACGTCCGACAGCGAACGCAATTCCCTCGAGACGCGTAACGGCGGTTCTCGTAACGGCGACAACAAGTCGGCCAAGCGCTAGGAACAGGAGCGAAGAATGAACGATCTGAAAAATCCGGGCGCCACCGAGAAGCGAACGCTCGTCGAAGAAGGCACCACCTTCAAGGGCTCGCTCTCGTCGACGTGCCCCATCCTCGTGAAGGGGACGATCAACGGCGACCTCGAGGCTCCGTCGCTCACCGTGGCGGCGACCGGCTCGGTGTCCGGCAAGGTGAAGGCCGGCGAGCTGAAGAGCGAAGGCGAGCTGTCGGGCGAGTTCGACGTCGACAAGATCGTCCTGTCGGGCTCGGTGAAGGACAACACCGTCATCCGCGCGAAGGCCCTCGAGGTGAAGCTCGCGGTGACCGGGTCGAAGATGCAGGTCGTCTTCGGCGAGGTGCAGCTCGAGATCGGCGATCAGCCGACGCGCGAGAAGGCCGAGCCGGTGAAGACGGACGGCAACGGCAAATCCGTTCCGCCTCCGCCCGCGGAGACGTGACGCGAGAGCGAGAAGTCCGAGAAAAGAACGAAAACGCGAAAGGGACAGGCGCAGCGCCTGTCCCTTTACGTTTGCGTTTTTGGGCTTTTCTCGGACTTCTCGAGGAGCTTCGGCAGGTGAGCTTCGACCTTGCGGCGGTCTTCTTCGTGTTTGAGCAGCGCGCCTAGCGTCGACGAGACGAGCTCCTTGTCGAGCGCGCTCGCGCCGAGGAGGATCAGCGCGCGCGCCCAGTCGATCGTCTCGGCTATGGAGGGCGCCTTCCTCAGCTCGAGCGCGCGGACCTCGTGGACGAAGCGCACGAGCGCGTCGCCGAGGTCCTTCGCGATGCCCGGGACGCGCAGCTCGAGGATCGCGAGCTCGCGCGAGGGCGGCGGGTAGTCGAGGAACGCGTGCAGGCAGCGGCGGCGGAGCGCGTCGGTCATGTCGCGCGTCGCGTTCGTCGTGAGCACCACGAGCGGCGGGTGCGCGGCCTTGATCGTCCCGAGCTCCGGGATCGTGACTTGGTTCTCTGCGAGGATCTCGAGGAGGAACGCCTCGAACTCGGGGTCGGCGCGGTCGACCTCGTCGACGAGCAGGACGACGGGCGTGGGGCTCTCGATGACCTGGAGCAGCGGCCGGGCGATCATGAAGCGCTTACCGAAGAACGCGCTCTCGGCGCCGGCGAGTCGGTCGACGGCGTCGACGATGTTCTCCGCGCCCTGGGTTTGGGCAGCGACCGAATCGCGGAGCAGCTGCGTGTAGAGCATCTGCTTCGCGTAGTCCCACTCGTAGAGCGCCTTGCCCTCGTCGAGGCCCTCGTAGCACTGCAGTCGCACCAGCGGCCTGCCGAGCGTCTCCGCGAGCGCGCGGGCGAGGTCGGTCTTGCCGACTCCCGCCGGGCCCTCGAGGAGCAGCGGGCGGCCGAGCTCTAGCGCGAGCCACGCCGACAGCGCCGTGCGCGCGTCGGCCACGTAGGTCTTCGCGAGCGCCTTCTCGAGCGCGGCGGCGCTGGGCGGGGAATCGGAAATCGAGGGCACTTGGGTGGCCATCGGGCTCCGTTGTTTGTAGCCCGCCCGCCCGCATCGTGGTGCGTCAAAGTGCTCGTTTTGATCGTTCGTCTGGTAGGTTAAAACCGATGTCCGATCGCGACGACTTGCTTCGCGTCGACAGTACCGGAGCCGTACATCCGCTCGGTCGCGCAGCGAGCCAACAGCTCCGCCCGAAGGCAGGGGAGTGGCGTCTCATCGCCAGCCCGAAGGAGCTGATCGTCGCTCGGAGCATGACGTGGGGCGACGCGGTGCTCAAGCTCGCGGGCGAGATCCGGACGCCGGGCGCGCTCAGCGACATCGTGGCGCTCGCGTCGCAGTCGGGATGGCGCGGCGAGCTGATCGTCCTCGCCGAGGCCGGCAACCGCTCGTTCTTCTTCGACGGCGGGACGATCATCGCAGCGACGACGACGGTCCCCGAGGAGCGGCTCGGCGAGGTCATGTATCGCTTCGGCGTCATCACGCGCGAGCAGCTCGAGACCATCGTTCGCGCGACGGCCGAGACCGGAAAGCGCCTCGGCGAGGTCGCGGTCGAGAGGGGGATCGTCTCGGCGGAGAAGCTCTTCGCGATGATGGCGCAGCAGGTCGAGGAGGTCTTCTTCGCGGCGGTGCACGTGAGCGAAGGCGCGTTCTATTTCTTCGATCGCTTCGACGAGAAGAACATCCTTCGCCGCCACAACCTGAACGCGGGCGGTCTCCTGATGGAGGCGGCGCGGCGCATGGACGAGATGCGCTTCTTCCGCGAGAAGGTGCCGAACGACCAGTACATCGCGGTGCCCGTTCCCGGGAAGAAGCCTGCCGACGATCTCGTGAAGGTCTTCGAGCTGTGTGACTCCACGAAGAGCATCGCCGACATCGGCCGTGCGATGGGGCGTCTCGAGTTCGACGTCACGCGCGACGTGTTCCAGCTCGTGTCGAGCGGATGCGTCACGGTCACGGCGCCGCGACCGCGCGGTCCAGAGGCGATCGTCGAGACGGTGAACCCTGCCTTGTACGCTGTACACGAACGTTGCGACGCTGCAGGGAAGGGCGCCGAGCTCCGTGATGGACTCAGTCGTTTCGCAACTGGCGGCGGCGTGTACGATCCGCTCTTCATGGGGGCAGGACCGCTGCAGGACGGGACGCTGAAGCCCGATCGCATCGGTCGGAACATCGCCGCGCTCGCCGGGGAGGATCCGGACGCCTGGCTCGTCGAGCTGATGAACGACTACATCGGCTTCGCGCTGTTCCAGGCCGAGTCGATCCTCTCGCGTGAGGCGCAAGCGAAGCTGCTCGCGGACGTGATGGAGATGTTGAAGCCGCTGAGGCCGCTCGTCGATGCGGGACGCTCGTCGGCGGGCCCACGAGGTATGGCGTGATCACGAACGGGAAGTCGAGCCACCCCCCCAACGCGAAGGCGTCCGGACATCCGCCGAACGGGAAGTCGAGCCATCCGCCGAAGGGAAGCGCGCCCCCGGCGTCGGTGCTCGCGGGCGGGCGGAAGCGGAAGCGACTGCGCAAGGAAGAGATCGTCGCCGAGGCGACGCGGCTCTTCGCCGAGCGCGGCTACGAGGGCGCGAGCATGGGCGACCTCGCGGAGCGCGTGGGACTACGCAAGGCGTCGCTGTTCCACCACTTCCCGAGCAAGGACGTCCTCTACGCGACGGTGCTCACCGAGCTGATGGATCGCGTGAAGACGGCGATCCTGAGCGCGGCGACGGCGGAGGGCTCGTTCGCGGAGCGTCTCGACGGCCTGTCGGACGCGCTCACGTCGACGCTCGGCGCGCAACCGCACGCGGCGCGTCTGCTCGTGCGCGAGGCGATGGACTGGGGCCCCGTGATGAAGGAGAGGCTCGGTCGCACGGTGAACGACGTGCTGGCGGCATCGCTCGAGTTCGCGAAGGCCGGTCAGCGCGAGGGCGCGTTCAACCCGGACATGGATCCGACGCACGTGATCGTGAGCTTGATCGGCATCCACTTCATGCCGTTCGTGCTGGGCGAGATCGTGGAGCGCTTCACGGGCACGTCCCCATTCCAGGCGTCGTTCGTCGAGGAGCGCAAAGCCGCAGTGCGAGCGCAAGTGCGCGACCTCGTCCTGACGAAGAAGCCGAAGAAGTAACTCGGACCCTTTTCGAGCGATTTCGAACCCCGCGTTCGTTCTCGAACGCTTTTCGAACCCGCGTTCGTTGTGGCTATGCTCCTCCGCATGACGGTGCGGATCGAGAAGAGTGGATTCGTCACGACGATCGTGATCGATCGGCCCGGCGTGCGAAATGCCGTCGATCGCACGACGGCGCAGGCGCTCGCCGATGCATTTCGCGCGTTCGACGCCGACGAAGGCGCGCGCGTCGCGGTGCTCTACGGCGAAGGCGGCACCTTCTGCGCCGGCGCGGATCTCTCCGCGTTCTCGCGCGGCGACACGAACGTGCTGTCCGCCGAGGGCGACGCGCCGATGGGGCCTTCGCGCATGCTGCTGTCGAAGCCGGTCATTGCCGCCGTTGCCGGTCACGCCGTCGCGGGCGGGCTCGAGCTCGCGCTGCTCTGCGATTTGCGCGTCGTCGAGGAGGACGCCATCTTCGGCGTATTCTGCAGGCGATTCGGCGTGCCGCTCATCGACGGAGGCACGGTGCGTCTTCCTCGTCTGATCGGGCTGTCGCGCGCGCTCGACCTCATCCTGACGGGCCGCGCCGTCGACGCCGCCGAGGCGCTCGCGATGGGGCTCGCCAACCGGGTGGTGCCGAAG
>JAQBQJ010000316.1 GCA_028287065.1 Labilithrix sp. | reverse complement strand
CCGGGGTCCGCGCCTTTCTAAGGGGATCTGTAGCGCCGGGGCCGTCCAGGGACAAGGAGGTCGCGGTCTACCGCGGGATGGCATAGAAAGGAGGCGTCCGGATGCGGCCGATCCATCGCTTTTTTCCCGTTCTCCCCATCGTCATCGGCGTTTCCTCGGCCGCGTTGGCCCTCGCCTGCGATCGCGCTCCCTCGGCCGACGGCCTGAAGGACTGGGCCCCGACCGACCACGACGGCGAGAAGAAGGCGTCCTCGAACCAGGGTCCGAAGGGGGACGCGGGCGGGCCGGCGGCGCTCGTCGAGCTCACCTGGCGGAACCAGTGCCAGTCTTGCCACGGCCCGGGCGGCCACGGCGACGGGCCGCAGGGCCCGATGTTCAAGGCCCAGGATCTCAGCCGCGACGACTGGCAGGCCGGGATCAAGGACGAGCAGATCGCCGCCTCCATCCAGAACGGCAAGGGCCGGATGCCCAAATTCGAGCTCCCCGACGAGATCGTGAAGGGCCTCGTCGGGCGCGTGCGGTCGTTCCGTGGAAAATGAAGAGGAGCCCGGACCTCCTCCTCCTGCGCCCGCCGTCGCGCCCGTCCGCCGGCGCCGAAAGCTCCTTCCGATCGTCGTGCTCGGCGCAGGCGCCCTCATCGCCGCGTATCTAGGCTCGAAATCGCCTCACGAGCAGCACGTGAACCTCGTCCTGGGGGCGGGCGCCGACCAGGTGACCGGCGTCGAGCTGCAGTACGTGGCCCTCGACGGCGAGGTGGTCCGTGCGACGCGGATGACGTTCGAGCCGGGAAAAGCGCCCCGGGTGGTCGCCCATCAACCGGAGCTCGCCGACGGCGAATACCGGCTCCGGATCGACCTCGACACACGGGAAGGTCGCCGATCGGTCGAAAGGCGAGTTACGCTCCACGGAGCTGAGGGCGGGACCACCCAGGTGGACCTCACGCAACTACGGACCACACCGTGAACGATCCCAAGGAAGAAGCCGCCGGCACCGCAGACGAGCGCGTCGACGCGCCCAAGTCCGAGGTCGAGCGCGCGCCGGGCTCGAAGCGATCGCGCTTCGATTCGTCCCACGAGATCTCGACGCGCGCCGCCGTGAACGTCCTTGGCGCGCCGTCCGGCGTGCAGGCGATCGTGCTCACCGGCTCGCACAAGGGAACGTCGAAGGTCGTGGGCGGTCGCCTCACCATCGGCAAGGCTGCCGACAACGATCTCGTCCTCACCGACGACACCGTGTCGCGGCACCACTGCGAGATCGTCCGCGCGCCCGACGGGCTCCACGTCCGCGACCTCGAGTCGACCAACGGCACGAAGATCGACAACACGCGCATCCGCGAGGCGATGGTCCAGCCGGGCAGCGTCCTCAAGGTCGGCGAGGTCGACATCCAGTTCAAGCCGACGGTGCACCGCGTCGAGGTGCTCCCGAGCGAGAAGCACAGCTTCGGCCCCGCGATCGGCTCGAGCCTCGCGATGCGCACCATCTTCGGGGTGCTCGAGCGGATCGCGCCGACCGACGCCACGGTGCTCCTCGAAGGCGAGACCGGCACCGGCAAGGACGTCCTCGCCCGCGCGATCTGGTCGGGCAGCCCGCGCGCGAACAAACCGTTCCTCGTCGTCGACTGCGGCGCGGTGACCTACTCGCTCATCGAGAGCGAGCTGTTCGGACACGAGCGCGGCGCGTTCACGGGCGCCGTCGCCACGCGTCAGGGCGCCTTCGAGCTCGCCGACGGCGGCACGGTCTTCCTCGACGAAATCGGCGAGCTGCCGCTCGACGTGCAGCCCAAGCTCCTGCGCGTCCTCGAGACACGCGAGTACCGGCGCGTCGGCGGCAACAAGACCCTCAACTCCAACGTGCGCGTCATCGCGGCGACCAAGCGCGATCTCAATCGCGAGGTCGCAGCCGGCAAGTTCCGCGAGGACTTGTACTTCCGCCTCGCCGTCGTGCCCGTCACGGTACCGCCGCTCCGCGCGCGTCGCGACGACATCCCCGCCATCGTCAATCACATGCTGAAGGCGGCGGGCGGCACGGACATGACCATCCCGCCGGAGACGATGCAGTCGCTCGCGGCGCACGATTGGCCGGGCAACGTGCGCGAGCTGCGCAACGTGCTCGAGCGCGCGATCTACATGTCGCAGGCGACCGGCTCGAAGGAGATCGGCGTCGTCACGCTACCCACCGGCCACGCCGCGTCCGACGCCGCGTTCCACTTCGAGCCCGAGAAGAGCTACCGCGAGACGCGCGCGAAGTACGACGGTGAGTTCGAGAAGCGCTACGTGAAGTGGCTGCTCGGCCGGCACACCGGCAACATCAGCGCCGCCGCTCGCGAGGCGAAGATGGACCGCAAGCACCTCCACGACATGGCCAAAAAACACGGCCTCCGCGGCAACGAAGGCGACGACGGCTGAAAGCGGGGTCGTTTGCGCCGATCTCGGCGGCGATGCCTTCGTTGTCGACTGCTGTCCGTGCTCACGTACGGGAGTACGTTCCGCGCGGTCCTCGTCGACGCCTCGGCCTCACCGCCGATCTCGGCGCAACCGACCCCGCTTTCGGCGGGCCACGGAGCGCGTACTAGGGGGGCGCGCAATCTGCCGCAGCAATTTGCACGGTGATTGCTTGAAGACGGCGCTAGGGGCGGGCAGAGTCGCGATCGTGAAGGAGCCGCAGCGCGTCCCTACCCTGCAGGAGCGGGCGAGCGGCGT
>JAQBQJ010000289.1 GCA_028287065.1 Labilithrix sp. | reverse complement strand
CGGGCTCGCAGGCCAGCCGTCGCGCGTCACGATCCAGAACAACACGATCTTCGAGCACACGTGCTTCTCGCGCATCAAGGCGACGAACGACACGACGAACGATCGTGTCGACCCGGGCGGTGCGTATCCGCGGGCATGCAACGACATCTCGCCGACGCTGAACCCGCAGCTCGGCGCGACGATCAAGCTCACCGACCGGCTCGGTCTCGGCCTCCTCGTCATCGGACCGAGCTCCGGCGGAGAGAAGACGTTCCCCGACTTCGTGCCCGATGCGAGCGGCAACCCGCAGCCGGCGCCCAACCGCTACCTGCTCATCGAGCAGAAGGGCATCATCCTCTTTCCGACGGTCGGCGTCGGCTACGAGGTGGTCGACAACCTGCGCATCGGCGCGAGCTTCTCGTGGGGCTTCGCGCGTCTGAACCTGACGAGCGCGTCGACGTCGCTCAACACCGACGGCGCGACACCCTCGGGCAACGACACGCGCGCGACGATCCAGGTGAAGGACTACTTCATCCCCGCCCTCACGGTCGGCGGCATCTGGAGCGCGACGCCCAACATCGACATCGCAGCTTGGTACAAGTGGTCGGACGCAATCAACGCGGTCGGCGACGTCGGGACGATCGCGAACTTCTACAACAACGACAAATCGAAGATTCGCTACGGCGACACCATCTTCGAAGACTGCGGAACCGGCGTCGCCGCGGCGCAAGCGACGAAGCCGTGTGGCAGCGGCGACAACGGCAAGGTCAAGTTTGCCATCCCGATGGAGGCGAAGCTCGGGTTCCGTTATCACCAGCCGCGCTCGATCGTTGCCGCTGCGCCGCCCGCGCCTCCTCCTCCGCCGCCTGCGACACCCGAAGAGGGACCGCCCTCCGGCGAGCTGACTGCGGCGGCGCCTCCTCCGGCGGCGTCCGCCGAAGCGCGCCCCGCATCGACGCACGTGCGCGACCCGCTCGCGACCGACCTGTTCGACCTCGAAGCGGACCTCACGTGGGCGAACAACTCGGCGCTCGACACCATCCAGATCCGGTTCCCCGGAGATGCGACCGGCAAGGGCTTGCTCCCCGTCGCGGGCGTCGCCGGCGGGGAGATCCCGCCGAACGCGGATCAGAAGCGCGGCTTCAAAGACGTCTTCGGCGTCCGGGTCGGCGGCGACTACAACGTCATTCCCGACAAGCTGGCGCTGCGCGGCGGCGGCTTCTTCGAGACGAGCGCTGCGGATCCGCAGTACCAGAACATCGATTTCGGAGCGTCGTCGCGCTTCGGCTTCGCGCTCGGCGCCACGTATCGCCTCCGCTTCGGCGAAGGCGAGAAGACGAGCGCCCTCGAGCTCATGCTCGGCTACGGCCACATCTTCTTCGCAGAGCAGAGCACCGATCCGAATGCGTCGGGCAGCTCGGGTCTCGCCGGCACGTCGTGCAACAAGGTGAACCCGATCCCCGGAACGCAGACGTGCGACGACGGCAGCCAGCGCTATCGGACGAAGTGGCCGGTGAACCTCGGGACGATCACGAACGCCATCAACGTCATCAACGTCGGCGCCGCGTACCGCTTCTGAAGCGCCTGCAGTAGTGGGATCTGCGCGCGTGTCGTCCCCGTCGACGATGCGACCGACCGACGCGGAAGCGTGGTGACGCGCCGTTCTCAGGGCGATAAGCTCGAATTCATGAGCGAACCGCGCAAGGTCATCATCATCGGCTCCGGCCCTGCGGGCCACACCGCCGGCATCTACGCTGCACGCGCCAATCTGAAGCCCCTGATGTTCGAGGGCCTCGCGCGTGGCGGCATTCCCGGTGGTCAGCTGATGATC
Organism: Labilithrix sp.; assembly: GCA_028287065.1. Lineage (GTDB taxonomy): Bacteria > Myxococcota_A > Polyangia > Polyangiales > Polyangiaceae > Labilithrix. The sequence continues at coordinate 14,639 of JAQBQJ010000289.1, read as the reverse complement.
ACGAACGACGTCGAGAACTATCCCGGCTTCCCCACCAAGATCACGGGACCGGACCTCATGGGCGCGTTCCGCGCGCAGGGCATCCACCAGGGCGTCGAGATCCGCACCGAGGACGTGAACAAGGTCGACCTCTCGAAGCGCCCGTTCACGGTCTGGGCCGGCGACGACGACACGGAGTGGAAGGCCGAGACGATCATCATCGCGACCGGCGCGCAGGCGAAGTGGCTCGGCATCCCGAGCGAGACCGCGCTCCAGGGCAAGGGCGTCAGCGCCTGCGCCGTGTGTGACGGCGCGTTCTTCCGCAACCAGGACGTCGCGGTCGTCGGCGGCGGCGACACGGCGATGGAAGAGTCGATGTACCTCTCCGGGCTCTGCAAGAGCGTCACGCTCATCCATCGCCGCGACGCGTTCCGCGCGAGCATGGCGATGCAGGATCGCGTGCGCAAGAACCCGAAGATCAAGATCCTCTACAACACCGAGGTCGACGAGATCCTCGACGTGTCCAAGGGCGAGGTCACCGGCGTCCGCGTGCGCAACAACAAGAACAACGAGACGAACGTGCTCGACGTCACGGGCTACTTCGTCGCGATCGGTCACACGCCGAACTCGGACCTCTTCAAGGACTTCCTCGAGCTCCATGACAACGGCTACCTGAAGACGAAGCCCGGCTCGACGGCGACCAACATCCCGGGCGTGTTCGCCTCCGGCGACGTCCAGGACTTCGTGTATCGCCAGGCCGTCACCGCGGCCGGCTCGGGATGCATGGCGGCGCTCGAAGCCGAGCGCTGGCTCGCCGCGAACGGCGCTCACTGACCGTACGCCGCAGGAGCACGGTCCTGGACGTTCGTGCGCCCTGCGCGATACGCTCTCCGCGTGTCTTCCGAACCGGTTGCGTCCGATCCTGGAGCGGCCACCATTCCCGACGCGCCGAACGCTGCGATCGACGCGCAGCGTGAGGAGCAGCTCGCGAAGGTGCCGTTCTTCGACGGTCTGACCGCCGACGCGCTCGCGATGATCGCGCACGTCACGACCGAAGAGTCGTACGCGTACGGCACGAAGATCTTCGCGTACGGCGATCCGGGCGACAAGCTCTACATCATCCTCGAAGGCAAGGTCCGCATCTTCCGCGAGGTCGGCGGCATGGGCGAAGAGGCGCTCGCCGTGCTCGCCGCGGGCGAGGTCTTCGGCGAGATGTCACTGCTCGACGAATCGACGCGCTCGGCGGGGGCGCTCGCCCACGAGCGGTGCCGTCTGCTCGTGATCACGAAGGATGCGTTCGACGATCTCCTCTTCCTCCACAAGGACCTCGCGTACGAGGTCCTCTGGAGCTGCGTGCGCATGCTCGCTTCGCGGCTCCGCGAGACGAACGACAAGCTCACGTTCTTGTCGACGACCGGCCGCTTCTGACGTTAGAAACGCACCCATGCGTTTTCGCGGTGCAAGAGTGGGTCACGTCGGTCTCGCTTCGACCATCCTCGTCGTGCTCGCGGTCGCCGCGTGCGGAGAGGGTGCGGGGCAGGCGCCTGGCCCGCAGGTCCCGGGAACGACCGCGCCTTCGGCGACCGTCGCGCCTCCCGCGACGGGAGCGACCGGGGCTCCCGCGGCCTCGGGCTCGGTCTCCGTTCCGCCGGCCGGCACGGCTCCGGCCGCGCCTGTCGGCCCGATGAAGCCGATCGCCGCGAGCGCGTTCGCCGAGGACCTGAAGAAGCTCGGCATCGACCCGCTCAAGCCGCAGCCCCTGAACAAGCTCTCACCTGACACGATCAGGAAGCTGATGCCGACGTTCGCGAAGTCGCTCGGCGTGAAGTGCGACGCATGTCACGACACGAACAACTTCAAGACGTGGACGCCGAAGAAGCGCGTCGCGTCGAAGATGTGGCAGGAGTTCGTCGTCGGCATGCAGATGGACGACGGGACGCCCCTCTATTGCGACTCGTGTCACGGCGGGAAGCAGGACTTCCTCGATCGAACCGACAAGAAGGCGCTCTCCGGGTGGATGGACACCAACTACGTGAAGAAGCTGAGGCGCTCCGACAAGAAGGAGCACTCGTGCGAGCAGTGCCACGGCGACCCGTTCGAGCCGAAGTTCCTCGCCCAGTGGGCGGCCTCGAAGTGATGCGCGCGCGAAAAGAGCGGGCGCTGCCTGCGCCGGAAAACGCCTAGTTTTCCCCACCTTTAACGCGATCCTTCGCCCCTTGCTTGACTCGGGTACGCGTGTTCAGTAGGCTGAACATCGTGCAAGGGCTCACACAGCGTCAGCAGATGGTCTTGGATTTCATCCGTTCGTCCATCGCAGACCGCGGCTACCCGCCGACGCTGCGAGAGATCGGCGCGCGGATGGGCATTCGCTCCACGAACGGAGTGAACGATCACCTCCGTGCGCTCGAGCGGAAGGGGTACCTCACGCGCGAGGACATGAAGTCGCGCGCGCTCCGCCCGACGACGACGCACGACGTCGCCGCGCACCTCGAAGGCGGCGGAACCGCAAGCAACGACTCCACCCAGCAGCGTGGCCTGTTCGGCATCGCCGGCGGTCGCGACGACGACGATGTCGTCGAGATCCAGGTCCTCGGCCGGGTCGCGGCAGGCCTCCCGCTCTTCGCGGAAGAGCACGTCATCGACACCGTCCGGGTCGATCGCGGCCTGCTCAAGGGAGGCCGCGAGGTCTTCGGGCTCCGCGTCCACGGCGATTCGATGATCGACGCCGGCATCCTGAACGGCGACTACATCTTCGTCCGCAAGCAGCTCACGGCGAGCCGCGGCGAGATCGTCGTGGCCCTGATCGGCGACGAAGCGACGGTGAAGTACTACTTCCCCGAGAAGGACTACGTCCGCTTCCAGCCGGCAAACAAGGCGATGGCGCCGATCCTCGTCCGCGCGATCGACTTCAAGCCGACGATGCTCCTCGGCGTGGTCGTGGGCGTCTTCCGCAAGCTCTGAGCGCCGTACGCGCCGATCCATGCGATCGCATGGATGTTTGTCCGTCGGGGCGCGCTGCGGCCGCCTGAGGAACGAAATTCGGCCGATCGCATGGATTCATGCGACGCACGGGCGGGGTGGCCGCTAGAGTGAAGCTCATTCGGCCGATCGCATGGATTCCAAGCGGACACCTCAGGTCGCTCGTGCCGCCATGCTCGCCCGTGCCGTTCGCGCGCGTCGCAAGGCGCTCAAGCTGACCCAGATCCAGCTCAGCCAGCTCGCGGGCTGCGGGCCCGACTTCGTGTACGACGTCGAGTCGGGCAAGACGACGCTACGCCTCGACAAGCTCCTCGACGTGTTGTGCGTGCTCGGTTTGGAGCTGGTGCTGAGCCAAGGAAAGGGCGCGCTGCGGGTCGCGTCGGGCATCGTGCCGCCCGCGCCCGGCAAGGCGCCGTGAGCAGCCGCAAGAAGCCCGACTCGGCGGTCGTCCTTCGCGGCAGCGAGGTCGCCGGCCGCATCACGCGCACGGCAAAGGGTTCGGTCTTCGAGTACGACCGGGCGTTTCGCGAGGCCGAGCACGAGCCGTGGGAGCACGGGATCGCCTACCGCCTTCCGTACGCGAACCCGCGCGTGGAGACGCTCGGCACCAACGTCCATCCGTTCTTTGCCGGTCTGCTGCCCGAGGGCATCCGCCTCGGCGCGCTGCTGAGGCGAACGAAGACGTCGGCGGACGACCTGCTCACGCTGCTCGTCGCGTCTGCTGCCGATCCCGTCGGAGACGTAGCCGTGGTCCGCGACCCGGCCGTGCGCGATGACGTCACGCCGGCGGTGGACGTCGCAGCGATCGAGACGGTTCGCTTCGCGGACATCCTGAAGGAGAGCCTCGCAGGTACCCGCGGCGCCGAGCCGATCGTGCCCGGCGTGCAGGAGAAGGTCTCGGCGGCGATGATCTCTCTGCCGATCCGAGGCAAGAGTCCCTCCGCAAAGCGTGGTGGCGCGTACATCCTCAAGCTGAACCCGGAGAAGCTCCCTCGGCTCGTCGAGAACGAGCGCTTCTTCATGGCCATGGGTGACGCGTCGGGGCTGGAGGTCGCGCGTACCCAGCTGGTCCACGATCGGGACGGAGCGTCCGGCCTTCTCGTCGAACGGTTCGACCGCGTCCCGGGCGCCGGAACCGGCGTCCGCAAGATCCATCAGGAGGACGCCTGCCAGTGGCTCGATCGCTACCCGGCCGACAAGTACGTCCTCTCGTACGCCGACATCGCACGCGGTATCACGGAGCTCGCGTCGGCGCCGATCGTCGAGATGGCGAAATTCGTGAGGCTGATCGCCTTCTCGTACCTCGCCACGAACGGCGACCTTCATGCCAAGAACGTGAGTCTACGTACCACCGTCGAGGACGGCCGCGTGGAGCTGACGCCCGCGTACGACCTGCTCTCGACGCTTCCGTACGGCGATCGGACGATGGCCCTGCAGCTCGATGGCCGCGACGACAACATCAAGCGCGCACAGGTCGTCGCGTTCGGCGAACGGCACGGGGTACGACCGGCGGCGACGCACGCCATCCTCGACGAGCTGTGCGACGTCGCCGCCACGTTCATCGGAAAGGTCGACGAGATCGGCCTCGAACCGCGAAAGACGGCGGACTTGCGCCGCGTCATGACGAAGCGCCGGGCCGACCTGGGACCGACGCCCAAGAGCAAGCGATAGCCGTCCTTGACCCGTGCGGTTCCGCGCTGGTACGTCTCGTCAGGGACGATGCGCGGCCTGGTATTCGCAGTTTTGCTGCTGATCGCCGCGCCCGCGCTCGGGTGCGGCAGCGTCTACTACACCGTCTCGGCGGGCGCGGCGCAGTCGCGGCTCGAGCAGGCGCGTCAGATGGGCGCGGAGACGCAGGCGCCGTACGAGTACTACTTCGCGCGGGAGCATCTGCGGCAGGCGCAGGTCGAAGCTGCGGAGGCGAGCTACAGCGACGCCGCGTCGTACGCCGAGACCGCGGAGCTGTACGCGCAGAAGGCGATCGACGTGATCGAGACCGCCAAGAAGCGCTCGGGAGACACGAAGTGAAGAGCGCGCTCGCGGGGAGAGGGCGCCGCGCCGTCGCTCTCTTCGCGCGTGCCGCGACCGCTGCGCTGCTCGTGACGTCGTCGTGCACGACGGGCACCGTCATGCGCGGTCGCATCGACGGGCTCAACGGGATCGTCACGAAGGCCGAGCAGAACGGCGCGATGCGCTGCGCGCCGCGCGAGCTCGCCCTCGCGAAGGCGCACCTCCGCTTCGCCACGACCGATCTCGATCAGGGTTTCGCGAGCGACGCCGAGAACCACCTCGCGATGGCCGAGCCGAACGCGCAGGCGGCCTTCGCGCTCTCGCCGGTCGAGAAGTGCACGACCGAGAACCTCGCACGCGAGGGTGATCGCGACGGCGACGGCATCGCGGACTCGTTCGATCAGTGCCCCGACGTCCGCGAGAACTACAACGGCTACGAGGACCTCGACGGCTGCCCGGACGATCCCGACACCGACAAGGACGGCATCCCCGACTCGCGCGACGCGTGCATGCTCGAGCCCGAGGACAAGGACGGCTACCTCGACGAGGACGGCTGCCCGGATCTCGACAACGACGCGGACGGCATCCCGGATACGAAGGACAAGTGTCCCGACAAGGCCGAGGACCCGGACGGCTTCCAGGACGAGGACGGCTGCCCCGACGACGACAACGACAACGACCTCGTCGCGGACGTCTACGACGAGTGCCCGAACACCCCCGGCGGCCCGAGCGGCCCGCGGCCTGGCTGCCCGAGCCTCATCATCGTGACGGCGAAGGAGATCCGGATCACCCAGCAGATCCAGTTCGACTTCAACAAGTCGACGATCAAACCGGTGAGCTTCCCGATCCTCGACGCCGTGAAGGACGCCCTGGTCGCGAACCCCAAGATCACGATCGAGGTCCAGGGCCACACGGACAACGTCGGCCAGGCCGCCTACAACGCGAAGCTCTCGCAGCAACGGGCCGACGCCGTACGCGCGTACCTCGTTTCGCACGGAGTCGACGCGTCGCGCCTTGTTTCCAAGGGATTCGGCATGAACCAGCCCCTCGTTCCCAACAGCACGGAAGGCAACCGCGCACTCAATCGGCGAGTCCAGTTCATTCGCACCGAGTCGTCGACGCCATAAGTCGGCGTCTCCGTCGCGCTTTCTGGCCCAAACCGATTCGAAATCGGTGTAATCACGGCGCCGTGATGATCCGGAAAGCGCTCGCCGTCGTCCTTTCGATCGGGCTCTGTCTCGCCTCTCTCTTCGTGACGCTCCCTGCCTTCGCCGACGCGAAGACGGAAGCCGCCGCCAAGGCCCTCCAGAAGAAGGCCATGGACGAGGACTACCTCGCCACGGAGTTCGCGAAGGCGCAAGACAAGCTGGACAAGGCCGTTGCCGCCTGCGGCACGGACAAGTGCAGCGCGCCTCTTCGCGCGCAGCTCCATCGCGACCTCGGCGTCGTCCAGATCGGCGGTCAGCTCGACAAGGAGAAGGGCATCGGCAACTTCGTCGCCGCGATCAAGGCGGACGCGACCGTCGCGCTCGATCCCGATCTCCGCACGAAGGACCTCGACGCCGCATTCGCCGAGGCGAAGAAGCGCGCGGCCGGCGGTGGCGGCGGCGGTGGTGCCGCGGCAGGCGGCGGCGGTGGTGCACCGGCCGGTGGTCAGCCCGCGGGCGACTTCGTCCACGAGCCCGCGGCCGAGCAGCAGATCCGCACGCCCATTCCCGTCTACGTCGAGTACGGCGGCGAGGAGCAGCTCGTGAAGGTCATCGCCCGTTACAAGGGCTTCGGCATGACCGACTGGAAGACCACCGAGCTCAAGAAGATGGGCGACAAGGGCTGGGGCGCGCTCCTTCCCTGCGGCGACGTCCAGCAGGGCACGACGCTCTATTACATCCAGGGCTTCAACGCCGCGAACGACCCCGTCGCGGTCGGCGGCGATCGCAACAACCCGTACAAGGTGAAGGTCACGCGCGACAAGGTCGCCGACCCGCCGCATCTGCCCAATCAAGCGGCGCCCGCGCAGTGCGCCGACACGGGCGACTGCCCGCCGAACTTCCCCGGCTGCAAGAAGGCCGGTCCGGTCGTCGGTCCGGCCGAGCCCACGGGCAAGGACGGCGGCGAGTTCTGCGAGGAAGACTCCGAGTGCAAGAGCAAGGAGTGCAAGAACAGCAAGTGCACCGACTTCGAGGGCGGCGATCACAAGGTCCGCAAGGTGTGGGTCGGCATCGCTATCGGCTTCGATTACACGCTCGTTCCGAGCGCGGACGACGTCTGCAAGCTGAACCCGCCGAACGATCCGGCCGCGCCGCTGCAGCCGATCAACGCCAGTAACTACTACTGCGTCCAGGCCGACGGCACCGACTACCCGTACCGTCCGATCAGCCCCGCCGACGCCGCGGCGAACCCGCGCGGCCGTGAGAACACGAACCTCGTCCAGGGGACCTCGGACAAGGTCTCCGGCGGCGGCGCGTTCGGCAACATCCGGATCATGGCGTCGATCGACTACGCCATCAATCTCAACATCCTGCTCGGTGCGCGCCTCGGTTACGTCCTGAACACGTATCCCGGCCAGGCCGCGAAGGACGACGGAAAGTCGTTCCCGCCGGTCCACCTCGAGCTCCGCGGCACGTACCTGATCGGCAAGGACGCGCTCACGAAGAAGGTCGCTCCGTTCGTCATGGTCGGCGGCGGCATCTCGACGTTCGAGACCGCGGTCAAGGTCAGCGTCGTCGAGACGGTGCCCGCGACGAACGCGAAGATCGCGAAGGACGTCGACGCATGGCAGCTCGCCGGCCCCGCGTTCATCACGTTCGGCGGCGGCGCACGTCTCGCGCTCTCCGAGCGCGCGGCGTTCATGCTCGGCGCGCGCATCAACCTCGCGTTCGGCAACTCCTTCGCTCCGAGCGCAGGCCCGGACGTCGGCGTCGTCTTTGGCTTCTGATCGCGCTTCTGATCGCGCTTCTGATTCGCGCTTCTGATCGTCAACGTCCGTCGAGGATGTCGCTCACGCGTGATGCGCGGAGCGTCGTGCTCCGACGGACGGCGTCGACGCTTCGATCGCCGCGCAGCGGCGCGATGAGCGGACAGCGCTCGAGCCAGCTCAGATCGACGAAGCCGTTCGCATCCGCATCGCGGATGGCTTCGATCGCCAGCTCGACCTCGCCGCACGACATGTGAATCTCCGCGCGCAGCTGCGCGTTGAACGCGGCGCGCCGCTGGCCGGTGGTCGCGCCGCTGGGAAAGGCAGCGGCCATGAGCTTTCGGTCGGAGTCCTCGAGCGATCGGCGCAGGCCGACGCCGATCAGGCGCGCGGCGAGCTGCGTCGCGTGCTCGGTCGGGTCGAGCGCCGCGACGACCGGCACGAGCGCCTCGAGGCGCGTCCGGTCCCTCCACCACAAACCGAGGCGCACCGCCGCGAGCAAGTGAGACATGCGGTCGGTGGCGTCGTCGCCGACAGGGCCGAGCGTCGTATCGCTCCTCTCTCGATCGCCGAGCAGCGCCCACACGCGCGACAAGGTCAAGCGCGCCTCCGCGAACGACGGCTCACGCGCGAGCGCGAGCTCGAGGTTCCGGATCGCGATGTCGAGGGGGCCGACCTCGGCTCGCAACCGGCCGAGCATCTCCAGCACGTCGGGATCGTTCGGCGAGACGCCGTACGCGCGGTGCACCTCCGTCGCCGCGCCGATGCATTCGCCGCGATAGAGGTGCACGCTCGCCAGCGCGAGGCGCGCGTCGGCGCGACGGGGATCGATGGCGAGCGCCTTGTCGACGATCTCCTTCGCACGGCGCGCGACGTCCTCGCCCGAAGACGTCGTCCCGTACGAGCGCGCGAGCGCGCGAGCGTAGGTCGCCGCGATCGTCGCGTCGGCCGGCGAGAGCATGTGAGCCTCCCCGAGCAGGCGGAGCGCATTCCCGCCGGTGTCGTACCAGCCGCGGAGGAACGCGTGGCGACCGCGCAGGTACAGGTCGTACGCGACGGGGTTCGTCGGCATCGGACGTGCGGGCGCCAGCGCCTTCGTCGTGAGGGCTTCCGCGATGGCCGCTGCAGCAACGTCGGCGATCGCGACGATCTCCGCAGCGGGGCGATCGAACGTGCCGTCCCATAGCTGGAAGCCGTCTTCGATCGTGACGAGCCGAAGCGTGACGTCGACGCGGTCGGACGCGCAGCGCATCGTTCCCGTCACGACGGCATCGGCCTCCGTCGGCTGCTGCCCGCCGTAGCGTGCCGGACGGACCTCGAGCTCCGGTACGCCGTCGAGCACGTCGACGAGGTCTTCCGTGAGCCCGTGCGCGAGGTAGTCGTCCCAGGCGCCGCCCTCGTTCACGATCGGCACGACGGCGAGCTTCGTGCGCACGAACGCGCGCGGCGCGGTGCGGGACGGGCTCATCGGCAGGAGGGAAGGGGAGCTCTCGCCGAGACCTTCGACCATCGCAAGCTCGGCAGCGACCTCGGCGACCGTCGCGTAGCGTTCCTCGCGATCGCGCGCCATGCACTTGGCGATGATGACGGCGGCGGCCTCCGAGATCGTCGGCCGGAGCACGCGCAAGTCGGGCGGCGGGCCCTGCAGGCGCAGAATCGCGCTCCGGATCGGCGTCTCGCGCGCCCACGGAACCTCACCGGCGAGCAGCTCGTAGAGCATCGCGCCGAGCGCGTAGATGTCCGTGCGTGCGTCGAGGTCCTTCGCGCCCTCGAGCTGCTCGGGCGCCATGTAGGCCGGTGTCCCGACGACGTTGCCTGCGGCGGTCTGCGCGGACTCTTCTTGCTTCAGAGCGCGTGCGATTCCGAAATCCGTGATGACGGCGCGACCGTCGCGCGCGATGATCACGTTCGCAGGCTTCAGATCGCGATGGATGACCCCAGCGGCGTGCGCCGCCGACAGACCTGCGCAGAGATCGCGGCCGATCCGCGTGACCTCGCCGATGCGGAGCCGTCCGCGACGCGCGAGCATCGCACCGAGCATCTCGCCGTCGATGAACTCCATCGTGAGGAACTTCGCGCCGGCGTGCTCGCCGATGTCGAACGTCCGCGCGACGTTGCCGTGCGTCACGCGGCGCGCGAGCTTCACCTCGCGGCGGAAGCGGTCGAGGATGCCTGGCGTGGCGGCGATCTGCTTCTTGAGCATCTTCAGCGCCACGACGTCGTCGAGCTCGCGGTCTCGAGCCCGGTAGACCGTCCCCATGCCGCCGGAGCCGAGCAAGCCGAGGATCTCGTAGCGATCGGCCACCACCCAGCGTGTGTGGAGCTCGGGCGGCTCGCTCCGCCCGCTGACGCGGGCGTCGACGGTGTCGTCGTTGCCGGGCGTTCCGTCGTGCGCAGACCTCTTCATCGCGACCAAGTAGGTTAGCAGGGGTAGCCTGTACCGGTAGCACTTGGCCCCTCCGTCTCCTCCTCCGCCCAAGCAACGTACGCCGAAGCCAGCGGCGCCGGCCCCGCTCCAGATCGGGCGCTACGTGCTGCACGGCGAGATCGCGTCCGGTGGAATGGCGTCCGTTCATTACGGGCGGCTCGTCGGCACCGGCGGCTTCAACAAGACGGTCGCCATCAAGCGACTCCATCGCGCGCTCGCGCAGACGCCGTCGTTCCGCAACATGATCCTCGAGGAGGGCCGGCTCGCGGCACGCATCCGTCATCCCAACGTGGTGCCGCCGCTCGACGTGCTCGCCGAGGGCGGCGAGCTCCTGCTCGTGATGGAGTACGTGCACGGCGAGTCGCTCTCCCGGCTCGTTCGCGCGGCAACGGCGCAAGGCGAGCGCGTGCCGCTGCCCGTGGGCGCGGCGATCCTCTCGAACGTGCTGCACGGGCTCCACGCCGCGCACGAGGCGAAGGACGAGGCCGGCAAGCTGCTCGGCCTCGTGCATCGAGACATCTCCCCGCAGAACATCATCGTCGGTGCGGACGGGATCGCGCGCGTCATCGACTTCGGCATCGCGAAGGCCGTGACGTCGGAACAGGACACGACCGCGGGCACCATCAAGGGGAAGGTCCCGTATCTCTCGCCCGAGCAGCTCGAAGGCAACGCCGCCACGCAGCGGACCGACATCTATGCGGCCGCCGTCGTGTTCTGGGAGGTGCTCGCCGGGCGACGTCTGTTCGTCGGCGACGACGACTCCGAGGTGCTGCGCAACATCATGGCGATGGAGGTCAAGCCGCCGAGCGCGTTCAATCCGCTCGTCGCGGGGACCGTCGACGACGTGGTCCTGCGCGCGATCTCGCGAAATCCGGACGATCGCTTCGCGTCGGCGCGCGAGATGGCGCTCGCGCTCGAAGGCGCCGTGCACCTCGCGACCGCGACGGTCGTAGGTGCGTGGACCGAGCGGCTCGCCGCCGACACGCTCGCCGAGCGCGCCGAGCGCATCCGCGAGGTCGAGACGACGGGGTCTTTGCCGGATACCGACGGCGATGACGGCGACGACGACGATACGAAGGTCGCCAAGGGCAAGGAGAAGACGAAGGGCACCGTACGCCTCGTCGCTGGAGCGGACGGCGTGCCGCCGGGCGTCGGTGCGCCGCCGCGCTCGCAGCGTCCTCCGCCGCCGCTGCCCGCGGCCGCGCAGCGAACGACGACCGCGCGCCCTCCGGCGCCCGCACCTCGTCCGCCTGCTCCTGCGCCTGCGTCTCCGGCGCTCGCGAGCGCGGCACCGGCCGCGATCCCGCCGCCGCCCGCGAAGGGCGCGCCGCGCATCACGATCCCTCCGGCCACGCCGCTGCGTTCATCGTCGCCCCCGGTTCGTCCGCCCAGCGCATCGAAGCCGATGATCGAGCCGCGTACCGTGATCTACGAGCCTCCGCCGCTTCCGGAGCCCGCCTTCGTCGAGGGCGTGCGGCCGATCTCGCGCGACGAGCCGGTGCCGGCCACGTCGCCTGCTCCGCTCGCGCCTCCTCCCGCGGGCGCGCTGCGCAAGCCGGAGATCGCGATGCGCAATCTCGCGTGGCTTCCGTCGCAGGAGCCGAAGGCCGCGCCGGCGTCGCTCCTGAAGCGCTTCTTCGCGTACCTCGGCGTGTTCTTGCTGCTCACGTTGATCGTGGCGTGGATGTTCGCGCCCGCGATCGCTCGCGCCTGGATCGTGACGGGCGCAGCATCGCGCGGGATCGTCGTCACGATCGATCGCGTCGACGTCTCGCGCAAAGCGATACGCCTCTCGGACGTCCGTGCCGAGTCCGCCGAGGTGCCTGGCGCATCGCTGCGTGCAGGCACGCTCGTCATAGGTCTGCGCTGGCTCGTCCCGGATCAGGTGAGCCTCGACGACGCCGAGCTCGACTTCGACGGTTCGTACTCGACGATCAACGCCCGCCTCGACGATTTTCGGACGAAGCGGGGCGCCACGCTCGTCGAGCCGCTCGCGGGGATCCGTCGGATCGAGGTCACGTCCGGACGCATCGACTGGAAGAACGTCGCGGGCGCGGGCACGAGCGCGCTGATCGAGAACATCACGTTCGACGTGACGAAGAACCCGGTGCGCGCGTTCGGCGACGACTATCACCTCGACGCGCCGCTCTTCACGATGCGCCTCGCAGGCGCGCCGGCGGGCCCGTGGCAGCTCGACGTCGATCGGCAAGGCATCCTCGTGCGCAGCGTGCTCAAGTTCGATCCTTCGGGCTCGTACCCAGCGTCGATCACGCGCACCGCCGGCGACGACGGCTCGGTGTCCATCACGTTCGCGGTCCCGCCGACGTCGCTGTCCGATCTCCACCTCCCTGCAGCCGTGCTGGGCGGAGCCGCATCCGATCGCTCGCGCGTCGAAGCGCACGGCGAGCTCACGGTCGTCGCGGTGCAGCAGACGACCACGCGCGCGGGCGATGCTTCCGCGCCGCGCGCGAGCGACGCTGGCGTGGCGGCGAGCACAGACGGCGGCGCGGACGCAGGCCCGGCAGGCGCTGCTCCGCCGGCCGCGACGATGTCGCGCTCGGCGTCCGGACGGCTCGTCCTCGGCGCCGGCGGCTTGTCGATCTTTCCGTCGGGTCCGCTCGTCGATCTCTCGCTCGATCTCCCGGTCGCAGGCGAGACCGGCCGGCCGATGGCGGTCACCGGCGTGCTCGCGATCGCGCAAGCCGATCCGACCGGCGGCGCGACCAAGGCGGCGGCGTCGGCGGCGATGAGCGGCACGCTCGACATGTCCGGGACGATCGCGCGCCTCGAGCTGAGCGGGAAATCGAGCCCGATTCCGTGCGCGAAGGCGGCGCCGGCGGCAGGCGGAGGCGGAGGCGGAGCCGCGGCCGCCGCGTCGAAGGAGGGCCCGAACGGCATCGTCGCGACGATCGGCGTGACGCTCGATGACCTGCCCGGCGCCCGCGTAAGCTTGCAGCCGGTCGCCATCTGCACTCCGAAGCTCCGCTGAACCATCGACCGATGCAACGAACGCCGCCGCTCTCGTCCACCGCTGCTCGCATCCGCCCGCCGGTCTTCGCCGATCTCCAGGCGCGCATCGATCGTCTCGCGGCGCGCGGCGAGCAGCTCGTGCCGCTGCAGATCGGCGACACGTGGCTCGCGCCTCCGAAAGGAGCGAGCGCTGCGCTCGCTTCGATTCAAGAGACCGACGCCTCGATCTATCGCTACGGTCCGACCGCCGGTGTCGCCGCGCTGCGCGAGGCCGTCGCGCGCAACGTGCGTCGACACGGCCTCGATGTCGACCCCGTCGACGAGGTGCTCGTCGGGAACGGGGGCACGCACGCACTCTTCTGCGTCGCGCGCGCGGTGCTCGACGCGGGCGACGAGGTCCTGATGGCCACGCCGTACTGGCCTCTCGCGCCGGGCATCTTCACGTCGTGCGGCGCGCTTCCGATCGAGGTCCCGCTCACGCAGCGACTCTACGCGTCGGCGCACGACTCGCTCGACGCAGGCGCGCTCTTCGCGGCGGCGATCACGCCGCGCACGAAGGCGATCTACGTCATCTCGCCGAACAACCCGGACGGCAAGGTGCTGTCGCGCATCCAGCTCGAGCGCATCGCCGCGGTCGCGCGCGAGCACGATCTCTGGGTGTTCAGCGACGAGGTCTACGCGGACACGGTCTTCGACGGCGAGCACGTGTCGATGGCGTCGCTCCCCGGCATGCGCGATCGCACGATCGTCCTGCACTCGATGTCGAAGAGCCACGCGCTCGCGGGTTGTCGTGTCGGCTTCGCGGTGGCGCCGCCTGCGGTGGTCGCGTCGGGTCGTCGCGTGTCGACGCACAGCGCGTTCAACGTCTCGATCGTCATGCAGCGTGCCGCGCTCGCCGCGCTCGAGGACGAGGCATTCCCGCGCACCGCGAAGGAGCTCTATCGCGACGCACGCGATCGCGCGTTCGCGGCACTGAGCGGCGCGCCGCTGAAGGTCCATCGCGCAGACGGCGCGACGTATCTCTTCGTGGACTTCGCGCCTGCGTTCGAGGCGATGGGCCCGGAGCGAGCGGGCGAGCGCCCGCTGATCGCGCTGCTCGAGCGCGCGGTCGACCGCGGCGTGCTGCTCGCGCCGGGCGACGCCTTCGGCGCGGGCTACGAAACGTGCGCGCGCCTGTGCACGACGGCCGTTCCGGTGGAGAGAGTGCTTTTGGGGATCGAGCGGCTATTGGATGCGGTGGAGGCGATGGGCGCGGGAAAGCCGTGAAAGAGAACAGGTGATGGAAACGGAAATGGAAATGGAAATGGTCACGCGTCTCGCATTTCCATTTCCGTTTCCATTTCCATCACCTGTTCTCTC
>JAQBQJ010000265.1 GCA_028287065.1 Labilithrix sp. | reverse complement strand
CGACCTCGCCGCCGAGGTCGTCGCTCGCGATCTTGCGTCCGTTCGTGTCGAGGAGAACGAACGGCGCATGGACGAACCCGGCGTGCTCGCGATCGGGCTTCGCCCTCCCCTGCACCACGATCCGCGTGCCGGCGGTCACGACGAACGCCGGATCGAGCTTCGGATCGAGCGGCAGAGACCATTGCTCGCGCGCCTTCCCCGACGGGCGCGCCATCGCGAGCCGTGAGCTCCGCTCGGGCCGGACCCAGGGCGCGACGACATCGAGCGGCGTCGCGACCGCTTCGAAGGGCAATGGCTTCTCGCTCACGCGCGCAGCCGCGGGCTCCTTCGCTCCGCCCCCACCCTCGGCTCGTGCCGCAGTGCCAGCCTCGCGCGCCGGGTTACCGCCACAACCCGCGATGACGATCGCCGCTCCGACCACGAAGTATCTTCGCGCTTTCGCGTTCTTTTCGGCTTCGCTCACGCCGGCTCGATGCCTTCCGCGCCCTCGACCCCATCGAGCTTGCGGTAGATCGTCCGCGTCGAGATCCCGAGCAGCTGCGCAGCGAGCGATTTGTCGCCCTTCGTGTGCTTCAGCGTCTCCTTGATGACGCGTAGCTCGATCTCCGCGAGCGGCGTGCCGACCGGGAAGTCGAGCGAGCGAGGCGCCGTATCCGACGACTTCGCGATCACCTCCGGCAAATCGTGCTCGGTGAGCGTGTCACCGCGGGAGAGGACGACGGCGCGCTCGATGACGTTCTCGAGCTCGCGCACGTTGCCCGGCCACGCGTAGTCGAGCATGCGATCGAGCGCAGCGCGCGCGACGGTCAGCCGCGCCTTGCCGTTCTTCTTCGCGTAGAGGCCCACGAAGTGATCGACGAGCAGCGGCACGTCCTCGCGACGTGCGCGGAGCGGCGGCGCGGTGACGGCGATGACGTTGAGCCGGTAATAAAGGTCTTCGCGGAAGCGACCTGCCTGCACCTCGGCGAGCAGATCGCGGTTGGTCGCCGCGACCACGCGCACGTCCGCCTTCACGGTGTTGCCGCCGAGCGGCTCGTACTCGCCCTCCTGCAGCACGCGGAGCAGCTTCACCTGCACTTGAGGAGAGAGCTCGCCGATCTCGTCGAGGAAGAGCGTGCCCGCGGTCGCCTTCGCGAAGCGTCCGTCCTTCTTCGTGACGGCGCCGGTGAACGCACCGCGCTCGTGGCCGAACAGCTCGCTCTCGAGGATCGTCTCGGGGATCGCCGCGCAGTTCACGGCCACGAACGGCCCGCGCGCGCGCGCGCTCTTGTCGTGGATGTACCGCGCGAGGAGCTCCTTGCCCGTGCCACTCTCGCCGAGGACGAGCACCGTCGCCATGCTGGGCGCGGCCTGGCTCGCGACCTCGATCACGCGCCGCCACGCGACGGAGCTGCCGACCATCTCGCGCTTGGTGAGCGCCTTGATCTCGTCCTTCAGCGAGCGGTTCTCCTCGAGGAGGCGCCCGCGCTCGGCGGCCTTGCGGACGCTCTTCACGATCGTCATTCGCTTGAGCGGCTTCTCGACGAAGTCGTAGGCGCCCTCGCGCATGGCGCTGACCGCCGCCTCGACCGAGCCGTAGGCGGTCATGAGGACGACCTCGACCTCGGGCTGGACCTGCTTGATGGCCCGGAGGAGCTCGAGCCCGGTCGTCCCGGGCATCATCAGATCGGTCAGGACGACCTGGACGCGGTGGTTCCGGACCTGGTCGAGCGCATGCTTGGCGTCGTTGGCGACGAGCACTCGCATGTTTTCCTTGAGGAAAATCTTCTCGAGCGACTCGACGTTCGAGCGCTCGTCGTCCACGACGAGCACCGTGATGCCCTCCGCCGACTCCGACGTTTTGTCACTCGACCCGGACAGCTCGTCAATCACAGGATCCATGTTGTCACGCCTCGACAACACGTCAAGCTCGTCTGCCATTCCGTCCACCCGTCCTTAGTTCGGGTGGACTTTTCGTCGACGGACGAGCTCAGCGGAGGAGCTTGGAGACCGCCTTGAACGCGCCCGTGCCGGCGTGCTCGAGCAGATCGAAGGCCACGGTCTCGGTCACCGTGACGATCGCGCCCGCGCGCTCGCACAACGAGAGCCCGATGCGCCGGTTCTCCTCGCGGCGCGAGGCGACCGCGTCCGCGACGACGTACGTCGCGTAGCCGCGCTTCACGAGCTCGCGCGCGGTCTGGAAGACGCAGACGTGCGCCTCCATGCCGACCACGACGACGTTCTTCGCGCCCGAGTCGGCGAGCGCGCGCGCGATCGTCAGCTCCGAGCACGCGTCGAATGCCATCTTCGGCATCGCCCTCACGCCCATCGCGCCGAGCTTGGCCGCGATCGGCGTCATCGTGGCGCCGAGGCCCTTCGGGTACTGCTCGCTCGCGACGACGCCGATGCCGAGCGCCTCCGCCGTCTCGAGGAGGATGACGGCGTTCTTCACGAGCTCCGCCATCGCGGCCTCGGGCATCGCGGCGGCGAGCTTCTCCTGCACGTCGACGACGAGCAGCACGGTATTCGAAGGGAGCAGTCGTTCCATGTCAGGCCTTCCCGCGCGAGCTGCGCGCTCCGGACGAGAGTCGGGCGACGCGCACGCGAGGACGAAACGACCTCAGGAGCGCAGGGAGCTCGGTCTTGGGATCGAAGCGGAGGAGCGCGCGCCCGATCTCCACGTTCGCGTCGTCGTAGAGGCTCGCCGGAAGCATCGTCAGCGAGTCGACGGCATCGTGCATGAAGAAGTCGCGCTGACCTCGCAGGCGATACACGCGGCCGTCGTCACCTTCGAACGTCAAGTCGTAGGGGATGCGCTTCTCGTCGAAGAGCTTCATCGTCAGCGCGCCGAACGTGGGGACGCCTTCGGGCTCGCGCTCGGCGAGCTTCTCCGCATGCACCGTGCCCTCGGCGGCGACCTTCCGCTCGCGGAGGAACCGGCGCATGCCGTCCACGCCGAGGCGGAGCGAGATGCGGATCGCATGATCGCGGAGCGGCTCGTCGAGCCGGTAATAGCTCCCCGAGAACGACTCCTTCATCTCGAAGCCGAAGCCCATCAGCCCTTCTTCGCTCCACTCGCCGGAGCGGGCCGGGGGACGACGAGGCGCTCGACGATCTCGCCCTTCGCCACGCCGTCGGCGATCGCGTCGACGTCCTCGAGCGTCACGTTGCCGTACACGACGTGATCGGGCTCGAGCACGATCGAGACGCCGACCTCGCACAGGTCGATGCAGCCCGACGAGCAGGCCCGCACGGTCTTCGCGAGGCCGCGTTCGAGCAGCGCGCCCTTGAGGCGCTTCACGATCTCCTCGCTCCCCTTCTGAGCGCAGGATCCCTTCGGATTTCCTTCCTCGCGGCGGTTCGTGCAAACGAAGAGATAGCGGTCCCGATGGGGCATGGTCGGTGGCAAGCGTGCGCGCCGAGCATCGCCGGCGTCAAGTGGGCCTTGCACCCGACGCCCAGCCGGTGGAAAGCTCCGCGCGCCATGCACCTTCGTCATCCGCGCACCTCGTTCGTCTGTGCCTCGGTCGTCCTCGCCGCATCGATCTATGCGTGCGGAGGCGGCAACGACAACCTGCCGCCGCCGCCCCCGCCCCCGCCCCCGCCCGCCTCGGCGTCTGCGCCGCCGGTCGCGACGAACCCGCCGGCCACGAATGCACCGACGAAGGCGCCCGCGCCGCCCGTCACGATCACGCCCGGCACGCCGAGCCCCGACCCGGCCCCGCCCACGCCCACCGTGAAGCTCACGGCGCCCACGCGCGATCAGGTCATCGACGCCGCGAAGGCGAACGACTTCACCGTGAAGCTCGACGTGAAGAACTGGCAGACCGCCAAGGGTTCGAACCACGTCCACCTGATCCTCGACAACAAGCCCTACAAGGCGATCTACGACACGAAGGAGCCCGTCCGCCTGAACGAGCTCGCCGGCGGCGAAGCGCTCGCCGAGGGCATGCACGTGCTCGTCGCCTTCCCGAGCCGCGCGAACCACGAGTCCGTGAAGACGAAGGACGCGCTCACGATCGTCCCGTTCTGGATCGGCAAGAAGGACGCGGCCGCGGCCAAGAACGACCCGACGAAGAAGCCCATGCTCATCTACAGCCGTCCCAAGGGCGACTACAACGGCGAGATGGCGAACCACGTCCTCGTCGACTTCCAGGTCGCGAACGTCACGCTCGCCGAGGGCAAGGAGCACGTCCACGTGACCGTGACCGGGCCCGGAATCGACAAGCCGGTCGAAGGAAGCGTCGAGAAGTTCGGCACGCCGCTCTACATCGAGAACATGCAGAACGGCTCCTACACGCTCAAGGTCGAGCTGATGGACGCGGCGAACAAGGTCATCGACGGCCCGTGGAACTCCACGACTCGCACCATCAAGGTCGATCACGACGCGCCGATGGATATGTCGATGGCAATGCCCGCCACCGGCGCCGACGCAGGTGCGGCCGCTCCCGGCGCAGGCGCAGGCGCGAAGGACGCAGGCGCTGCGAAGCCCGCACCGGCTCCCGCGAAGGACGCCGGCGCTCCGAAGAAGTGAAGAGCTGACGTGACACGGCGGCTCACGCGCGACGAGGTCGTGCGCCTCGACCGGGCGCACGTCTGGCATCCCTACACGCCGATCGACGCGTGGGAGAAGGCCGATCCGATCGTCGTCGCGCGGGCCGAAGGCTCGTCCCTGTACGAGGCCGACGGCACCCGCTACATCGACGGCAACGCGTCGTGGTGGGTGACCGCGCTCGGGCACAGCCACCCGCGTCTCGTGCGCGTGCTCCGCGAGCAGGCCGACACGCTCGCGCACTGCGCGCTCGCCGGCATCGCGCACGAGCCCTCCGCCGCGCTGGCCGAGGAGCTCGTACGTCGCGCGCCGCCCGGCCTCACGCGTGTATTCTACACGGACAACGGCTCCACGTCGGTCGAGGTCGCCGTGAAGGTCGCGCTGCAGGCGCAGCAGCATTTCGGCGCGCCGAAGAAGACGCGCTTCGTCGCCCTCGACGGCGCGTACCACGGCGACACGATCGCGCCCTCGAGCCTCGGCGGCGTCGAGGTCTTCAAGCGCCCGTACGCGAGCGTCCTGTTCGAGTGCATCCGCGCGCCGTTCCCGGAGCCGGACGCCTACGAGCGCGCGTTCGAGGCGATCCGCGACGTCGTGCGACGCGAGCACGACACGATCGCGGCGGTCGTCGTCGAGCCGCTCCTCCAGGGCGCGGCGGGGATGCGCAGCTACGACCCCGAGTACCTTCGCGCGCTCCGCGACCTCACGCGCGCGCACGACGTCCTCCTCGTCGCCGACGAGGTGTTCACCGGCTACGGGCGCACCGGCGCGATGTGGGCGTGCGATCACGCCGGCGTCACGCCGGACATCATGTGCCTCGGCAAGGTCTTCGCGAGCATGCTCCCCATGGGCGCGACGCTCGTGAGCGACCGCATCTACGACTCGTATCGTGGCGCGAGCGATCGCGCGCTCTGGTACGGGCACACGTTCTGCGGCCATCCGCTCGGCGCGGCGCTCGCTCGCGAGGTCCTCGCGATCTACGACGACGAGGACATCGTCGGACAAGCGCGCGCGAAGGCTCCGCGCATCACCGCCGCGTTCGAGCGCATCAGGGCCATTCCCGGCGTCGCCCGCGTGCGCAGCCTCGGCATGACCGGCGCCGCCGATCTGACGCCCTCGAAGGGCACCGGCACGAGCTACCTCGGCCAGGCGGGCTGGCGCGTCTACGAAGAGGCCCGCCGGCGGGGCGCATACCTCCGTCCCCTCGGGGACACCGTGTACGTGTGCCCGCCCCTCGTGATCGGCGACCGCGATCTCGACGACCTCCTCGGGATCCTCGAAGAAAGCGTCCGATCGACGCTCTCGTGAGGCGCTGATACGATCCGTTCGTGGGGCTCGAAGCATGACGACGGGCATCGTCTCGTACTGCTTCTTCTGCGGAACCGGCGGCCCCGCCGGCACGTCGTGCCCCTCGTGCCTCGTGACGATCCCGCGCCCGGCGCCGGAGGTCCTTGCGACGTTCGCGTGCCCGCGCTGCACGACGCCGCTGCTCGCGATCGGCATCGCTCCGCAGGCCACGATCCACGCGTGCCAGACGTGCCACGGGATCTTCGTCGGCGCGCGGGCCTGGTGCACGCTCGTTGCCCGGCCCGAGCTCGCGCGTGCGATCGCCTCGCGACTCCCCGCGCGCGCGGCTCCCCCTTCGGAGCTCGTGCGCATGCTGCGCTGTCCCGCCTGCTCCCGCGAGATGGAGCGCGGCCGCTTCGGCGCGAGCTCCAACATCGTCATCGACGTCTGCGTCTCGCACGGCATCTGGCTCGACTCGGGAGAGGTCGTCGCGGTCGCGGATCACGCCGCGCTTCGTGCCCGCGTCGGCGTTCACGCGGCGAGGCGCGCGACGGACGCGGCGGAGTCCGGCAGCTACGACGCCGGCCTCGCAGCCGGTCGCGCCGAGAACACGATGGCGGTCGCCGCCGCGACTGCACGAAAGCGGACGGTGAAGCGCACCGGGCTCGTCGTGTTCCTGCTGCTCGTTGCGGCGCGGATCGCGTTCGTGCTCGCACGCGGCGGCGGTGCGTCGGTCGCTCCACCCGAGGTCAAGAACGCGACCGAGTCTGCGGCATCCGCCGCGTCGGCGCTGGAAAATAGGCGATGAAGGGCAAGATCCTCACGCAGTACGCGTCGCACGCAAACACGATCGCCGACACCGTCCGTGCGGCGTTCACGAAGACCAAGCTCGGCGATCACTCGGTCGAGATGACCGCGCCGACCGACAGCACCAAGGGAGGTCTCCTCGCGCTCCAGCACGTCACGCTGAAGCCCGTGACGGGAATGGCCCTCGTCGTCGGGACGGTGAACGCGGGCGAGAAGCGCGCGGAGCTGCGCTCGTTCGCGCACGTCGCGAAGGTCAACGAGGAGCGCTTCAAGCGTCCGCTGCCGTTCGACGAGCCCGCGTACGCGGCGTTCCTCGAGAAGGCCGAGTCCGTCCTCGGCGCGTTCGGGATCGAGACGGAGGTCACGGATGCGCCGCGCGACACCGCTCCGTCGTTCGCCGACGCGGCCGAGACCGCGGCGAAGCCCGCCGTGCGCTCGTCGCACGCGGTGCCGTTCGTCGTCGTGATCTTGCTCGTAGCGATCGTGGGCGGGGCGGTGTGGTACGCGCTCCACCGCTGAACGCGATCAGCGGCGTCAGCTGCTCGGGCCGACGACGACCGAGCTCTTGTACATGCCCATGCCGCACTGGAACGTGAGCTTCTGCTCCTTGTCCGTGGGCACGTTGATCGTCACCGGCGTGTTCTTCGGCAGCTCCTTCTTGATGTCGAGCTGAGGGAACACGACCTCCGTCGCGCACGTGTCGTCGACCGTGCGCGTGAAGATCAACGTCCCGGGTGTCCCCTTCTTGAAGGTGACGCTGCTCGGCTTGAAGCCGTCACCGTCGACCGTGATCGCGACGGGGCCCGACGACGGTGCGGCGGGAGCGGCCTCCGTCTTCTTGTTCTTGCAGCCGGCGCCGGTGGATGCGGCGCCCGTGATGAGCAAGGCCACGAGCCCGATGGCGAAAAGATGACGCATGCACCGTTTCTATCGCGATGTATCCTCCGGCGCCATGACGACCACAGTGAGCTTCAAGGGCAAGGGCGGCACCGACGAAAAAGGCGAGCTCGCCGAGCCGAGCGGGAGCGCCAAGGCCCCCGCGGTCGTGCTCATCCAGGAGTGGTGGGGCGTGAACGCGCACGTGAAGTCGCTCGCGGAGCGGCTCGCGAAGGAGGGCTTCCTCGTGCTCGCGCCGGACCTCTATCACGGCAAGATCGCGAAGGACGCCGAAGAGGCGGGAGCGCTCATGACCGCGCTCGACACGGCGCAGGCCATGAAGGAGATCGCCGGCGCGGTCGCGTATCTGAAGGAGCACCCGCGCGGCAACGGCAAGGTCGGCGTCATTGGTTTCTGCATGGGTGGCGCGCTCTCGTTCGCCGCGGCTTGCCACGTCGAGGGGCTCTCCGCGGTCGTTCCCTTCTACGGAACGCCGCCCGCCGACAAGGTCGACTACGCGAAGGTGACCGCGCCGATCCTCGCGCACTTCGGGAAGAACGACGACTGGGCGACCGTCGCGAAGGCCGAGGAGATCAAGGCCAAGCTCGACGCTCTCGGCAAGCCGATGCAGCTCGAGGTCTACGACGCAGGACATGCGTTCGTGAACGACACGCGTCCCGAGGCGTACGACGAGAAGAGCGCGAAGCTCGCGTGGCAGCGTTCGGTCGAGTTCTTGAAGAAGAACCTCGCCTGACGAGAGCTCTCAGCCGAGGCGCAGCTTCGCGAGCGTCGGTTCGACGGGCGCGTCCTGCCAGATGATCGCGTGCAGCGCCTCGAGCAGCGGCAGATCGGTGACGCCGTTCTCGGCGGCCCAGGTCCATGCCGTCGCGATCGCCGGATAACCCTCGGTCAGGTTTCCGGCGGCGAGCATGTCGGCCGCGACCTTCTTCGCGGGCGCGCCCTTGCCGACGCCCTCTCCGAAGGCCCGGTTGCGCCCGGCCGCCGCGGTCACGTGCAGGTCGCCGACGCCCGGCGCGCCGTAGACGGTCTCGGGGCGACCACCGCCCGCGAGCGCGAGCCGCGCCATCTCGACGATCCCCTGCGAGAAGCACGCGGCGCGTGCGTTGTGACAGTCGGCGCCGACCATGCCGTCCCAGAGCCCGAGGCCCGTCGCATACGCGTTCTTCATCGCCGAGCAGATCTCCGCTCCTGCGATGTCGTCCGTCGTCTGGATGCGCATGTGCGGGGCGCTCATCGCCTCCGCGCAGAAGCGCGCGTCCGCGGCGTCGCCGGCGAAGCACATGAGCGTGAGCACACCACGCGCGATCTCGAACGCCTTCGCGGGACCGGCGGCGTGCACGAAGCGAACGTGCCGTCCGACGGTCTCGGAGGCAACGCGATCGATGCGGTCCATCTTGCCGGAGGCCGCCTTCAGGAACCCCTTCGTGACGCTCAGCACCGGCACGTCGGGCAGGTGCGCGGCCGCCTTCGTCATGACGGGCACGGCGCCTTCGGAGCTCACGCCGTGAACGACCAGCTCGGCGCCTTCGAGCGCGCGCGCGAGCTCGCCCGACCGAAGCGGAACGATCCGCGTATCGAGCTTCATCTTCAGACGCGGGTGGTCTTGCTTCTTCTCGACCGCCTCGATGAGCGTGTCATCGAGCCATGTGCCCCATAGACGAACGTCGTGTCCGCACATCGCCGCGACGTGCGCCATCGCGCTGCCCATGTACCCCGCACCGAGGACTGTCACCCGCATGAATGCGGATTTAGCACGCCTCCTGGTGGGCGCGTGCGGCTGCGTTCATCGCCCCGCCCAGCGCCAGATCGACGAACGCCTCTGCCGTGGCCGCATCGACCTCCTCGCGGAAGCGGAGGAGGCGCGTCGTGATCGGGATGAAGATCGCGTCGACGATGATGCGGGGATCGATGCTGTCCGGCAGCTCGCCGCGACGCTGCGCGCGCACGATGATCTCGGCGCGCTGGCTCGCCATGCCCGTGCGGAGCGAGCGCGCGAGCGAGTCGACGTCTGGCTCGGTGCTCTCGACGGTGAGCAGCCGCGTGAACGCCTGACCTTCGGCCGTCGCGGCGTAGGCCATCGCACGCCGGACCATCTCGAGGAGATCGTCACGAAGCGAGCCGGTGTCCGGCAGCGGCTGATGTTGACCGGCGAACGCGCGCATCGCGGCGCCCGCGAGCTCGCACTTCGTCGGCCAGCGACGATAGACGGTGGTCTTGTTCACGCCGGCGCGTGCTGCGACGTCTTCGACGCGCAGGGCGGTGTAGCCGCAGCGCGCGATCTCTTCGACGGTAGCCCGGAGCACGTCGTTGACGACCCGCTTGCTGCGGCCCCCAGTCCGCGCGCCGATGGTGCGACGACTCGAAGAATCATCTCGCATGCGAGGAGAATGGCAACCTCGGGTCGGCGTCTCAAGGTGGCGCTGACCAGCCGTCGTCTGGCGGGGACGAACGGTCGGGAGAAGCTGACGTGCGCAGCACCTCGGCGGGTCCGTCCGGCGGTCCGCCAGCCCGCTCTTCACCGCGCGGCTGGCTGTCCGTCGCCGCAGGCGCGCTGATTATTACATCGTCGTCATCATGGCAACCACGTCGAGGCCAGCAAGCTCTTCGCGATGTCGGGCGCTTGGTACACGCGCTCGCTCGTGGTCGCGTCGAACTGCGGCGATGGGATAGGCTCTCGCGATGCGCTCGACGCTGGTCATCGCCGTCGCGCTCGCCTTCGTCGCCTTGGCGTGCGGCGCGTTCAGCTCGTCGGAGCAAGGGCCCGGCACGGAGGCGGACGGAGGGGACGCGGCGTCGAGCGACGCGCCCTCCACCCAGGACGCGCCGTCCACCGGCGATGCTGCAACCGATGCCGGCTGCGCGATCTCGACGATTCCTCCCGGGGTCGCGTGCGGTGTCGCCTCGTGCGCTCCGCCGAGCTTCTGTTGCACGCCGGGCGGCTGTACCGAAGCCGGCGGCGCTTGCGCCGGTTTCGCTGTCTATTGCGACGACACGGCGGACTGCGCCGCGGCCGGCAAGACATGCCAGGTGTGCTGTGCGACGACCCAGAACGACGCCGTGACCGCATCGTTCTGCGCACCGAGCTGCAAGGCCACCGAGCGGCAGCTCTGCAATCCGGGCGCGAACGACTGCACCGACGGCAAGACGTGCCGGGCGTCGACGCTCGACCACGACGCCTGCGAGTGAGTGAGTCCCGAGTCCTACGTAGTCGGGGCGAGAGGATTTGAACCTCCGACTCCCTGGTCCCGAACCAGGTGCGCTACCAGGCTGCGCTACGCCCCGAAGAGAGCGGCGTATATGCGTCGGCCTGACCCCCGGCGTCAACGGCATTCGGCTCGAAGCGCCCTTACAGTGTGAGTGGATTCGTCCAATCGTGCAATACTCCTACCTATTTTGCCTGGTGGATCGCGTGAACCCCTTCACTGTCAGCGGATCTCTGTCAAGCTGCACTGGAATGGCGTCCCGGAAGAACCCCGCTGGAATTCCAAGCGCGGTGGATTTCGGGTGCCGCGCCTGAGCGCTGCGGCTTGCGACGTGCGCCTTCCCTGACCTCCCGAACCGCCCACCCGATGGCCCTCGAGCAACACGGGCCCTCTTCCCGGAGACGACGAACATGACCGTGGACGTGCAGACCAGCGGAGACGCGAAGCCGATGCAGCCGGAGACCCAGCTGCCTTCCGTGAAGATCCTGATCGTCGACGATGATCGCGCCATCTGCGACTACATGCAGACGCTGCTCGAGCGCGACGGCTACGGCGTGAAGACGATGAGCGATCCGACGTCGATCGACGACGAGGTCAAGAACGGCGGTTACCACCTCATCATCCTCGACCTCATGATGCCCAAGCTCGACGGCATCGAGGCGCTGAAGAAGATCCGCAAGATCGACACGGACGTCGCCGTCGTCATCTTCACCGGGTACCCGAACCTCGAGACCGCGGTCGCGTCGATGAAGCTCGACGCCGTCGACTACCTGAAGAAGCCGTTCAACGTGGACGAGTTCCGCGAGGTGCTCGACCGCGTGATGCGCAAGAAGGGCCTCGCGCGCACGCCCGAGGAGAAGCTCCACAAGGTCATCGGCGACACGATCCGCAACCTCCGCAAGGAGACGGACCTCACGCTGAAGCAGATGTCCCGACGGACCAACCTCAGCGTCTCGCTGCTCTCGCAGATCGAGCGCGCCGAATCGAGCGCGTCGATCTCGTCGCTCTACAAAATCGCGACGGCCCTGGATTCACGCATCCAGGACCTGTTCGGCGAGTATTGAGGTTCAGCTAGACGCGCGGCTCACGGCCTGAGGCCGAGCCAGCGGTGGATGCGGCCGTCCGACGTGATGCCCCAGAGGTGTCCGTCGACGCCGACATCCATGATGGGCGTGAACACGCCCATGTTCTTCGGCTGCCACGCGGGGACGTTGTTGTCCGTCTGCGAGCGCTTGTCGAAGTGGAAGACGCCGCCGTCGTAGGTGATCCACACGTCGTTCGGCGCGCCGACCGTGAGGTTGTCGACCTTCTTCGGGAGGCCGCCGATGTTCTGCGCGGACCCGTTCGCTGCGTCGATCACTTCGACGCCGTTGCCGAGCGGTGCGTGCCAGATCTTGTTGAACTGATCGATGCCGACGATGCCGGTCGCGCTCGAGTTGATGAAGCTGCCGCCGGTGGCGTAGCCGTTCGTCGTCCACGTGATGTCCTCGTGGTTCGTCGTCGTCATCTTGTTCGCGTCGAAGACGTCGAGCCAGTACGGCTCGCGGTTGCCGTCGTTCGGGTCGTAGTTGAAGAAGCCCTCTTCGATCTTGGTGTACGCGCCCGTCACCGCGTGGCGGACGAGGATCGAGCCGTCGGCGAGGAGCATCCCGACCGTCCCGTCGCGTCCCACGGAGATCCGCGCGATGTCCGAGACGTGAGCCGGATCGAAGGTCACCGCGACGGGCTTGAACTTCGGGCCGGTCGTCGCGTTCGGATCGAAGTGAAACAGCTTCCGCGGCTGCGCAGGGCTCTTCGCCCAGACGTCGTCCGAGTTGCCGACGCCGATCGCGTCGAACGCTCCCTCCGCGAGCGTCGTCACGTGTACGCCGTTCCCGAGGCGCGCATCGGCGGCTACCTCGCGCCGAGGCTCGAGGCGAGCGTAGGCCTGGAGGTCATCCTCCTCGCCGCGATCGAGCGACCCGCCTGGAACGACGCGCAGCCGGTCGTCGCGGGCCCGCCGAACCAGCCCGGAGACGGCGTCGGCACGTTCGGTCGCCAGACCTTGGCCGGCGCGTTCCTGATGACGGCCGCCCCCAGCGTCGGCCTGCGTTACGCATTCTGACGCGGCGGAAAAAAGCCTCTCATCCGCGTCTCGATCGAGGTCACCCCGGGGGCACCGCGCGGCCGTCGCGTGCTAGCCTGCGCGCGCCCATGCGGTCGCCCTTCCTTCGCACGTGTTCCCTCCTCGCCTTCGTCGGCTGCGCGGTCTTCGCGCTCCGCACCCACGAGGCTCGCGCCGCGTGGCCGCCCGCGCCCGGCGCGGACATGAAGGACAAGGCCAACTGGCCGAACGACTACAGCGGCCGGTGGAACTACCTGTCGTATTTCCCCGCGCGCACCACGACCGAGCCGCTCATCGACGCCGACGTGAAGCTCGGCGCCGCAGGCATGAGCATCGACAAGGCGTGGACGTACACGATCGGCCGCGACGACGTGCACATCGCCGTCATCGACTCGGGCATCCACTGGGAGCACAAGGACCTCGTCAACAAGGTCGCTCTCAACGCCGTCGAGCTGAAGGGCGACAAGCGTCCGAAGACCGCCGCGGGCGCCGAGTGCGGAGGCACGGGCGATCTCGCCGGCTACGACTGCAACGCCGACGGCGTGTTCGACGTATCGGACTACCGCGACGACCCGCGCATGTCGCCGGTCGTCATGGGCGAGAAGTGCTTCACCGACGGCGAGCGCAAGACGCTCGGTCCCGACCGCATCAAGGGCGACGTCAACCGCAACTGCATCCTCGATCCCGGCGACCTCATCGCCATGTTCTCGGACGACGTCGACGACGACGCCAACGGATACAAGGACGACATCGCGGGCTGGGACTTCTTCAAGAACGACAACGACCCGTACGACGACACGCGCTACGGCCACGGCACCGGCGAGGCCGTCGACAGCAGCGCCGAGGCGAACAACGGCGACGGCGAGCCGGGCGTGTGCCCGAAGTGCCGCTTCATCCCGCTGCGCGTCGGAAACAGCTTCATCGCCGACTCGAACGACTTCGCGAAGGCCGTGATCTACGGCGCCGATCAGGGCGTGAAGGTCGTACAGGAGGCGCTCGGCACCATCAACTACACCGCGTTCGCGAGGACCGCGATCGACTACGCGTATGCGAAGGGCGCGATCGTGATGGCCAGCATGGCCGACGAGAACTCGCGTCACCACAACGCGCCCGCGACGGCGAACCACGTCCTCACGGTGCACTCGATCCGTTACAACGAGCAGAAGACCGAGCAGGCGACCACGTTCGTCGCCTTCGACACGTGCTCGAACTACGGCGGTCACCTCTCGCTCAGCATCAGCGCCACGAGCTGCTCCAGCGAAGCGACCGGGCGGAGCTCCGGCATCGCGGGCCTCATGTACTCGATGGCCGCGAACGAAGGCATCAAGCTCTCCGCCGAAGAGGCGATCCAGCTCTTCAAGTTCAACGCCGACGACATCGACGTCCCCGAGTCGCGCGCCGCCGAGAACGCGCCGTTCTACTTCTCGCATCCCGGCTTCGATCAGCGGTTCGGTTACGGCCGCGCGAACGCCGCGCGCATGATGCAGGCGATCAAGGACAAGCAGATCCCGCCCGAGGTCGACATCGTGTCGCCGGGCTGGTTCGCGCCGATCTACGCGGATCGCTCGAACGGACCGATCCCGATCATGGGCCGTGTCGCGGCCGCGCGCGCGAAGGCCTACGACATCAAGGTGCAGTGGGCCCCGGGCGTGGAGCCCGAAGAGGGCGAGTACAAGGACCTCGTCCCGCCGCTCGCGAACGTGCCGGGCGCGACCGTGACCGGGGGACCGAACCCGCTCGCGCAGCTCGATCCGGCGCAGATCGACACGATGCACGTGCCGGACTCCGACTCGCCGATGGGTGAGAACGCGCGCTCGATCTCGATCCGCGTGCAGGCGGTGGCTCACTACGACAACGGCGACGTTCGCGGCGAAGCGCGGCGCGTGGTGTCGATCACGAACCAGAAGAACGGCCTCGACAAGGACCTCCTCCCCGGCTTCCCGATGGACCTCGGCGCTTCGGTCGAGGCGAGCCCGAAGATGGCGGACATCGACGGCGACGGCGTGCGCGAGCTCGTCGCGCCGGACAGCTCCGGCAAGGTGCACGTCTTCACGCTGCACGGCGGCGGTGCGCCGACCGAGGTCGCGGGCTTCCCGTATCGCACGCGCCGCATCGACGGTCTCAACACGGACCTCGCGAGCGAGCCGACCATCCCGAGCTACCTTTCGGGCGCTGGCTACACGGCGGGCGCGGCAGGCGGCGTGGATCCCGACCTCGCACGCGAAGCGATCGTGTCGGCGCCGGCGATCGGCGATCTCGACGGCGACGGCAAGGTCGAGATCGTGTTCGCGACGTGGTCGGGCACCGTGTACGTCATCAACGCGAAGGGACAGGACCTGCCCGGCTGGCCGAAGCGGCTGCCGCTCGTGCCGTCGTGTCCTCTCGATCCGACGAAGCCCGCGCCGAAGGCGTGCATGGACGCATCGCACGACTTCGCGCGCGGCACGTACGGCGCGCCGGTCATCATCGACATGAACAAGGACAGCCGTCCCGAGATCGTGGTCGGTGCATTCGACGGAAACATCTACGTCTTCAAGCTCGACGCCACCGTGCTCGACGGCTTCCCGGTCTCGCTCGTCGCGAAGGCGTCGACGTCGCCGGGCCCGAGCCGGATCATGTCGACGCCGACGGTCGCCGATCTCAACGGCGACGGCATCCCGGAGATCATCTCGGGTACGAACCAGCAGGTCGGCGGCGGTGGCGCGGCGGGTCCGGTGTTCGCGGTCGACGGCCGCGGCAACGCGGCGCCGGGCGGACCGTATCTCCCGAACTGGCCGTTCGTGCTGACGAGCCTGAAGCTCTTCCCCGTCGTCGCGGAGGGCATCGTCTCGTCGCAGGCGGCGGCCGACTTCGACGGCGACGGACGTCCCGACATCCTCGTGCAGGGCAACGGCTCGAAGCCCGTCGTCGTGCCGGCCGATCCCGGCCCGCAGGTCGGCCTGCAGGATCCGCCGAACCGTCTCCCGAAGGTCAACGACGAGAACGGCGTCCCGAACAACGGCTTCGAGCGCACGAGCCTGTTCGGCGAGAAGACGAAGGCGC
>JAQBQJ010000247.1 GCA_028287065.1 Labilithrix sp. | reverse complement strand
GCCCATGAGCGTGCCGGTCGTGTCGACGTCGACGAAGTGATACGGCGGCGGAACCAGGAACCGCAGAGCGCCGCGGACGGGCTCGACGCCGAGCACGTGATCGTACGGCACGGTGAACCAGCCTTGCTTCGTCTGGACGCGCAGACCTTCGGCCGCCATGACGACGCTCGGCGGTGCAGAGCGCCCGAAGTAGCCGACGAGACTCAGGATCATGCTGAGGAACGCGAACTGCCCGAGCATCAACCCGACGATCCCGGCAGCTTCGTGGCTCACGAAGAACCCGAGCCCGCAGATGATCGCGCCGATCACGAACGTGATGAGCCGGCCCCAGAACCCGGTCTTCGCCGACGAGGACGGTACCGTGCGCCACCCGACGGAGCCGAACCCGCCGTGCCCGATGCCGAGCGCGTGCCGGATCCGCTCCGCGTCCGCATCGGACTCGACCTCGATCGTGATCGGTTGATCCCGCTTCGCGTGCGAGAGCGTGAAGAGGATGCCCTTCCCGGTCCGCGCCGTCGTTCCGCCGATGATCGCGCGTGCATCGATGCGCTGCGAGCGGGTTCCCGCGTTCTTGATCGTGATGAATCCAGGCCCGGTCTCGAGCTCTGCCGTGCGCAGAAGTCCCTGCCGAAAAGGCATGATTCCGACAAGGTGGAACAATGCCGTGGCGAGCACGGCCGTCAGCACCGCCGTGACGCCTTCGAGTGGCCCGAAGCACGCGAACACGAACAGCGCGAGGGGCCCCGCGTAAGGTGCCATTCGCCACGGCCGGGCGCCCTGTGGGTCGGAGAACGCAACCCGCATCGTCCCCTAACGATAAGGGACGTTCGCGCCGTGGCAACGGTCACGTCCCCGCGATCGCGGCGATCGCGATATCGAGGACCGTTTCGGAATGGCCGGCGTACGGCTCGGCGTTGGGATCGGCTACACTGAACGCCCATCACCGGCGACCGATAAAACCCACGAATGCCGCGGAATCCGAAGTACCCGCTCGAGGCCCTGCGCGAGCACCGAGACCGCAAGGTCGACGCCGCCACGGCCGAGCTCGGCGACGCGGTCCGCACGCGCGAATCGGCGGACGACGCGAAGCGCCGCGCAGAGCAGGAACGTGCCGATTCCGAGGCGCGCGCGGCCGCCGTGAGACAGGACGAGGCGCAGCGACTCGCGACCGGCAGGGTGCAAGTGGCGGATCTCGCTCGCGCGCACGCGTGGGAGCACGCTGCGGACGCCGAGCTGACGGAGCTCGCTCGTGCCGTCGGGCGCGCCGGCGACCAGCTCGAGGCCGCGCGCGAAGCCGAAGTCTCCGCGCGCGCCGCGCTGGCGCGTGAGAAGGCGGACCTCGACGTGGTCGCGAAGGACCGAGCACGCTTCGACGCCGGCGTTCGCCAGGCACGCGAAGCAAGCGAGGAAGAGGCTGGCGAAGAGGTCTTTGCAGCGCGTCGGAGGGACGCGTGACCGCCCGCACGATGCGCATCCTCCGGCATTCCCGCTGGACGTTCGTGGCCGGCCTCCTCGCGGTCGCGTGTCGAGGCAGCTCCAACGCGACCCCGCCGCTCGTCACGAACGCCCCGGGAAGCGAGGCGAAGAGCGCAATCCCCGTCCGCTCCGCCATGACGTTGCCGACCGTTCGCGTCGTCCTCGACGACCCGCGCCTGGCGCGCGCGCGCGAGCTGGATCGCGCCAAGGACCCCGCAGGAGCGTTCCGGGCCATGCGCGAGGCGCGTCCGGCCGACCTTCCCGCCGTCGATCGCTGCGCCTGGGACTACGTGGAAGGTCGTCTCGCCCTCGCGGCGAACGCGACGGCCGATGCGCAGCTCGCCTTCGAGCTCGCTCAGTCGCCGGCCTGTCCGCTCGCCGGATACGCCACGTTGCGGTCCGCGCAGACACTCGCGCGTGCCGGCCGCGCGGACGACGCGATCGCGCGCGCGGGAGCGGTCCCCGACGACATCGCAGCCAAAGACGAGGCGAAGCTCGTGATCGCGGAGGCTCTCGCGGCGAAGAACGATCGCGTCACGGCGCTCCCGATCTGGCGCGCATGGCTCGCCGCGAACCCGCACGGAAATCGGTGGGTCGACACGTCCGTGCGCATCGCGAATGCGCTCCTCGACGGCGTCGACGGCCCCGCCGAGAACCACGCGCGCGAAGCCTACGACGCGGCAACGAAGGTGGTCCTGGAAGCGCCGAAGCTCGCCGAGGTGGCAGGCGCGGTCGCTGCACGCTCGCGTGCCGTCGCCGTCCTGAAGGCAAACGATCCTCTCGTGACGGAGGCGCTCTCGGACGCCGAGCGCGCCAAGCAGGCCCAGGCCTGGCTCGACGGCAACGAGCCGAACAAGGCGTTCGATCTCGCGTCGTCCGTGCTCGCCACCACGAAGACCGGCCCGGCCGCGTGCCGCGCCGCGGTCACCCGCGCCAATGCCGCCGTGAAGGCGCGCGGCATCAAGCTCAACGGCTGGCCCGATGCGGTGATCGCCTGCGAGAAGGACGACCAGCTCGTGACGGCGCTCTATTCCGGCGCAAAAGCCCACGCGAGCAAGGACCCGAAGCTCGCGATCGACTGGTTCGCGAAGGTCGAGCAGCAGTTCCCGTCGCACCGCCTGGCGGATGACGCCCGGTATCGTTCGGCGCTGCTCGTCGCGCAGGGCACGGACGAGGGCCACGAAGAGCGTGCCGAGCAGATGCTGCGGTCGCTGCCGGAGACCTATCCGGCGGGCGACATGCGCACGGAAGCGCTGTTCCACGTCGCGCTCGGCAAGATGCAACGCGGCGACTGGGAGGCGGCGAAGCCTCTCCTCGACCGGATCGTCGAGATCCTGCCGGACGATCGCCACTGGGCGACCGCAGGTCGAGCCGAGTACTTCCGCGCCCGAGCCGCAGCGGCGACCGGTGATCCGGAAGGCGCACGCTCGCGTCTCGTCCACATCGTCGAGCGTTACCCGCTCGCGTTCTACATGCTGCTCGCGCAGGCGCGCCTCGTCGCGGCGGACGCCGCGCTCGCCGAGCGCACGCTGAAGGACGCCGCACAACGTGACGCCGACGGTGTGTTTCCGTCGAAGGCGCATCCGATCCTCGAATCGGCCGCTTTGTCGCGTGCCGCCCGGCTGCTCGAGGTGGGCGACGTCGACGCGGCGCGCCGCGAGGTCTCGGCGTCCGGCGCGCTCGGCGAGGGCGTCGACAGCGAGGTCGTGTGGGCGGTCGGTGCGCTCTACAACCAGGCCGGTCTTCCCGAGCTCGGACACTCGTTCTCGCGCGGCAAGCTCACGGACTTCCTCTCTCATTATCCGGAGGGGAAATGGCGCGTGCCGTGGCAGGTCGCGTACCCGAGGGCCTTCGAGGGCATGGTCGTGAAGGCCTGCTCGCAGAGCGCGCTGCCCACGCCTCTTGCGTGGGCGATCATGCGCGAGGAGTCGAGCTTCGTGGCCGACGTTCGCAGCCACGCCAACGCCTACGGCCTCATGCAGCTCATCCCGCCGACGGCGAAATGGGTCGCAGCCGGTACGGGTCTCCCGTCGGACGAAACATCGCTCAAACGCCCCGACGTTTCGATCGAGCTCGGTACGCGTCTCCTTGCAAAGCTGCGGACGACCCATGGTCATCCCGCGCTCGCCATCGGTGCGTACAACGGCGGCGGCGGCGCGGTGGAGCGATGGGTATCGGCGCGGACGACCGACGAGCTCGACCTCTTCGTCGAGCTCGTGCCGTACGACGAGACGCGCAATTACATCAAGCGCGTTCTGGCGAGCCAGGCCGCGTACGCGTATCTCTACGACCCGTCGGCGTTGAAGGAGCCTCTCGGGCTCCCGCTGCGCCTCGGTCGCTGACGAGGCGCATCCGTGGCCGCCGGCGAGCTCTTCGTCGTCCCGAGCGAGCGCCATGTCGAGCGCCTTGTCCGGGAGGGCGGGCAGGCCGAGACGAGAACGTCGCTCCGCACCCGCCTCGCCGCCGCTCTCCTGCCGGACGCTGCGTTCGTCGAGCCGAAGGAATGCCGCCTCGCGCTCGCCATCGCGCTCGCCGAGCACCAAGAAGAGGAGGCGACTGCAGCCGGCCAACTCGATCTCTTCGGCGCCACGCCGTCCGATCCGGCGACGGCGGGGCCCACTCCCCCCGCGCATGCGCACGCGCATGCGCACGCGAAAGGTGACGCGCTGCTCGCTTCGGTCCGTGCGCGCGGCGGCGCATCGTGGGGTCGCCTCGTCGCCGCGCTGGATGACGCGATCGCGCTTCTGCGTGCTCGCCGCGCCACCGCAGACCATCTCGATCGCGTTGCGCGCTCGAAGGGCTTTCTCGCGACGCGCGCGCGAACGCTCGCGACGGCAATGCGCGCGCTCGATGCGCGCCTCGCCCGCGCGCGCGCTCACGACGGACGTCTCATGGGCTCGATGCTCGCGGATGCCGTGGCCAAGGCGCCGCCGGAGGAGCTCGAAGCCCTGCTCGGAGCGCGTCGTCTTCGCGCGCGGTGGCTGCTCGCGTGGGATCCCTCCGACGTGGCCTGGTGGCGCGCGCTGGATGACAAGCTGACGCCGCGCGGGGGCGGTGCGAGCGTCGTCCTGCCGACGTTCGACCGACCGCTCGCAGGCTCTCGCGAGCGCGATCCCCTCGACGCCCTCGCGGACGAGATCGCCGGAGCGCTGGACGCGCCCACCGAGACCGAGACGCTCTCCGCCGTCCTCGGTGACATGAGCGGCGCGATGCTGGCGGAAGGCGCAGCGCCCATCGATGCAGGACGCATCCGGCTCGTCGGCGCGAGCGACGCGGCAGCGCAGGCGCGAGCAATCGCCGCGCTCGTATCGGAGGCGCTTGCGGCGGGCGCCGCCGTCGAACGAATCGCCGTCGCATTTCCGACGATCGACGAGCGAACCGTGGCCCCACTCCGCCGCGCGCTCGACGAGGAGGGCATCGTCTTCCACGAGGCGCGCGGAGCACCGCCGTCGAGCGCACCGGTCGTGACGGCAGCACTCCTCGCGCTCGACGCGTCGACATCTCTCGACCGCCACGTGGTTGCGCGACTGCTGCGCTCCGGCTGGATCGACGCAGCACGTCTCGCGGGCGAGGACCGGAGAACCGCCGAGCGCCGCCTCTCGAGGCTCGCGCGCACGCTCGAGACCTCGGCGACCGCCGCGGGCGATGACGCGGTCGAGCGCCTCGTCCGTACGGCGACTATGCCCGCGCCGTTCCTGCGGGGCCCGCGTCGGGACGCCGCCGACGCCGAGCGCGAGCGCGAACGAGATATCGCGACGGCGCGACAGCTCGCGTCCGTGCTCGCCCGCGCGCGCGACGCGGTCACGCGCCTGGACCACGCGCGTGCGGCGCGCACGCTCTGGGCGGAGCTCGGCATCGGGACGCGTGCCGGGCGCGGAGGCCTCGCGTCGTTCACTAGCGATATCGCGCCGACCGGAGTGCCGCGCGCAGAACGACTCGCGATCGCCCGCGACGCGCGGGCCTGGGACGCGCTGGTGGCGGCCCTCGATCTGCACGAAACCACCGCCCACCGGGTCGGCGCGCTGGAACAACCGATCGACGCCGCGGGCTTCCGCCTGGAGCTCGTGGAGCTGCTGGACGCCGCGTCGTCGCAACCCGGTGCCGGCCGTGCCGCCGCCGTACGTATCGCGCGCATTGGCGAGGTCGCCGGTGACACGCTCGACCTCCTCGTCGTCGCCGATGCAAACGAAGGCGTGCTGCCTCGCGACGACGCGCATGACGCACTCGTGTCCGAGAGCCTCGCCGAAGCGATTGGCCGCGCGAGCCGCGGTGTCTTCGTGGCGCCTGCGCAAGGAGCGATACGCGCGAGGGAGCTCAGCGCGCTCGCAGTCGCCGCGGCCGATGCGCGCTCGGTCGTCCTCACCTTCTGCCGCGAGGACGCGTCGGGCGCTCCGCTCGCCGCTTCGCCGGTGGTCGACGCGCTCGAGCGGGCCGGCATAGCGGTGGCCGCGACCGAGCCACCTCCCGTGCGGCGGTCGGGACAGGACGTCACGTTGCGAGTCGCCCGCGAACGCGAGCGGGAGGGCTTCTTCCTCGACCCTTCGCGCCCGAGGTCCGACGTCGTCGGCGATCTCGCGCCGGGAGCGACGGCAGCGCGGCTGCTCGCCGGCGAGACGGGGGGCGGCGAGCGATCCCTCGCGGTCACGGGGCTCGAGCGCTTCGCGAAATGCGCGTTCATGGGCTTTGCGCATGTCGTGCTCGCGGCACGTGAGGCCGACCTGAAAGACGAGCTGCCGGACGCGCGCGAGGAAGGGACGCTCGTACACGA
The DNA here is from genome assembly GCA_028287065.1 of Labilithrix sp. Classification (GTDB taxonomy): domain Bacteria; phylum Myxococcota_A; class Polyangia; order Polyangiales; family Polyangiaceae; genus Labilithrix. The sequence continues at coordinate 5,422 of JAQBQJ010000247.1, read as the reverse complement.
GGCGCTCGCCGCCGCGTTCCTCGCGACGCGCGAGCTCTGGTCGCAAAGGCCGCGCGCCGCCGAAACCATCCTCGCGCAGGGCACGGCAGCGGCAGACCGAGTGCTGGACGCATGGCAAGGACACGCGCCGCTTCGAGCGATCGTGCGGTTGCGCGTGGGCGATTCCGTTCGTGCCGTGCTCGAGGTGGCGATCGCCGACGACGCATGGGACTTCGTCCTGGCCGAGCAGACGTTCGGCGCACGCGAACCATCGACGTGGAAGGCACTCTCGCTCACCGACGACGATGTGCGTCTGTCCCTGCGAGGATCCATCGACCGCGTCGACCGCGCTCACGACGGCCGCTCGCTCCGCGTCGTCGATTACAAGCGGAGCAAGAGCACGGTTCGCGACGCGGGCAGCTCTCTCGGCGAGACCGCGTTGCAGGTCCCGCTCTACGCCTGCGTGGCGAACCGGGAGCTCGGACTGCCCGCGACGGGTGCCTACGTTCCGACACAGGCACGAGACGTCGCCGTCGACGCGAAGCCGAGCGCGCGTGCCGCGCAGCGTATGGATGAGCTCGTCGCGCGTCCGATGGCGACCGCGTTGACCGAGATCGAACGGCGCGCGCTGCGCTTGGCGACCACCGTCCGCGCGGGCCTTCTCACGCCCGTTCCTGCCCACGAGTCGGAGTGTCGCTTCTGCGCGGTCAGCGGCGGCTGCCGAAAACCGCGCTTCGCCATGGCGCCGGTCGACGACGGCGACGACGACGGCGAGGCCGTACCGATGGCGAGGGACACGCCCTGACGCTGCGCGGTGGTATACCGGGCTCTCGTGCTCGTCGACCCGGGAAGCCTCTACGCCCTGCCGAAGAACCTCGTGCTCGCCGCGAGCGCAGGGACGGGCAAGACGCACGCCCTCGTCGGCGTCGTGGTCCACTTGCTCGTTCGCGATCGAGCCGCACGCGGCCGGGGGAGGCCGCAACCACTCGATCCCTCGCGCGTGGTGGCGACGACGTTCAGTCGCAAAGCAGCGGCCGAGATCCGCACGCGCGTGACGCAAGAGCTCGAGCGCCTCGCCGGCGCGCCCGAGACGTCGGCCTACGTCTCGAGCCTCCGCAACGGCCGTTCGGGCGGCCAGGCGTTCGAGTCGCGCCAACTCTCGGATGACGACATTCGCGTTCGCGCACGTCGTGCCCTCTCTCGGTTGCCTGCCGCCCGCTTCGGCACCCTTCACAGCTTCGCGACGGGCATCGTGCGCGCCCACGCGGTCGAGCTGGGCCTCGGTCCAGGCTTCGAGCTCGCCAGCGAAGCAGACGTGCGTCTTCGGTACGACGACGCGATCGCACGCGCGCTCGAGATGCGGCTCGAGACCGTCCCGCACGTCGTGCGCGGCCTGGCCGAGGCATCCGGCGGTGTCGACCGACTCGTCGTTCAACTCCGACGAATTCTCGTGCAGCTCGAAGAGGATGGCCGCGCAGCACGCGATCTTGCCCTCCCGACCGGTGACGCCGAGCGGCTCGAAGCGTCGCTGCGCATGCTCGTCGAGCACGCCCGCTCACTCCAGTCCGTGCCGCGCTTCGAGGCCGCTGCGCGTGATCTCGTCGCCGCATGGCAGCGCGGAGACGAAGAGGCGACGGAGGCGGCTGCCATCGCTCTTTGCGCGCTTCCAGCAACAGGCAAGAAGACGCCCGAGCTCGAGGCGTTCGCCGTCTTCCGCAAGACGCTGAACGGTACGACCAACGACGAAAAAGGACGCCGCCTCGCGCGCGCGTTTCGAATCCGTCATCGGTTCTCCGATCACGCACGCATCGTGCGCGATGTCCTTGGTACGGCCGAGGTCGACATCGAGCAGGCCGGACGTGCCCAGGCGTCGATCGGCTTCGGCGAGATCCTCCGAGCCGCGCGCGAGCTCCTACGCGACCGTCCCGACGTCGCCGAAGAGGTTGGCGGCGCGATCGACGCACTCCTCGTCGATGAGTTCCAGGATACCTCGCGCGTGCAGCGCGATCTGCTGCAGTTGCTCTGGGCGCGGACCGACACGCGGGAAGCCGGACGCGTTCCGCCTCTCGCCGCCGTGCGAGATGGTGGCCTTCTCGTCGTCGGAGATCGGAAGCAGTCGATCTACGGGTTCCGCGGTGCGGACGTCGGTGTCTTTGCCGAGCTTGCTGTCGGGCTCGCAGGCTCGCCTGCGCGCGAAGCGCTCGGCATCCCGCCCGGCGTCACGTGGGAGCCGCGTGAACCGCTCGCCGACTTCTGCGCCCTGCGTCACAACCGCCGCAGCGTGCCCGAGGTGCTCTCGTTCGCTAACGTCTTCAGCGCTCGGCGGTTTCGTCCCGGCGACCCCCCGCCCGAGCTCTTCGAGATCGAGTACGTCCCCGCGACCGAGGACCTCCTCGTCCCGCCGGAACGCATCGTTTCCACCACCGAGACGATCGCTGCACGGACCACCTGGCTCCGGGTCCGGCCGAAGGGCGCCTCGTCGACGCGCCTCGAAGAGGCGCTCGTCATCGCCGAGCGCATTCGCGCACTCGCATCGGACTCGCCCGTGCGAATCGGAAGCGAGCGTCGCGCGCCGCGCTGGCGCGATATCGCCGTTCTCGCGAGCACGAACGGCATGCTCGACGCGACGTCGTTCGCCCTCGCGCAGGCCGAGATCCCGTACGTGGTCGCGGGGAAGAGCTTCTTCCGAACGCGCGAGGTTCGCGATCTCGCCGCGCTCCTGCGGCTCGTCCTCGACCCCTCGGATCGACTGGCGATGCTCGAGGTGCTTCGCGGTCCTTGGGTTGGTGCTCACGACGAGACGCTGCTCGGGCTGACGCGTGCCGGCGAGGGTCTCACGCCGCCGTATGCGTGGACCGAGCCCGCTCATCCCGATCTCGTCCGCAGCGAGGATCGCGTCGCGCTCGCCGAGATGGCGTCGCTCGTCGCCGAGCTCGCGCGATGCGCCGGAAGGCTCGGGCCCGGTGCAATCCTGAGGGAGGCCGTCCGCGCGCGCGCGCTCGACGAGGTCCTCGGGGCGCTGCCGCGCGGCGATCAGCGCGTTGCGAACGTCCGCAAGCTCCTCGCCGTCGCCGATCGCCACAACGATGCTCGAGCCTTCCGGAAGTGGCTCGACGATGCGTCCGAGCAGGAGCTCGCCGAGTCGGAGGCTGCGACTTTTTCGGAGGACGACGATGCCGTACGGCTGCTCACGGTGCACGCGAGCAAGGGGTTGGATTTCCCAATCGTGTTCGTGCCCGAGATCGGGGCAGCGCTTCCGCGGTCGGACAAGGGCGCTGCGCGCATCTCGCTGGGCGCGGGGGACAACCCCAACGTCCTCGCGGTTCGCGCCGCCGACGACACCGGCATGGTCCTCGAGCCTCCTTCGTTCGCTCGCGCCTACGCGACGACGCGCCGACGCGATCGGGCGGAGCGGCAGCGGCTGGCGTACGTCGCGATCACTCGTGCCGCCGACGCGATGTTTCTGGTCGGCGGTCGTGCCCGCGAGGGAACCGGTGACCTCGGTGCGTCCACCCTCGCCGTCCTGGAAGACATCGTCGGGGACGAGCGCACGCGCACAGCTGCCGCTCTTGCCGTCGAGGACGTCGAGGTCCCCGCTGCGGTCGTGCGCCGGCAAGACAGTCTGCTCGCTCCGGCAGCCAATGGGGTCGGTGCTCGTGCGGCCGTCGTTCCTGCGTGGCGTAGTCTTCCTATCGCGCCCACGGCTCTCGCCGACTTCGACCACTGCGCTCGACGCTTCGAGCTCGTTCATCTCCTCGGCCTGCCCGAGCATGTCCGTGGGGCGCGCGCCGCCGATGCGACGCGGGCCGGAGCGACAGGTCTCGATGCACGCGTGCAAGGCACCCTGGCTCACGCAGTTCTCGAGCGGGTACCCACAACGGCCTTCGCGGGCGCGGACGCCGATGCTGCGGCAAGCCGTGCGCTCGCTGCAGAAGGCATTCCCGCCGAGCACGCGCAGCATTCCAGCATCGTTGCCCGCGTTGCTCGCTTCCTCCGTGGGGCCTACGCGTTGACGATCGCCGAGCGCGGCGCGGAGCTGCGACGCGAGGTCCCCTTCGTTCTCGCCATCGACGACGTGGAGGGGCGGTCGGTCGTTCTGCGCGGAAGCATGGACCTCGTGGTCGTGTGGCCTGACGGCGACGTCGACGTGGTGGACTACAAGAGTGCTCGCGGCGGTGCCGAAGGGGCCTACGGGTTTCAGCTCGACGTCTACGCGCTTGCTGCGCGGGAGATGTTTCCGACTGCCTCGCGCCTCCGCGCCGGTCTCGTGTACCTCGGCGGGGCGAGCTCCGCCGGCGAGCCGTCTTGGCGTTCGTTGCCCGCGGAGAGCGACGTTCGCGCTCGGCTCGCCGCGATGGGCGATCGGCTCGTCCGGGCGCGTTGGAGTGGAGCGTTCGCGCGCGTCCCGCTCGAGCGCTGCGAGGCCATCCACTGCGGCTTCATCGGGCGGTGTCATGCGTACACCGCTCCCGAAGCGACCGCGACCGACTCGGCGTCTAATGGCACCGAGCACGAAGCCACACGCGTGACGACGACGTGATCGACGAGAGGTGTTCCGACCACGGCCGCAGCCGCAGCAACGCGCTTGGTGAACGAGATATCCTCGGCGCTCGGGGTGGGATCGCCGCTCGGATGGTTGTGGACGAGCACGAACGCGGTCGCCGCCGCCCGTAGCGCAAGACGGATCGGGTCGGCGGCGCGAACGCCCATGCCATGCAAGCCGCCTCGAGCGACGCAGCGCACGGCGAGGAGTCGGCTGCGGCCGTCGAGAGCGAGGAGCCAAAGCTCCTCGTGATCGAGGCTCGAGAGTCGCGTTGCCGCCCACTTCGCGACGTCGGCGCTAGAGGAGATGCGCTCTGGTGTGGCGGCCTCGGAAGCCGCGCGACGACCGACCTCGAACGCCGCCGCGAGCCGCCGCGCCTTCGCTTTGACACCAGCGCGCGTGGATGCCTTCGACGAGACGGAAAGATGGGCTTCGAGCTCGTCGATCGTCGCGCGCGAGAGTCCAGCGAAGCCGCCTAGCTCCGCGAGTAGGCCGGTTGCGAGCTCGGACGGCGTAGAGGCGCGACGTCCGTCGTCGCGTCGCGACGCGAGGACGGCGTCGAGCAACTCCTCGCCGGTCCACGCCTCGATGTCGCGCGCGAGCTTCGCCATGCATCGCTGCTTCGCAAGCTCGGTGCCGAAATCCGGCCTGAGAAGTTACGCGCGTTTGGCGGCGCAGAGGGGTGGCCCGGACAGATCCGAGGCTGTCCGCGGACAGCCGACCGATCGCTTCAGGGCTTCTGGCACGTGCCGAAGTTCGGGTCCTTGAACACGGTGCTCGTCGCGCATACTTGCGAGGGGCCGCAGTCGCTCGAGCTCACCTTGCACAACTTGTAGCATTTGCGAGTGCCGGGCTTGCCGACGCACGTGAGGTTGGCGGCGCAGTGATCGTCATCGCAAG
>JAQBQJ010000242.1 GCA_028287065.1 Labilithrix sp. | reverse complement strand
CCGCTTCGCGTTCCGCACGAGCCGGGTTGTCACACCTTGGGCGTCTCGGTTCGTTGTGCTTGCGGGTCGCTGCCTCCCGCCGCCGACTTACCCTTGCCGCCATCGACAACGGCCAAGGCGGGCGGGGGCTTCCTCGGCAAGTCGAGGGTGAACACGCATCCGTGGCCCGGCAGATTGCGGACAAGAAGCTCGCCGCCGCTCGACTTGGCTGCCTTGAGACAGATAGAGAGCCCGAGTCCGACCCCGCTGCGGTCGGACCCTCGCTGCTCGAACGGGCGAAACAGGTCTTCCGCCTTGCCCGCAGGGAGACCGCCGCACTCGTCTTCGACCTCGATGAGCACGCGCGTGGCGTTCGTGTTCGCCCGGAGCTTCACGGTGGTGCCTGGGCGCGTGAACTTGAAGGCGTTGTGAAGCAGGTTGGCGACTGCCGCCTCGATGATCTGCCGATCCCCTTCGATGAAGACCGTATGATCAATCCTCGTCACTGCGAACTGAACGCCTCGTGTCTGCGCCACCAGCGTGGCACCGACGGCCACCCCTTCGAGGATTTCATGGACCGCGACTTGTTCGACGTTGCGCATCCCAGCGTCGAGCCGCACGTCCGCGAGAGAACGGTCAATGAGTGCTTGCAACCGTAGAAAGCTCCGGTCGAGCATTGCGCCGGTGCTGCCCGACGTTGCCACGACGCCCTCCTTGATGCTCCCGAACGCGAGCATCGCCGCGTTCAGCACGTTGCGCATTTCGTGAGCGAGGACGCCTAAGCGCTCAGTTCCTACGTCGGAAATCACCCGGTCGTGCTCTTTCGAGTACGCCGTCACGGCGCCTGCGATGGCGTCGTCGAGGCACAGATTGAGAGTACGGAACTCGTCAACGCCCACGGGCTTGTCTTGCTCGACGGCAAGGCCGGTGATGACCTGGCAGAGATCACCGTAATCGTGGACGACTTGATCGACGGTCAGCCCATGTTGATAAAGATCGTGGCCGTGCTGGTGGGCGCTGTGCTGGATCTCGGTGTGATCGAGCACCTCATGTGCCGTTGACTTGCGCAACGCCTCGCCAAGCTGGTCCAGGAACACAGGGAGCCCTCGCGTTCGGTCCTTGTCCGTCGTTGACGAGCCGCTGCGTTTGATGACGCGCTCTCGCGCTTGAGCGAGGATGGCCTCGCGATTTACATCTATGAAATTGCGGAGCATAGGTCGCACCCCCCTCTCTTAATCACGCTAGGACTATCGGGTCGTCCTAAGCGGTCGTTGGTCCCCGCCGCTCGCGAAGCGCACGAGCAAGGATCCGCAGGAGCTTCTGTCCGTAATCGAGCGTCGCCTTCGTCAAGAAGTACGGCGTCCCCATACGACCGGCGATCTCCGGTAGATCGTGCCTACCCGACACGAGCAGGATCGGAATGTTCTGCTCCCCAGCGTCATTCAACAGCATCTGGTGGGCCATTCCAGGACCGCTCATCTCCGGCATGTCCACATCGAGCAACACGCAGTCCGGGAGTACGCCGGTCTTCATCGAGAGCAGCCCTGCTCGACCGCCGCTCCCTGACGTTACGTGATGACCGGCGCGTTCGAGAAGCTCCCTGCAAAGGCCAAGCTGATCAGCGTCGTCGTCGATGACAAGCACGTTCGCCATAATGCTCAGGTTGCACCTGCCGTACCCGCGAATAGCAGAACCAATACAACGCCACTGACCGGCAGAATCACCTCACCGCACACCACATCGCGCGAATCGCGGCGCTAGCCCTCCTTCGACCTCCCTCCGTCGATGACCGTGAGGTGCGCGCCGGGCTTGCCGTTCTGCCACACGTCGTAGATGTCCGCCGCGCACTCGAGGAACTGCTCGCGCGTCATCGCCGGACCCTTCCGATGACGATTGCCGGGCGTCCACGGTTGAGGGGCAGTCGAGTCGTTCTCTTCGCGTCATCGCTTCACCACCTTTCTTGGGTCCCGCGTGTCGCGGTAGCCGCACCGGGGGCATTCGCCGGGCGGTGAGAACTTCCCGACGAGAAGATCGTCCACGCCGACCTTGACCATCCTCGCGACGCGCACGGCCATGCTCACGCTTGCCGTTCGGCCTGTTGATCAACGTGGACTCGTCGAAGCGGAGTGCTCGTCCGACATACTTCCAGCCGTCAAGCCTCGCGCGCAGGAACCACAACGCAGCGCGCACGCATTCCTGCTCCTCGATCGTCAGGTCGAGCGTCGAGATTTCGGGCTCGGTCGCGACAGCCCGTGTCGCAGCCGACTACGCCGAAGCGTCGTCGCTTCCCTCTTCCTCGAGGGCTGCGCCGTGACACTTCTTGAACTTCTCGCCGCTGCCGCACGGACACAGATCGTTCCGTCCGATCTTCGGCGTCTCGCGCTTCACCGGAGCCACCGAAGGCGCACGCCGTTGAGGCGGAGGCGCTGCCGCCTGCTCCTCGTCGCCGTCCGCCGCCTCGCCGCCGTGACGGAGCTGCAGCGACTGCGCCGCGCGCGCATGGCGCTCGTAGTCCTCGCGCTCGAGGCGCTCGATCTCGCTCTCCTTCTGGAGACGCACGCGCATCACCTTCGTGACGACGTTCGAGCTCACCGCCGCCATCATGGTGACGAAGATGTCGTAGCCCTCCTTCTTGTACTCCTGCTTCGGATCGCGCTGGCCGTAGCCGCGCAGACCGATGCCGTCGCGAAGGTGCTCCATGTTCGTGAGGTGCTCGACCCACTGCTTGTCGATGTCCTCGAGATAGAAGTGGCGGAAGACGCGCATGAGCAGCTCGGTGCCCATCTCCTTCTCGCGCTCCTCGAGGATCTTCAGCGCATTCGTGTAGAGTGCATGCGCCAGATCGGACGGGTCGTGGAGGTGCTCGAACTCTTCGGGCTTGCCCTCGAAGTGCTCGACGAACGCGGCGCGGATGCCCTTCCAGTCCCAGTCCTCGGGCGGCTTGTTCGGCGGGCAGCTCTCCTCGACGATCGCCGAGACGATGCCGTCGACGAGATCCAGCAAGCGCTCACGCTGCTGCGTGAGGCTCGACGGGATCTCCGCCATCAAGCGCTCGTAGACCTTCTGCGGCTCCTTCGCCTCGCTCTCCTTGAAGTCGAAGCGGTAGCCCCAGAACTGGTAGATGTCCGAGCGGAGCTGCTCCATGTCGTAGATCTCTTCGATCTCTTCGACCTTCTTGGGGCGCTTCACTTCTTCGCCAGCCTGCGGCACCGGCGTGCCGTGGTGGATCAGCATGTCGACGATCGCCTGCTTCACGTCGCCGCCGAGGCGCTCGAGCGGCTCTATCGCGCGCATCTTTCCCGTCGCCTTGCCCTCGTCGTCGAGGACCTCCGGCGTGTAGATGCCGAGGAGCAGCTGCTGGCGGATCTTGTAGACCGTCTTGCGCTGCTCGTTCATCACGTCGTCGTACTCGAGCAGGTTCTTGCGGATGTCGAAGTTGCGGCCTTCGACCTTGCTCTGCGCGTCGAGGATGCTCTTCGTGACCCACGGGTGCTCGATGGGCTCGTCGTCGGGCATGCCCATGCGCTCCATGAGCGACTTCACCTTGTCGCCGGCGAAGATGCGCATGAGGTCGTCTTCGAGCGAGAGGAAGAACTTGCTCGAGCCCGGGTCGCCCTGACGGCCTGCGCGGCCGCGGAGCTGGTTGTCGATGCGGCGTGATTCGTGGCGCTCGGTGCCGACGATGTGGAGACCGCCGACGGCGCGGACCTCGTCGCCCTCCTTCTTCGAGGAGCCTTCGTACTTGAGGATGACCTTGTCGAACTCTTCCTTGTCGGCGGTCTCGTCCTTGCCCTGCTCCTTGAACTCGAGCTTCGCGAGCATCTCCGGGTTGCCGCCGAGGATGATGTCCGTGCCGCGACCGGCCATGTTCGTCGAGACGGTGATCGCGCCTTTGCGACCTGCCTGAGCGACGACGTAGGCCTCTTTCTCGTGCTGCTTCGCGTTGAGGACGGCGTGCGCGATGCCCTTCTTCTTCAGGATCTTCGCGATGGCGGTGCTCTTCTCGACGCTCGTCGTGCCGACGAGGACAGGGCGGCCCTTCTCGTGCGCGTCCATGATCTCGTTGACGACCGCGGTGAACTTCTCGCGCTCGGTCTTGTAGAAGAGGTCCTCGTAGTCGGTCCGCTTGATCTCCTTGTTGGTGGGGATCGTGACGACGGACAGCTTGTACGTCTTGTGGAACTCCTCGGCCTCGGTGTCGGCCGTTCCCGTCA
>JAQBQJ010000233.1 GCA_028287065.1 Labilithrix sp. | reverse complement strand
AGCGCGAAGGTGCCAGAGAGGACGACGAACGTACCGAGCAAGCTACGCATGGGAGCGAAGCATGCGCCACGGAGGAGCTCCGCGCAATCAGGCACAGCTCGCGGTCGGGTCTCCGACCGCCGAGGTCACTGCTTGTTGACGCGCTCGAGGTACTGGCCGCTCGACGTGTCGATCTTGATCCACTCGCCCTCCTTGATGAAGAGAGGGACGTTGATGGTCGCGCCGGTGACGAGGGTGGCGGGCTTGCTGGCGCCGCTCGCGGTGTCGCCCTTGATCCCGGGCTCGCTGGCGACGACCTGCATGATGACGTTCGGCGGGAGGTCCACGCCGATCGCGTTGCCGTTGTAGAGCGTGACATTGCACTGCAGGCCCTCGGCGAGGAAGCGCTGCTCGTCGCCGACCTTGTCCTTGGGGACATAGAGCTGGTCGCCGGTGTTCGTGTCCATGAACACGTAGCTGTCGCCCTCTTCCCACGAGTAGGTCATCTTGCGGTCTTCGACGTCCGCGAGCTCGACGGACTCACCCGACTTCCAGGTCTTCTCGACGACCTTGCCGTTCGTGAGGTTCCGGACGCTGCAACGCGTGAAGGACTGCCCCTTCCCCGGCTTGACGAACTGGTGCTCCACGACGTGGAACGGCACGCCGTCGATCTGAATTTTGAGCCCTTTGCGGATGTCGGTCGTGCTGGCCATGGCGGGGCGGTGGTTACCACGCCCGCGCGTGGGCCGGCAAGGCAAGCGTCCGCGCGGCGTTTTTCCCCTGCCCTGCGCCGTGCTAGAGGTGCCGCCGAATGGTCCACGAGGTCGACGAGGAGCTCCGCGAAATCAAGCGGGAGATCATCGAGTCGCGAGGGCTCGTCATCAAGACGAACAACCTCACGAATGCGCTCAGCGCCGACATCCGCTCGATCGCCAAGCGCCAGCAGCAGTACGAGCGGCGGATCACGTGGAGCAGCGCGACCTCGTATGTCGTCTTCGTGCTCGTCGTGTTCGCCGCGTTGAAGCTCGCGATGGACGCGCGCATCGACCAGTACACGGCCAAGATCGATCAGCTGAAGGCCGACAGCGAGCAGCGCGAGAAGGACGTGAAGCGCATGATCGAGCGCGAGAACGAGCGGAAGACCGCCGACGAGCGCGCCGCGAAGTTCTACGAGCTCGTCCGTCAGGGCAAGCGCAGCGACCTCGTCGTGCAGTGGGAGCAGATGAAGGGCCAGCCGCTGACGAAGGCGGAGACCCTCATGTTCGGCGACGCGGTCGAGCGCGCGAAGAACGAGCTCGCGGCGCAGCTCTACCAGCAGGGCATGGACAAGGTCCGCGTGCAGCGCTGGCAAGAGGCGGCGTCTGCGTTCGAGGAGTCGATCAAGTACCGCGAGGACGCCGCGATCGGCCCCTCCGTACGGCTGGGCCTCGCCGAGGCGTACCGCCATCTGAACCGTCAGAAGGACGCGATCCCGATCCTCACGCAGCTCGCCGAGAACGCCGTCGACAAGGAAGTGCACGACGACGCGCTGTACCTGCTCGCGTGGTGCCAGATGGAAGTCCAGGCGTGGAACGACGCGAAGAACACGTGGCGGACGTTGATCCGGCGGTTCCCGGAGTCGAAGTTCACGCCGGAAGCGAAGCTGCAGCTCGCGCAGCTCCAGCTGATGCACTGACCGGCTAGTTCAGCGCGAACGATTTTCCGATCGAGACGGCGGCACCGACGCAGAACGGCGGCACCTGCGCGCCGCGATACTTCGCCGTGATGCACGCGGCCTCCGGCGTACCGGGATACGGGCCGCCGTCGACGACGACCGCGGTGACGTGTCCGCTCGGCGCGTAGGTGAGCTTCACGTGACCGGCGCCGCGGATCCCTCCGGGCCGCGCGCACGCCTGAACGTTGACCGACGCGAGCGCCGTCGCGGCGGCGCCGCGGTCGAACGGAGCGCAGTTTCCGTTCGGCGCGGGCGGCCATGGAGAAGGAGCAGGCGGCGACGGCCCGTCGTCGAGGGGAACGAGGATCGTGGTCGGACCGGAGGGGGGCTTCGGGTCGTCGGGGGGCGGCAGCGGCGTGGTCGGTTGCGCGGGCGCGGTCGAGGTCGGGACGACGACGGTCTCGACCGGCGCGACGGGCGCGGTGCGCGTGCTCTCGCCGCACGCCGTCATGACCAGGGCGATGGCCGCGATGACGCCGGCGATGCGATGCGACGCGCTCATCTCCTCGAGGATGCCACACGCGAACGGAACGGAGGGGCCGAGCTCGTCGCACGTGATTTCGACCACTTGCGTCGGAGCCGGGGACGCGACCGTCTCCGCCGAGATCGTCAGGCCACCAATTTGGTGGTCTAACCTTCTCGCGCGCCGGGGTCCCGCGGCCTCTGGCGGTTGCGCAAATGCTTCGGCCACCGAAGCTTCTCGCATCGGATCGCATCGCCTGGCCTGGCGCGAGCGCCGTTCATCGTTGCGGCGCTCTCGTCCCGGCAAGTCACGGGACGAAGATCGCCTGCGCCGCGAGCAACCCCGCCGCGACGGGCAGGGCGCGCACGAGCACCCGCGCGACGCGCGCTGCATCGCGCCCCGCCGCCATCCACGTGAGGATCCCGACCATCCCTCCGATGTACCCGACGGTCCAGACCCGCCAGAAAAACCCCGCGTGCTCGCTCCAGATCACCATCGCCGGATCGCTCTCGGGAAACACGATCGCCTGCGCAACCCTGAGCACCCCGTAAAGCCCGACGGCACTCCCACACGCCGCCACCACCGCAAGCCCGACGCGCACGCGCCCGCTCCCGCCCGCGCTCTCGCCCCCGCTCACGCGCTCGCTCCCGCCCACTCCCTTACCCTCGGACACTCCGGATCCGCGGCGATTCCCTCCCCGGCATACTCCGAAACCACCTTGCACCCTCCCTTGCACACCGTGCGAAGCGTGCACTCTACACACGCTCCCGCCGGCGCCTTCGGATACGCCCGGAACGGCGCCATCCCCGGCTCGTCCGCCCAGCCGCGCGCGAGGTCCTCGACGCGGAGGTCGGTCGGCGCCGTGAAGCTGCACGGCGCCACGCGACCGTCGACGCGCGTCGCGCCGAGCAGGTCGCCCGCTTCGCATCCGAGCACACCCCATCGCGCGAGCTCCTCGGGACGCGAGGCGAGCTCGGCGTCCGCCGACAAGAACGGCACGAGCGCGCAGTCGATCCGGATCCGCACGCGCCCCTCGTGCTCCGCCGCGAGCTCGCGCAAGAGTGGTCCGAGGCCGCGCGCCTGCTCCGGCGAGAGCCGCTTCGCGAGGTAATCGAGCGCACGCGCGCGGCCCTGCGGCTTGTAGCGAAGGAGCTGCACCTCGGACGCGCCGAGCGATGCCGCGCGCCGGATCGTCTCCTTCGTGCGATCGAACGTGTCTCGCGTGAGCACGACGTTCACGCCGACGACGACGCCCGTCTCCGCGAGCCTCGCGATCGCCGACTCCGCCGCCGCCGCGCCGTCGAACCCGCGGACGCTCGCATACGCGTCGCTCGAGCCGTCGTAGCTGACATTGACCTGCGCGAACGCCTTCAGCTGCTCGAGCTTGCGCGGGCCGAGACCGAGGCCGCTCGTCGTGACGACGGGCGTGAGGCCACGCTTCCGCGCCGCGCGCGCGAGCTCTCCGAGATCGTCGCGGAGCGTCGGCTCGCCGCCCCCGAACGCGACCGTGAGCACCCCGGCTTCTGCGAGCGCATCGAACGCGCGCTCGATGGTCTCCGCGGGCGGTTCGACGCCGTCGGGCCGTGCATCGAGGTAGCAGCCCTCGCATCCTGCCGCGCAGCGCGAGGTCACGGCGAGATGGACCTCGATCGGCGGGCTCACGTCGCGCGAATCGCCCGTCCACACGACGCCGCCGTCGAGACCGAGCGCGCGCACGCCGTCGCGATCGAGCGCGACGAGCGCGGCGGTCGTCTCCGTCTTGATCCAGGCTCCCCACGGCTCGTACCGGACAATCACGAGGCGGCCTCGTCGTCGTCGTGCGCGTCTTCGCTTTCGACGCGTTTGACGCGAGCGCCGTTGCCCACCACGGTCACGCCTTCGACCCTCATCGCTGCACAGACCGCGGCGAGGATCGCTCCTCCGACCGTCGCGCCGAGGAACAGCGTGTCGATGACGCTCCCGACGCTCGAACAATTCGCGCCGTGCCCAACGCGTATCGCGCGCACGCTCTCGGCGCGGAGCTCGCGCCCGCGTTCGTGCTCGTGCTCGTGCTC
>JAQBQJ010000225.1 GCA_028287065.1 Labilithrix sp. | reverse complement strand
CCGCGATCGAGTCCTTGATGTTGATCGTGTACTTGCCGGGCTGCAGATCGAGCGACGCGTGCTCGTGTGCGTCCGCGACCATGGATTTCCCGGCCCCGTCCTTCACGCCGATCGACGCGATGACCGGGATCTTCTTGCCGCGCGGCGGTCCGCCCGTGATGTCGAAGGAGCCGGCCTGCGTGACCGTGAACGGAACGTTGCTGCCGTCGTCGTTGTAGATCTTGCCGCTGCACCACTCGTTCGGCTTCGACTGATCGAGGATGTTGCACGCGCCTTCGCCCGCTGCGACCGGCGCCGGCGCATCCGCGAAGATGGAGAGGCCCGCCCCGGGAAGGACCATCAGACCGCCGGCGATGAAGCCGATGAGCGAGTTTCGCTTCGTCGCGCCGAGGAGCGCCGCGCGGCCCTTACGCGATGCGCGCAGCGTGCCGATCATCCCCTTCGGCTTCGTGATCGTCTGGTTGGCGAGCTGCCCCATGACGAACATGCCGCCCTGCACCGGGACGATCTTCTCGACGACCTTCACGCCGGTGCCGTGCTTCTCGCCGCTCGCATGCGGGACGTGCGTGTGGAACTGCCCGAACAACACGTCGCCGTGCGACACGTTCTGCTCTTGCTCGAAGCTCTTGTCGAGCTCGACATCCATGCCCTCGCGCGGATCGACCGCGACCGGACCGGAGCCGTCGTCGACGAAGAACACGCCGCCCGACTTCACGGTCTGGATCGTGTCCTTGCCCTTCTCCGTCTTCGAGCCGTCCTCGGTGATGACGTGCTTCGACCACTCCTGCACGACCTCGATCTCGAAGTACACGCACGGTGTGCCCGAGCACGGAGCGATCGCGGGCTGCTGCGCCTGCACGGCGCCCTCGCAGCTCACGATGCCCTTCGCGTCGGCGACGCCGGGGTTCTGTGCGATCTCGCCCGTCTTCTTGAACGGCGCTGCGAGGATCTTCTTGCCCTTGAGGTGCTGCAGAAGTCCGAACAGCAGTCCGACGAACGCGATGAATACGAGAAAGAACCCCAGATATTGCAACGTCCCGCCTCCCCATAAATCCGCTGCGACGCGCAGCGGAACGGAGGAGACTAACGGAACCAAGGACAGCCGCCGGAACTAAGGACCGGCGGCGAGGCCGCCGATGCGCCTCGGTTCTGCGGCACCCACCCATTCCGTTCCCGTGCGACCGACCGCGGGCGCGTCGGCGAGGTGACCGCGCTCCTTCATCTTGTAGCCCATCGCCTCGAGGCGCTTCTGGGTCGCCTCGCTCAGGCCGTCCTTCTCGTACGCGACCTCGTCGGGGAGATGTTGCATGTGAAATCGCGGAGATGCGACCGCGGCGCCGACGTCCATCTGGAAGTCGACGACGTTCGAGAGCTCCTGGAACACCGCCGTGATGATCGTCGGACCGCCCGCTGCACCGGCGACGAGGACCACCTTTCCATCCGGTCCCGTCACGATGGTGGGCGCCATCGAGGACAGCATGCGCTTCCCCGGAGCGATGGCATTTGCCTCACCCTGGACGAGGCCGAAGCCGTTCGCCGTACCAGGCACCGCCGCAAAGTCGTCCATCTCGTTGTTGAGGACGAAGCCCGCGCCCTTCACCGTCACGCCGGAGCCGTACCACCAGTTGATCGTCGTGGTCATCGCGACGGTGTCGCCGTTCGCATCGACGACCGAGAAGTGCGTCGTGTGCGGGCCGCTCGCGCTCGCGGGACCGGCGGCTGCGATGTCCGACGACGGCGTGGCCGAGTCGCGCGCGATCGTCGCGCGCTGCTCCTTCGCCCACGCATCCGAGAGGAGCTGCTCGAGCGGCATCTTCACCATGTCCGGATCGCCGAGCTTTGCGTTGCGCGCGGCATAGGCGCGGCGCATCGCTTCGAAGACGTAGTGCAGCTCCTCGGGTGACTGGAACCCGAGCTTGGCGAGCTCGTAGCCCTCGAGGATGTGACAGATCATCGCGAGCGTGACGCCGCCGGACGAGGGCGGCGGCATCGAGGTGATCTCGTGGCCGCGGTACTTGAACGTGATCGGCGTGCGCCACTTCGCCTGGTACTTCTTCAGGTCGGCGAGCGTCATGATCCCGCCGTCGGCCTTCATCTGCGCCACGATCGCTTCGGCCGTCGGCCCTTCGTAGAAGCCCTTGGGCCCCTTCTCGATCCGCTTGAGCACCGCCGCGAGCTCGGGGTTCTTGAACGTCGAGCCCTTCGCGGGCGGTGCGCCGTTCGGGAAGAACAGCGCCGCCGACGCCGGATGCTTCAGCATGCGCTTGCCCGCGGTGTCGAGCGTCGAGAGGAACGCGTCGTCGACGGTGAAGCCGTTCTCGGCGAGCGCGATCGCCGGCGCGAGGAGCTCGGCCCACGTCTTCTTCTTCGAACCGAGCTTCTGGTACAGCTCCCACAAGCCGGCCACGCTCCCCGGCACGCCGACCGACTTGATGCCCTCGCGAGCCTCGGGCTTCGGCTTGCCGTCGGCGCTCAGGTACATGTCGCGCGTGGCTGCGGCGGGCGCCGTCTCGCGGAAGTCGAGCGCACGGACCTGGCCCTTGATGCGCGTGACCGCGAAGCCGCCGCCTCCGATGTTGCCGGCCGTGGGATACGCGACCGCGAGCGCGAAGGCCGTCGCGACCGCGGCGTCCGCTGCGTTGCCTCCGGCTGCGAGGATGTCGCGACCCACGTTCGTCGCGACCGAGTTGTCGGTCACGACCATGCCCTTCGCGGAGCGCACCGTCGACGGCGTCGCGTAGGGCCATGGCGCGCGCGCGCCACCGTCGTTCGCCGATGCGTCGCCTGCGTCGGCGGCGACCGGCGCGATCGGGGCGCTCGTCGCGCTCGCCGTCGCGATCGGCGGAGCGGGAGGCGGAGGCGGGCTCGCCGGTGCGCCGGCGCACGCGACGACCACGCAGAGAGCGAAGAAGGCGAGAGAAGAGGAGAGGAGCTTCGATGCGGATCGCATGAGGGCGGACAGCCTATCGCGATTGTGCCGGGCTGGCGCATGGCCAGCCCGACGCGTCTCCGAACGGGTGACGAGGCCGTGTCACGACAAGCGCCACCGCCGCTCGCGGTTTGCCGCGAAAGGCCACGGATTGCGCCATTTCCAGCCGCAAAGCGGCCGGCAAGACCGTTGCGAAAGGCCTCTTCCGTCGCGCACGGATGCGCGCCCTTACCCGGAGCCACACCACGTGAAGACCTCGAACGTCGGACGCTGCGCCGCCGTCCGATTCGTCGGAGGACCCGTCGTCGTCCGGGCCGTGAGACGCTGGCTCTACGGCTTCAGTACTTCTCGGGCACGAAGTG
>JAQBQJ010000217.1 GCA_028287065.1 Labilithrix sp. | reverse complement strand
CTGGGATGTCTCGCTGCTCCCACGCGGACAGGCGAGGCCCACTCGCCGAACCCCCTCCGCTCGGTTTGGTGCCAGACACGCGCCACCGGCGACGTGCGCGAGATCGGAACGTCCGCCTCCGTGAATGGCGTTGAGGCGCCGGAGAGGCGTGACCGGCACCGCGGTTGTCGCTTCCCCGTCCTTAGTTCCGTCACCCGTCCTTAGTTCCGTCACCCGTCCTTAGTTCGAGTCTTCGAACCTTGGTTCGTTTTTGGAGTCTTCGGACCCCGGTTCGTTTTCGGACCCTGGTTCGTTTTCGGACCCTGGTTCGTTTTCGGACCCCGGTTCGTTTTCGGACCCTGGTTCGTAAAACGAACCGGGGTCCGGTCGGTGAGGTTCGAACGGGGTTCCGCTCCCCGGTTCGTTTTTTGGGGAACCCTGACATTAGGCTGACACGCGGCGGTCGTACGGTCTCACGATGAACAAGACGGTTCGCATCATGCCTCAGGGGGATTACTCGCTCGACGCATCGGCTCGGTTCCTGTGCGGCTTCACGCCCGCCGCTGGAGCTTCGGCGCAGCTCGACGACGGGAGGCTCGCGATCGGGTTCCTCGACGAGACGCGGCACGTGCCGCTGGCCGTTGCGATCTCGCAGCGTGAGGACGACGGCGAGGTGATCGTCGAGGTCGCGGATGCCCCTGCGGATGTCGACGAGGCGGCGGTCGCCACGCAGGTCGCACGGATCCTCTCGCTCGATCACGATGCGCGGGGTCTCTCCGAGGTCGCCGCTCGCGACCCAGCGGTGCGCGCGCTGCTCGAGGCGACGCCGGGGTTCCGGCCGGTCTGCTTTCCGTCGGCCTACGAGGCCGCGGTGTGGGGCGTGCTCGCGCAGCGCATCACGATGCCTGTCGCTGCGGCGATCAAGCAGCGCCTCGCGATCGCGACCGGATCCACCGCGGTCGGATTCGGCCGCACGTATCATGCGTCGCCTTCGCCCGAGCGGCTCGTCGAGCTCGACGCGTTCCCGGGGCTCGCGGCGGAGAAGGTCGCGCGACTGCGCGCCGTCGCGCTGGCTGCGCTCGACGGGAGGCTCGACTCCGCGCGTCTTCGCGCGATGCCGCTCGCCGACGCCGTCGCCGAGCTGCGCACGATCCGCGGCGTCGGACCGTGGACCGCCCAGCACATCGTCATGCGGGGCTGCGGCGTGATCGATGAGCTGCCGTCCGCGGAGCCGCGCGTGCTGCGCGCGATCGCCGAGGCCTATGCGCTCGGCACGACGCCGACGGTAGCCGACGCCGAGGCGATCGCGTCGACGTGGCGACCGTATCGAATGTGGGTCTCGGTCCTCATGGTCTCGAACCTGCGCAAAACGAGCGCTTGGAATGCGCCGCGACGGCTTGCTTCATAAATCGACACGGACGAGTGATCCGAGACGTGGTGTGCCTCCCCCTACGGAGTCGAGCCTGGGGCTTTCCAGGAACCGTTCATCGAAGCCAGGAGTCGACCATGTCCCGAAAACTCTCCGAGCGTCTTCTCGTCGAGAAGACGCCGCGCTCGTTCGTGTCGTACGCCGCCGGAATCCTGTCGATCGCCGCGCTCACCGCGTGCGGCGCAACGACGTCGACGGCCGACGACACCACCACTGCCCAAGCACTCACCGAAGCGAAGAGCAGCGAAGACGATACGCGCGCGGCGGCAAAGGCCTGTTTCACCACCTTCGAAGCGTGCAGGAGCGCGGCGTCGGCCGACATCGGCGCGTGCAAGACAGCCCTCGTCGACTGCTTGCCCGCGGAAGCCGGTGCCGGCCCGCACTGCGGTCCTCCTCCGGGCAAGCATCCGCGCGGGGCGAAGGGTGAAGGCGGCGAACGCGGAGGCGAAGGCGGTCGCGACGGCTGCGAGGGCGGTCCCGGCGCCGACGGTCCGCGCCCGCCGGACGCCGATCCGAACGGCCCGCCGCCGCCTCCGGCGCCCGGCGACGATCCGAACGCGGGCCCGCCGAAGACGGATCCCGCGGCGGGCGCCGAGCCCGGCGCGCCTCCTCCGCCGCGTCCGGGTGAGCCCGGCAACGACGGCAGCGGCCGCGGTGACGGTGCGAAGGACGGCGCGGGCAGCAAGCCTCGCGGTCCCGACGGCGGCGAGCGCCCCGACTTCTGCGACCACGTCCCGCTCCCGCCGCCGCCCGCGATCCAGGCGTGCAACGAGGTCCTCGACGCGTGCGTCGAAGGCGGCGGCGATCGCAAGCCGTGCTTCGAGGCGCACGACACGTGCGTGAAGACGGCGTTCGAGTCGGCTCGTCCCGCGGGGAAGTGAACGAGGCCTAGACGGCTCGACGCGACACGACGGATCAACGACGCGAAGGCATGTCCGTCAAGGACATGCCTTCGCACGTTTGTGGACCTCGCCGCTCATGATGGCCTCGCACGTCGTCACGCAGCGCGCGTTCGCAACGCCGCATGCGGTCCAGCGATCGACCCCCAAATCCGCCGTCGGGCACACGGCTGGGAGCGACCAGCACGTCCCCAGTACGTCGACCGGGCAGTCGTCGGGAGAAGGCGTCGGGCTCTCGGTGCCGAACGGGAGCAGGCGCGCGCAGATCGCGCCGGCTGGGCATTCGACGAGCGGGCCGGGGCTGCCCGGATCCGTTCCGGGAGGTCGATTGGGATCGCGCTTCATCCCACACGCGATCGCGCTCTTCCCGCACTCGCCTTGCGACGCCGCAGGGACGCCCGCCGCGCGCCGGAGGCAGTCGTTCCAGTACGTGATGCCGTCGCATCCGCACACGGGCCTCGGCTGCTCGTCGCACACGACGGGACGCGGCTCGCAGGTGCCCCCGACGTCGTCGCACGCGGCCTTCTCGCAGTAGCCGCTCCGCGAGCAGTCCTTCGTGTCCGTGCAGCGCGACGCCCCGGGGTCTTGCCCGCCGCGCTGGGGCGGCACGTGGGCGAGCAAGATCTCCTCGTCGGCGCACGCCGGCGCAAACACGACCGCGGCGATCACCGCCAAGGCGGCCCTTGCGATGCCCGCTCGTTTCATCGCGCGACCTCGCGCGAGGCAAAGCGCGGCTCGCCGATCGCGGAGAACGTGAAGCCGATCATCGCGAGCGGCCGGACGCGCGACGGCGCGAACGCATCCGAGCGTCGGCCGTCGCTCTCGACCACCCACCGGCGTGATGCAAAGTCGACGTCGGCGCCGACCAAGAGAGAGAGCGCCGTTCCCGAAGCGATCGCGAGGTGCCCGGTGATCCCCGCGGTCGCGATGGGATCGACGCGGCTCGCCGGCGTACCCAGGCGATTCGCGGGGAGCACGTTCGAGCGCGGCTCGACGCTGAGCACGTCGACGCCTCCGCCGGCGGCGAGGTCGAGCGCGAACGCGCTGCTGCCGAAGACCTCGATCGCCGCCGCGCTGCGGATCGACGTGACTCCGACATGCGCGAGCGCGACCTCCGAGCCCGCGTCGAATGGGAATACGTACTGCGCGGCAAGGCCGATCGACGGGCGGATGCCGCGACGCCACACGAGCGCGGCGCCGCCACCCGCTCGCGCCACCGCGCCTGCACCGGATGCGAACGAGCCCGCGCCGGCGCTCGTCGACAGATCGAGCGCGAGCGGCGACTGCGCGCT
>JAQBQJ010000212.1 GCA_028287065.1 Labilithrix sp. | reverse complement strand
CGCGGGCGCCTTCGCTCGGAGCGGAGGCCGCGTCGATGATCGCGATGCCGTCGTTCGGTTTCGCGGAGCGGGAATGGCTCGCGCTCCCGGCGGCGTCGCTCGCGCTCGTCCTCGCGCTTCGTACGTTCCGCGATCGAAGCGCGGTCGCCGCGGCGCAAGCCGCTGTCGCGCTGGCGCTCGCCGCCCATGTCTACGTGGGGCCGCGTGGGCCGGTCGACGGCGCATGGTTCTTCGGGATCGTCGCAGCGGCCTTCGCTGCGATCGCGGCGCTGCGCGCACCCAAGCCGGCGGACGCACCCAAGTTCGGCCGTGCGCTCCATGGCATCGTCCCTCTTCCGTTCACCGGCGGACCAAGGACGATGCTCGACGGCTTCGCGCTCACCGCCGTGGGCCTGGTGCTGCTTGCGCTCTTGCCTGCGCTCGGCTGGCTCGGCGCATCGGACAAGGGCGACGCGAGCCGCACCCTCGTCCTCGCCGGGCTCGCCGCCCTCCTCTGCACCGCGCTCGCGGCCTTCTCCACGCGCGCGTTCGAGCGTTTCCACGCGCGCGGCAACGTCGTCACGCTCTGGCTCGCCGCGCCGATCATCGGCCTCACCGCCGTCGCCTACCGCATCGGCCGCCCGCTCCCGCCCGACGTCGTCGGCTTCCGCCTCTCGATCGTGATCGTCCTCGTGTGGCTCCTCGCGCGGGGCGTCGTGAAGATCGGACCGCGCCTCGGCCGCGGCCTGGATCGCCCCGACGACGGCCCGCGCTATCACCATGTCGCGCATTTCGGCGTGCTCGCGCTCGCGCTCCTCCTCTTCGTCGACGCCGTGCTCGTCGGCGGGCCGACGCCCACGCGGAGCATCGCCGTCGTTCCGCCGCTGCTCCTCGCGGGCAGCGCGCTGGGCGCTCTCCTCTTGTATCGCTCGTACGGACGCGAGCCGCTCCTGCACGGCGGGCTCCTGCTCGCGGCGTTCGCGTGCATGCTCGCCTTCGCGCAGCGCGCGCTCACGGGTCCGGCGCTCGTGCCGCTCGATCCGCCGGGCGGCCGCTGGGTCCCCGCCGCCACCGCCGAAGCGGCGCGCGTCGATTGGTTGGATCCTACACGCTTTCTCTCTCCGGGCGACACGGAGCTCGCGATCTGGAACCGCGGCTGGCTCGGGCTCGCCGTGGGGACTACTGCGCTCGCAGCAGTCCTCGCTGCCACGACACGCTCGCCCGCGTTCGCGATCGCGTTGCGCCGCACGGTCTTCGCGCGCGGCGACCACGAGGCGTCCGAGCTCGAGCGCGGCTTGTCCGTTCCGATCGCGATCGCCTCCGCGCTGCTCACGCTAGGTCTCGCCTGGCAGCCGTCGCTGCCGGCGGCGATCGCCTTCGCGATCGCCGGCGCGCTCGCGGCCGCTGCGCTGTCTCCTTCGTATCGTGCGGTGCCGCTCGTCTTCGGCGCTCCGGTGCTCGTGCATGCGCTCGCGCAATCGGGCGCGATCGTTCCGGTGTGGGCGGGCTCGGGGATCGCGCTGCTCGCGCTCGCCGTCGTCGCGGCCGGACGTCGTGTCTCCGGATCGCGCGGTCAGGATCCCACTGCGCTCGCGGCCACGCAGCTCGTCGCGCTCGCCTATTCGATCATCGCCGTTGCATACGCGCTCGCGGCAGGCGGCGCGACGTCCGCCGATGCCGCCGCGCCGAGCGTGGTCGCCCTCGCGTCGCGCGCGCTCGATACGCAGTGGATCGTCTCGTATGCGCCGTCGCTCACGTTCGCGATCCTCGCTGCGGTCGTCACGCTCGCCGGCCTCGCGTGGCGCGGAGGGCTCGCGAAGCTGGTGCTCGTCGTTCCTCCGCTACTGCTCGGCATCGCAGGAGGTTGGTTCGCCGCGGCCTTCACCGGAACGACCGGCGACGTCGCCGTCGTGATGCTCGTCTCGCGCAACGGTCCGCTGCTCGCCGTGAGCCTCGCGGTCGCGGCGACGATCGCTCACGCCGGTGCGTTCTCGTCGGCGCGCGCGCGTCGCGACGATGCCGAGGGCGGCCTGTCGCTCGGACGCGACGTCGTGCTCGTCGCGAGCGCCATCGTCATGTGCCTCTTCGTCGCGACGCGCGAGACGGGCGGCTTCATGGAGGGCCCGTGCGGAGTCGGTGCGCTCGGTCTGCTCGTCGTGGTCAGCCTTCATGCGGTCGCGTGGCAGGGCACGGCGCGTCACGTCGCGCTCGTCGAGGCGTTGCTCGTCGCGTTCTATGCGTTCGCGACGCGGTCGTTCCGGCTGCGTCCCGAGGTCGACGCGATGATCGGCCTGCTCTACGGCTTCTCGCTGCTCGGCGTCGCGGTCGTCGCGCGACGTCGCAAGGTCCCCGTCGTCGCCGATGCCACGCGTCGCTTCGCGGCGGTGCTGCCGATCGCGCTCATGTTCCTGACGGCGAGCGGCGCGACGAACGAAGCCGCCGGCCTCGCGCTCGGCTCGAGCGTGCTCTACGGCGCGATGGCGTACGTCGAGCGGAGCCGCATCTTCGGCTCGCTCGCGGCGCTTGCGGCGAACCTCGCGCTCGTCGTGTTCGCGGTCGCCCAAGGCCTCGACGGGGCCGAGGTGTTCGTCGGTCCCGTCGGCATCTTCGTCACGGCGCTCGCGCAGATCTTCGCGCCGAAGATGACGCCGGCCGCACGCTCGGCGCTGCGCATCGTCGGCGGCGCGCTGCTCTATCTACCGGCGGGCTTGATGCTCACGTTCCGGCTCGGCGCGGCGGAGGACGGCGGGACCTACGCGGTCATCTTCGGCGTCGTGTGCCTTCTCGGTGTCGTCGCCGGCCTCGTGCTCCGCGTCCGCGCCTATCTCGCGCTCGGCACGCTCTTCCTCACGCTCGACGTGATCGCGAACCTCGTGCACGCGGGGCTCCGCGATCACCGCATCGGCTTCGTGCTGCTGTCGGTGTCGGGCCTCGCGATCCTCGGGATCATGATCGGGATCACGTTGCGTCGCGACTCGGCATGGGGCCTCGTGGGGCGGCTCCGCTCGCGATTGCGCGCGTGGGACTGACCGCAGCGTTCATCTTTGCTAAGGACATCCCGTGTCCTCGCAGATCGTCCGCCTCCGCACGCTCCATGGTGAGCTCGACGGCTGTCGCGCGTGTCCGAAGATGATCGGACCGGTGGTCCACGGGCCTGCCGTGCTCTCGAAGGTCATCCTCGTCGGACAGGCGCCGGGGCCGCGTGAAGGCAGCTTCGGCCGGCCGTTCGCGTGGACCGCGGGCAAGACGCTGTTCCGATGGTTCGAGGAGTCGATGGGCATCGGAGAAGAGGATTTCCGCGCGCGCGTCTACATCGCGGCGGTCGCGCGGTGCTTCCCGGGCAAGGCGAGCGGCGGCGGCGATCGCAAGCCGGACTTCGAGGAGATCGCGCGCTGTCGGACGTTCCTCGAGCGCGAGGTGGCCATTCAGAAGCCCGAGCTCGTGCTCGCGGTCGGCTCGCTCGCGATCACCGAGGTGCTCGGCAAAGAGGTCGCCGGCAAGAAGCTCGATGCCATCGTCGGCCGCGTGTTCCGCACGCGCTGGCACGACGTCGACGTCGACGTCGTCCCGCTCCCGCATCCGAGCGGCGCGTCGCCGTGGCACAAGATGGAGCCGGGCAAGACGCTGCTTGGTCAGGCGCTGGCGCAGGTGAAGCGCCATCCCGCGATGCGGGATGTGCTGAAGCGCAAGGCGAGCTGACCGATGCGCGCGCCGGTCGTGCTCGCGCTCGTGCTCGTGCTGGTGCTCGGAGTCGATCGCGCCGACGCGGCGCCGATGGACGTCACCTTCCCGATCTCGATCGCCGTCGCGACGAAGGACGGCCATCCCGCACAGGACGATCCCTGGATCGCCCAGCAGATCGAAGACGCCAACGCGCTCTACGGTCCCGTCGGCGTTCGCTTTCGCTGGACGATGCGCCGCGAGATCTCCGACACCCACGCCGAGATGCATTCGCGCGCCGATCGCGATGCGCTCGCGCCGCTCGTCGAGAAGAACGTCATCGACGTGTTCGTCGTCTCCGCCCTCGAGGACGTCGACGAGCCGGGGCGCTTCCGCAAGGGCGTCGCGTGGACGAGCAAGCCGGACGGAAAGCGCTTCCTGATCCTGTCTGCGGTGGCGCCCCGCACCGTGCTCGCCCACGAGCTCGGACACTTCTTCGGGAACGGCCATACGGACGTCCCCGACAACCTGATGTCGTACGTCCGGACCGCCGGCGGCACGGTGTTCCTGGACGACACCCAGATCGAGCGAATTCACCTGTTTTCGAGCCGTTTTCTCGCGAGCGGACGTCTGCCGGACGTCGGCCCGCCGCGTCTTTTCCCGTGATTCGAAGAAAAGATCGGAACCCCGGGGAACCTTTCGGGCGGCCGCTCGTGACACTGGGCGATGATGGCCGTTGCCATGACCGTCGCGTTCCCGCGGAGCCGCGAGGGAAGCCACCCCGCGCCGCTCGACGCGAGCGTACTCGCGCGGTGCCGAGCGCAGGATCCCATGGCGTTCCGGGCGTTCGTCGTCCGGTACGAGCGGATGGTCTTCGCGCTGCTCTCGCGGATGCTGGGTCACGGGACCGAGGTCGAGGACCTCGCGCAGGAGACGTTCGTGCGCGCCTATCGCGCGTTCCCGGATTTCGACCTCGACGGACCTGCGAAGCCGTCCACGTGGCTGCTCACGATCGCGACGCGTCTCGCGCTCGACGCGCGCAAGAAGAAGAAGCTCGATCAGACGCCGCTCGACGACAGCAACGATTCGTCGACGGGCTCGACGCCGGAGATCGCGCTCGAGCGGCGTGAGCTGGGACGCGCGATCGCCGAGGCCGCGAAGACGTTGCCGGACGATCAGCGTGCCGCGCTGGTCCTCGCCGAGCTCCATGGGCTGTCGATCCTCGAGATCGCCGATGCCCTCGAGATCCCCGAGAACACGGCGAAGACGCGTCTGTTCCGTGCGCGCGAGAAGATGCGCGAAGCCTTGAAGAGCGAGTGGAGGACGCCGTGAGCGACGACGACAAGATCGACCTCGAGTCGTGGGAGCCGCAGCTGCCGCCGTCGGATTTCGCCGAGCGCGTGCTCGGGCAGGTCCGGGCGGAGGAGAAGAAGGCCGCGCCCGTCGACGTGAAGTCGAAGAGCAGGGCGCGCCGATGGGGCGTCGCGGGCGGAGCGGCCGGCGTGCTCGCGCTGGCGGCGGCCCTCGCGGTACGCGTGACGGGCATGCCCGACGCGCAGGGCGAGGCCATCGCGAAGGATCGCATCGAGGTCTCGATCGGCTCGCGCGCACGCGCGGTGCTCGAGGCCGGCGCGCAGGTGAAGTGGGACGGTGACGACGTCGTGCAGGCGCACGGCGACGTGTTCTACCGCGTCGAGCCGGGCGCGCGCTTCCGCGTGCACACGCCCGCTGGCGACGTGGAGGTCAAGGGGACGTGCTTCGCCGTGAAGATCCGCGGCGAAGGACAGGGCAGCAAGGTCGAAGGTGTGGACATGGAAAAGCGTGATGTGAAATCCGGGGTGATCGGCGCGGCCCTCAGCGCGCTCGCGTTCGTGGCCGTGTACGAGGGCAAGGTCGCCGTGTCGCATGCCGGTGAGCGCGTCGATCTCGGCGCGGGCGAGGCTGCGCAGGTCGGCAACGACGGCGTGAAGAAGAGCGGCGCGCTCGGCGAGGGCCAGAAGACCTTCGACGCGAAGGTCGCCGCCAATGCCGCGGGCGACGCGCCGCTCGCGCAGGCCAACGAGAACCTCGTCGCGCAGGTGAGCGAGTACCGCGCGCGCCTCGAGGCGATCGCGGCGCAGAAGCTCGAGCTCGAGCAGACGCTGAAGAACACGGAGCAGAAGCTCGCGTCGAAGGGCGACGGCTCCGCGCCGAAGTCGCGTTCGGACTTCGACCTCGGGACGGACGACTGGAAGGAGCTCGCGAAGGACGGCACCATCAAATACATGATGCCGTGCAAACGTCCGGGCGGATGGGTCGCGACGCCCGACCAGCTGCAGAAGCTCGCGCTCGCGCCGCACGACGGGCCGGCGCTGCAAGACGCCTACGCGAAGTCGAACCAGCGTCTGTGGTCGACGATCAAGCCGCTGTGCGGCCAGGCGATCGGGAGCCTGGAAGTCGCGGAGAAGGTCGGAATGAGCACGTGCATCCATCTCGTGCTCGACCTCGCGCAGGCCAAGGAGAAGGACGTGGCGAACGAGGCCATGCGTCAGGTCGCCGAGATCCGCGCGGGCCTGCGGCCGATGCCGGTCCCGAACGACGGGATGTCTCCGGTGACGAAGATGTTCCTCGCGCTGACCGGCGAGATGAAGTCGTTCGAGGGCGATCTCGCGCAGTCGCTCGGCCCCGAGGAGGCGCATCGCGTCGCGTATGCCGATGGCATGTGCATGGGCCAGAGCACGTTCGGCGGCCCCGGCCCGCGCGACGGCGAGAAGAAGTGAACGCTACGGAGACGCGAGCAGCGCGATCTCGCCTTCGCGGCGAAGATCGAGCTGCTCGATGACGTAGAGGTAGAAGACCTGCGCGGGGCCGGTCGTCTTCGAAGAGACGACGGCGACCTCGTGGTTCTTGAATGCAGGGAAGCGATCGGCCGCGAGCTGGACCCCGAGCCACTCGCCCTTGCTCGTCACGTAGCGCCCGGCGTTGGCGAGGAGCTCGTCGCGGAGCGGCGCGACGTCGTCGCCGAGCGGCACGGCGGCCATGCGTGTAAGATACACGTACATGCCGCCTTTGCCGTCGGAGGTGGCGAGGTTGACCTCTACGTAGTCTCCGCTGTGCAGGCGGAATAGGCCCGTCGTGCCGATCGTCTGCCAGTCGGTCTGCGTGAAGGTCGAGCCTCCCTCGACGGCGCGCTCGTCGGCGAGCGGCCATTCTCCGTCGACGGTCATCGGCGCGCCGAGCGAGACCGTTCCGACCTGCGCCTCGCGCCAGCGCAGCTCGGCCGCGGCGGCGAGCGCGCCGAGATCGGCCTGGAGCTGCCCGATCGCCGCGGATTTGCAGGACGAGCGCGAGTCGGCGAGCGCGTGCAGGCAGGCGGAGCTCGTCCCGACGTCGAGGATGTCGTAGGCCTCGCTGCTCTCGCGTGCAGGCTGCTCGTCCGGGGAGAAGAACGCGCGGAAGTCGGCCTCGGCGAGCGCATCGACGTCGGCGCGGACCTTCGCGAGCGACGATGCGGCGACCTTCGCGAGCAGGAGCCCGCGCGGCGGCGTCACGCTGAACGTCAGGTTGCGGATGACGGGCGAGCGTCGCAGCGTGCCGTCTTCGTAGAGGGCGACCTGCGGCGTGGTCGCGGCGCGATCGGGAGCGGTCGCGCCGATCGACAGCTGCGCCCAAACGAGGGCGCCGGTGCGAGGCGGCTCGTCGTCGTATTTTCGCTGGAGGTCGCCGCAGATCGCGCTGTCGCGTGCGACGCACTGAAGTGGCTGGACGCTCGGATGAGCGAGCGAGCCGTCGTCGGGCTCGCCGCTCCCCTGAACGTGCCCGGAGCAAGCCGCGACCGCGAGAAAGCAAAGGAAGAAAGAGCGCATCGCCCCGCCGGGCTGCAACCCGCGTGCCCCTCGCTTCTCTCCGCGCTTTCCCGGAGGCGCGCGCGCCTCCCCCATGAACCCGCAGTCAGACCGGTGTGCCCCCGAGGCCACATCCCCCCGCCCCCGCCGGAACTAAGGACAGCCGCCGGAACTAAGGACGGGTGACGGAACTAAGGACGGGCGGCGCGGCGGCTGGCGAGCAACGTCAGCGCCACGGCACAGAAGAGGAGGAGCGAGGCCGGCGGCGACGGACGCGAGGCGCTGCAGCCGCCCGTGTCATGCCCGAAGCCGTCGTCTTGGTCGTTGAACGTCGACGCATCCGGCGCCGGCGTCTGGAGCGCCGAGCCGCCCGCCTCCGGTTGCGGGGTCAGCGCGGCGGCGTCCGGCAGCGTGTCGTCGCCTCCGTCCGGCATCGGCGGGTTGCCGGACGCCGCGAGCGCGCCGTCGATCGTCGCGAGGTGCGCCGCGATCGC
>JAQBQJ010000206.1 GCA_028287065.1 Labilithrix sp. | reverse complement strand
CGCCCAAAAAGTTGCTCCCTACTTCCCCACCGCCGGCAGCATCACCCCAAATCGCGTCCCCCTCTTCCCCGACTCCACCGCAAGCCTCCCCCCATGCGCATCCACGACCCTCTTCACCACCGCGAGCCCCAAGCCCGTGCCTGACGGTTTCGTCGTGAAGAACGGTTCGAAGATGCTCGCTCGCACGTCTGCCGGGATGCCCGGGCCGTCGTCGCTCACGTCGACGCATACGAACGTGTCGGAGCCCACCGTCGTCGTCGACGCACGCACCGTCACGGTGCCGTCCTTCGCGATCGCCTGCAGACCATTCAGCACGAGATTGAGGAGCGCTTGCTGGAGGAACAACGCATCGAGCTCCACCGGCGGCAGCTCGCCGTCGATCTCGATGCGCACGCGTCCATCGGGCGCCGTCGCCGAGGCCACTGCCTCGAGCACCGGCAGCAGCGAGCCCACGCGCAGCGCCGGGGGATGCGGATGCGCGAAACCAAGCAAGTCGGAGACGATCTGGTTCAGGCGCGCGGCTTCTTCGTCCGCCATCGCCGCGAACGCCGTCGCATCGGCGAGCTTCTCGGGCGGCGCGCCGGACGACACGAAGTCGCGCAGGCCGCCGATCGAGTTGAAGAGCACGCACAGCGGATCGCGCATCTCGTGAGCGACCACGGCGGCCAGCTCGCCGAGCGCGCCGAGCCGTTCACGCTCGATCAGCTCCGCCTGCGCGCGCGCGAGCTCCGCGTAGCACGTCGAGAGCTCGCGATTCGTCTTCTCGAGCGTCTCGATCGACTCCGCCACTTCGAGTGCCGAGCCGACGTGCGTCGCGAAGAGAGACACCGCATCCGCGTCGTTGCCCGTGAGCGTGGGAGACACCACGCCGAGCAGACCCCACGGCTCGTCGCGCACGAAGATCGGCGCGAGCACGCCGTTGTTGATGCCCGCCGTCTCGGGCGACGCGTCGAGCGACGCCGGATCGAAGTTCGTCGCCTCGCGCATGAACGAGTGGAACAGATCGAGGTCGTCGCGGTGGATGATCCGTCGCGCCCTCACCACCTCGCTGGCGAGCGGCAGCGACGAGATGGGCGCCCGCAGCCCGCGCAGCGGACGTCCGATGTGCCCCTCGATCGCGATCAGCCGCGATCGAGCGGTGGCCAGCGAATGAAGCACGAGATCCTCGCCGCTCACCTGGAACGCGTAGAGACGCATTCCGAGCCGCAGCACACCTCTGCCCGCGGTCTCGAGGACCGACGCCACGGTGCGCTTCCTCTGGACCTCGGCGGCGAGCTCCGAAAGCGCAGCGATCACCGATGCGCGTTGACGTTCGTGAGAGGCGGCCGTCGATCGCCGAGGATCGCTCGCGCGGTGCGCGCTCACGAGGTGAGCCGTCCGTTTCGTTGCAGTTTGCAATTTGATTCCCCCGTCCCCCAGTCAACGTGAGCCCGGCGCAGCGCGGCCGTCAAGGGAGAGCGTCGCGGCGCCGCTCAGGCGGGCATCAAATCCTTCTCCAGCCGCGCCCAGTGCCGATGCATGCCGATCGCAGCCACGAGAGCCCTCGCGAAAGCCGGCGTCGCGGCGTCGGCCAGGACGACGCCCGGCGACGATGCCGCACTGCCGGCCGGAGCGGGCGTGACCGGAGGAGCCGTCCCCTTCTTCGCCTTCGCGGTCGCCTTTGCGCTCGGCTTCGCAGCAGGCGGCGCCGGACGCGTTGCGGGGAGCACGGCGCGCGCGACGAACCGAGCACCCTCGGCGCTCCCGCCGATCGCCTTGCAGTGCTTGAACGCCTCCATCACGAAGTGCTGCGCATCGGTCTGCAGGCCGAGCGCCGCGATGCTGTCCTCGCCTCCCGGTACGTACACGGCGTCGTAGAGGACCGAGTCGACGGTGAGGAGCGTCTTGTCGACGGCGATCTCGCTTCCGTCGTCGGCCTCGACGACGCCGAGCGCTCCGGAGATCACCTCGGGGATCGCGCCGCCTGCGAGCAGCGCCTTCTTGACCGTGCTCACGTCGTCGGCGCGCACGCCGTCCTCGGCGAGGATCGCGACCTTACGCGTCGCGATGCCGGGCTTCTTCGTGACCTCCATGCTGAGCGCCGGCGAAGCGGTGAGCGGCTTGCCCTTGACCTTCGGTCCGTCCGGACGCGGCGCGGCGACCTTTGCCTTCGGGATCGCGACGCCCACCGCCTTGGCCACCTTCTCGGCGAGCTCGGCATCGATCTGCGCGAAGCACTGGACCACGCGCTCTCGAACCGCCAGGCGTTCGACCTTGCCGACCTCGAACTTGCACGCGTCGATGAGATGCTGCTTCTCGGGCGTGGTCAGGCTGCTCACGAAGAGCGTGGGCTGGCTGAAGTGATCGTCGAACGTCGGGCTGCGATGACGCACGGTCGGCCCCGCGATCGCCGCCGGCGTGTGGAAGTAGCCGTTGTCCTTGCTCGCGAGGAACGGACAGCCGCCACCGATCGAGTTCGGGTGGTAGTTCGCCTTTCCGGTGTTGATGGTGTCGCGATGGAAGCCGTCCTGCTGGTGGTTGCGAACCGCCGCGATCGGACGATTGATCGGGATCTCGGCGAAGTTCGGTCCGCCGAGGCGCGTGAGCTGCGTGTCGAGATACGAGAAGAGGCGCGCTTGCATGAGCGGGTCGTTCGTGAAGTCGATGCCCGGCACCACGTTCTGCACGCAGAACGCGACCTGCTCGGTCTCCGCGAAGAAGTTCTGCGGATTGCGGTCGAGCGTCATCTTCCCGATGATCTGCACCGGCGCGATCTCCTCCGGCAGGAGCTTCGTGGGATCGAGCATGTCGAACCCGAAGCGCTGCTCGTCGGCCTCGTCGACGACCTGGATCCCGAGCTCGAACTCGGGGAACGCGCCGCTGCCGATCGCCTCCCAGAGATCGCGGCGATGGAAATCCGGATCCTTGCCCGAGATCTTCTGCGCCTCGTCCCACACGAGCGAAGCCATGCCGAGCACGGGCTTCCAGTGAAACTTGCAGAGCTTCACCTTCCCGCGCGCGTTGACGAGCTTGAACGTGTGGACGCCGAAGCCCTCCATCATGCGAAAGCTGCGCGGGATGGCGCGATCGGACATGAGCCACATGACGTGGTGCATCGCCTCGGGCTGTAGCGAGACGAAGTCCCAGAAGGAGTCGTGGGCGGACGCGCCCGTCGGCATCTCGTGATCCGGCTCGGGCTTCACGGCGTGCACGACGTCCGGGAACTTGATGCCGTCCTGGATGAAGAAGACGGGCATGTTGTTGCCGACGAGATCGAAGTTCCCCTCCTCGGTATAGAACTTCGTCGCGAAGCCGCGGACGTCACGAACGGTGTCCGCGGAGCCGCGCGAGCCTTGCACGGTCGAGAAGCGGACGAACACCGGAGTCCTCTTCGACGGGTCCTGGAGGAAGCCCGCTTTCGTGATCTTCTCCTGCGATTCGTAGACCTGGAAGAAGCCGTGAGCTCCGGAGCCGCGCGCGTGGACGACGCGCTCGGGGATGCGCTCGTGATCGAAGCGCATGATCTTCTCGCGGAGATGGAAGTCCTCGAGCAGCGTCGGACCGCGCAGCCCCGCCTTCAGCGAGTCGTCGGTCTGCGGGATCGCGACGCCCTGATCCGTGGTGAGCGTCGCGCCTTCGGGATCGGCACGGAAGACGTCGAGAGCGACGTCCTTGGCCGTGCGTGGGGTCTTCTTGCTCGGCTTTCCCGCGGGCGGCGTCTTCATGACCAGCGATGGTTAGCTGCCCAATCGAGCTTTACAATGCCGCATCTTTCACCGCGGCCATCGGCCGCGTCGCAAAAATGTCGCCGGACTGCCCGCGAATCCGCGGTCGGAGTACGGTACGCGCCGCAGGCGAGATGGGCAGAGACACACACCACCGAGAGCTGCGCGAAGCAGCACAGAACGCGCAGGTCGCGGAGCATGCCGAGACGATCGCGGCCATTCGCGCCCGGGCCGACAACCAGCGCTCGCCGTCGCAGCGTTATGTCGAGAGCTTCACCGCGACCATCGGCCGTCCCGCGACGATCGCGATCCTGCTCGCGCTCATCGCCGTCTGGATCGCGTGGAACGGGTACGAGCATGCCTCCGGGCGCAAGGCGCTCGACGAGCCGCCGTTCTTCTGGCTGCAAGGTGTGGTCGCGCTGTACGCGGCGCTCATCAGCACGTTCGTGCTCGCGACGCAGAACCGCGAGAAGCGTCACGGCGAGCAGCGCGCGTACCTCGAGCTCCAGGTGAACCTGCTCGCCGAGCAGAAGACAGCGAAGATCATCGAGCTGCTCGAGGAGCTACGGCGCGACATGCCGACCGTGCGCGACCGGGTCGATCATCAGGCGGACGCGATGCAGCTCCCCGTAGACACGAAGGCCGTGCTCAGCGTGCTCGAAGAGACCATGGATAGCGCGTCCGTCGATGCAGCGCCTCCCTCGGACGAGCCGAAGGCGTGAGTCAGTTGCACGTCTCGAGGCGCAGCCACTGCGCGCGCGTGCCCGCGCTCAGCGCGACGTACAAGCCGTTGCTCTTCAGGTCGCTACCGCTCTTGCACTCGCCCTGCTGCGAACCGGAGAGCACGTCGACGAAGCGATAGCGCGTGCCGCCGTCGAGCGAGATCTTGCCGGCGAGCTCCCCGGGGATCGCGTACGCCTGCGACACGTCCTCCGTCCAGAGGTTGTGGAACACGAACATGACGTTCGCGTCGTTCGACCACTTCACCTGCGCGAAGATGCGCTGGTCCACGCCGCCGTCACGCGTGCGCAGGTACCAGTGGTTCGGTGAGAGCAGCGCCCGGTTCGCCGGGTCGAGGCGCGCATTGTTCATGCGCGTGTAATATGCACCGAGCTGCTCGGCGTTCGGCATGCCGTCGCCGCTGCCCGCGAAGCGCGCGCGGAGGAAATCGGAGCGCTTGAAGCCGAGGCCGTAGCCGGACCCGAGCTCCTGGCCCATGAGCATCATGGGGGTCGAGCGCGTCGTCGCGCCGATGCCCCAGAAGCCCGCGCCGGTCCACGGATCGAAGCCCGTGTCGTCGAGGAGGCGCTTCTCGTCGTGCGTCTCGAGCGCGCTCATCACGAACGCGCGATCGTGGAAGCGGCTCATGTTCTCGAGCGCGCCTTCGACGTGGCTCGTGTTCTTCGTGACGCCCTCGCGCCCCGTCATGTCGTGGACGTAACCCTCCGTCAGGATGTCGACGACCTTGTTCATCTCTTCTTGATCGCTGAACTCCTCGGCGAGGTACACGGGGCGAGCCTGACCGCGCTTCTGTGCGTAGAAGCTCACCTTGCCGAGCAGGTACTTCCACTCGTTCGAGCCCATGCCGCCGTTGTAATCGGTGGTGTGATCGAACCGGAATCCGTCGACTCCGCGTGACGTCCAATAGTTCAGGATGCGGAACAGGTACTCGCGATCGCGCGCGTGCTCCCACTGGTGCGCGCCGTTCTCCTCGTGGTGGAAGAGGAACTTCACGTCGCGCCAGTCGTTCGTGAAGTTGTCGCCGAAGTGCGTCGAGGGATCGACGTGGTTCGCGCCGGCATAGAAGCCCGGTACCTGCTGCTCGAGGTAGCCGCTGCATGCGAGCTGCGAGCGCTCGTGCGGGAGCGCGAGGCGATACGCGGCGAACGTGCGCACGAGAGCGTCGCCGCTGAGATCGGGACACCTGGTCTTCAGACCCGCGAGGAGGTTCTTGTCCTTGTCGCTGCGCAAGACGAGGCGCTTTAGCGCGTCGGGCGTGTCGAGCACGGCGGGGTGCACGAGCGACTCGTCGAACGTGTGCTCGTGGTTCCAGAGCGCGGCGAGGTCCTCGCCTCCGCCGATCCGATCGCCGTCGAGCACGACGTCTTCGAGGTCGTACGGCAGGTAGTTGTGACCGAAGTGGTTGAGCGCGACGTCGAGGAGCACCTTCGTACCGCGCGCGTGCGCATCCGCCACGAGGCGATCGAGCTCGTTGTTCGCCCAGCACGGGCTCTCCGAGTACTCGTCGCGCCCCGCCCTGATGCACGCGCGCGAGAGCGTGCCGCTCGCGTGGAAGTAATCGCGCACCGCATAGGGCGACCCGAGGTTGTCGCAGGCGTCGGGGATGTTCCAGCGATCGTTGTTCGGGAAGAGAGGCATGAGCCACAGCGCGTTGGCCCCGACCTTCTCCTTCACGTAACGGACGGTGATGCCCTTGCGGAAGTCCGCCGTGTCCTCCGTCATGTCGTCGAGCGTGCCGAGCTTCACCTTGTCGAGCTCGGCGCGGTTCGGGCAGCTCATTCCCTCGGCGCGGTAGATGGGCGGAGGAGCGACCTTGCGCGCGCACGCATCGCGCTGCTCCGGCGTGCCGACGTCGGCTCGGCATGCATTCGCGGTGCGGACCTGTGCTTCGTAGAGCACGAGGCTCCCGGCTTCGAGGTTCACCGGCGCGTAGTCCGGAGCGTTCAGCTCCGGGGCCGCCGTAGTGGCGCCGTCGTCCGATGCGCTGCAGGCCGGCGCGAGCGGAGACAACAAGAGGAGAGCGAGGGGACTGACGCGGCGCAGCAAGGACATGACTGCGTACAGTGTAGTCCGTTATCCTCCACGCGCTACGTGGCCGGAAATGCTTCGGATTACAGAGGCGCGCTAGCCGTTCTTCGCGGCGAGGAAGGCGAGCAGGGTCGCCGTCGTACGGCACTCGCGGATCGCCCTCATCTGGTGCTCGAGCGCGGTCTTGTGCCGGACGATGTGGTGCGCGGCCATGGAGTCGTCGCGATCGAGCAGCGACGACAGCGCCTCGTGGTGAGCGAGCTCCGCGCTCTGGATCAGCCTTCGGAGCTCACGCGCGAGCTCCGTGACGACCGCATACTCCTTGTGCCGGAGATGGCGGATGGCAGTGTCGATCTTCGAAGTCGCGAGCGCGAGCAGGTCGCCGAGCGGCGCGAGACAGGCGGCCGCCGGGTCGACGTCGAGGATGACGAGCGCGTGGCGCGTGTGCGTCGTCCGCACGAGCACCTCGTCGAGCGCCGACGAGAGCTCGTGCAGGTCTTCGCGATCGATCGGCAAAAACCACGTGCTGCGCAGCGCCGTCTCGAATGCGAGCGAGAGCTGCTCGCGTTCCGCGTCCGAGCTCGCGAGCGCAACGCGGTCATCGTCGGCGTTCGCGCCGGGCGAGCACGCCGTCGCTTCCCGGCGGAGCGCAGTGGCCTGCTGCTCGAGGGGTCCCCACAGGTGCTCACCGTTCCGGAAGAAGCGGAAGAATTGGCCGACGCGTGAGCCTGACGGAGCGGCGATGGCGAGGTCGGTCATCACCCCCTAGTGTGCCGACCGACGGCAACGTTCTCGTGACAGGCATCCGCTGATCGTGTGACAACGCCGGCAGTTGCCGATCAGCGGCCATCGAGCGCGCGCACGTCCGTGACCTCGAGCTCCGGGCCCTGCGCGCCGTTCGCGTGGAAGATGCCGGTGAGCAAGAATACATGCCCGACATGACGAGGCTGCAGCCCGCCCGCGACCGCGACAGCGCGAAGCGGCGGCGTCGTGACCGACGCGCCGGCGGTCGGCGATGCCGTCGGCATGTCGTCGCTGATCGTCGCGGCCGGCTCCGGGCACGGCGAGCAACCCGGCGGCGTCGGCCCTCGAGGGCGTGCCGTCCGACCCGGCAACTCTTCGCGCGGCGTGCTCCGCGCGTCGACGTTGCATGCCGGGCAAGGCAACGTGACCGCGACCAGGTATGCGCGCACACGGACCTGCGCGCCGTCGGCGCTACCGAGCACGGCCTTGACCGTCGATGCGTCGGGCGGAGACTGCGAGAGCGGCGGCCACTCGTCGGACTCGCGCGGCGGCGGCGAGGCCGCGACGCCGATTTCCATGTTCGGCGCACCGCCACATCCGGCAGCCGCGATGGCAGCGAGCACCGTGACGATGTGCACGAGCAGAGACGAGAGCGCGACACGCGCTCGCGTCATTCCGGGACCTTGTTCCCCTTCGCGAGCTCGCTCTCGCGGTACTCGTCGAGGCCCTCGCAGAATGCGTGAGAGACCTCCGGGTCGAACTGCGTCGTCGAGCAGCGCTCGATCTCCGTGACCGCG
>JAQBQJ010000204.1 GCA_028287065.1 Labilithrix sp. | reverse complement strand
GTTCTTGACGAAGAAGGCGTCCGTCGACCACGCGAACGCGTTCGACAACGCCAGCGTCCCGAGATCCATGTCGACCTGCGTGAAGCCACCCGCGAGCACGAGCTCGCCCGAAGGGCCGTACGCGTTCGCGGGGGCCGGATGGCGACCCTTGCGCGCATAGACTCCCGTGGCGACGAGCGTGTCATCGCTGGCGAAAGACGCTGTCTCGATGTGCTCGTTCGCCGTGGCCACGTAGACCTCACCCGACGGCGCGACCGCGACGGATCCGTTCAGGCCCGTGGCGGCGCCTTTGTAGGACGTCGTGAACGCCATCGTGGGCGGAAGCTGCAACCGGCGACGCCGTCGCACGCAGCCCGCGGCCGTCACTTCGAGGATGTCGAGCTTCGTGTCGAGCACGGACGAAAGCCGCGCGCCGCCGTCGCCGTCGACGACGAGCGACGCCCACTTCGCCTGCGTCGCTTCGGCGAGGCACCAGAGCTTCGTCCCGTTCGATGCGGCGTACTTCGAGAGCGAGTGCCGAGTGGTGTCGGCGACGAGGACGTTGCCCTGCCGGTCGATCGTGACGATCACCGGCGCCGCGTAGTCGTCGAGGCTCACCGTCCATACGAGCTTCCCGGTGTGATCGAAGCGGGAGAGCGCGCCCGAATGGACGAGCGCCCCTCCGCCACCGCCTTGCGCGGTCTGGTACGCCGCGGTGGCGATCGCGATTCCGCCTTCCGGATCCGCGGCCGTTACCGGCGGCATGATCGGGGCGATCATCTCGACCTCGGCGATGACGTTGCCGGCGGGGTCGAACCACACGTTCTTGTTCGAAGACTGCGTGATCAGAACGCCGCCCGCGCGATCGAAGACACCGATGCTGTCGGCCAGCTGCTTGCTCCAAATCAGCTGGCACGATGGGTCGTACGCCGCGACGAAAAGCGTGCTCGGGGGACCGCCGGGAACGCCGGCCCCGAGCGACGAACGAACGCCTCCGCCGAAGTCGACGTTTCCCTCGAACGTGCCGATCACGCGGATGTTGCCGGAGCCGTCGACGAAGACCGATTGCACGAGCTGCTCGCCGCGGTCGCCGAAACGCTTCGCGCACGTCGTCGTGTCCGGAGCGGGAGGCGGGCTTGGCTCGATCGCGACACCGCACTTCGCGATCGGGGCAAGCGACCCGCACGCCTGCTCCGCCGGCGGGGCGGCGTCGTACGCTCGCGCACCGTCGGTGGGGGTCGCTGCGTCGTCGAGCTGCGGCGTCGGGGCCACGTCGGTCTCCGCGCAGCTCGATGCGAAGGCGACGGCGGAGCCCGCAGCGATGACCCACGCGACGGACGCTCGACGGGTCACCTCTCGAGGGTAGCGCAAGAGAAAGGTTCGGCCGGGCTCCGGCGAACGCGGTCGGAATCCAAAAAAAGCGCACAAAAAAAGAGCGAGCCGACGGGGGGGCGTCGGCTCGCTCGGGTGAGAGCTCTCGTTTTTGGCGTAGCGCGGACCCGTGCCGCGGACGCGGAGCCTTACAGCTTCGTCGAGTCGGCTGCGTCCTCGTTGCGGTCTTCGCGACCGCGCACGCGACCGGCGCTCGAGTCTTCGTTCCGCAGCTCCTGCAGCGCGCGCGTGATGCGCGCGCGCCACTGCTCGCGATCGTCTACCCCGGTGTTGGCGTTCGTGTTCATCGGCCCGGAGCTATTGCAGGTTCGGTGCCGGGAGAGCGCGGACGAGCACCGCCGTTTCTGCGCCGATTTTTTCGGGCACTTGCGACATCGGCACACGTCGCCGCCGGGGCGAAACGCCACCGACAGTAGCTGCACGCCTCGTTCGCGCTTCAGAAACGTACGGCTCAGAACCGGCCGTCGATCGCTACGACGAACGCGAGGATGCGCGGCGCGACCTCGTCGCTCGTGTAGTGCAGGTCGCGGTAGAGCGCCGTGTACGAGGCCTCGCCTGCGACGCGCAGGTTCGACGGCAGATGAAGCTCGAAGCCGCCGCCGACCTGACCTGCGACCTCGGAGTACGACCGCGCGTTCGGGAACATCGCCGTGTCGATGCGCCATTCGCCCGCGCCGACCTGCGCGAACGTCGAGATGCGCGCATCGGTATGAAGACGCGCAACGACCATGCGGTTCGACGCCGTCGGTCGCAGGTCGTCGACGAGCATCGTGCGGTCGCCGACGATCTGCATCGAGCCACGCCAGTCGCGTGCGACGAGCGCGAGATGCGGCGACGAGAAGTCGATCACCGGCCTCGCCTCGATCGCGGACCTCTCGGCGACATCGCGGTCCGTGCGCTCGGCCGTCGACGCGCCCTCGTTCGCAGCGCCGTGCGCCGTCGGATCCGACGCCACCGTCGGGCCCGCCGCTGCGGCCGTCAACCAGCGCTCCGCTTCCCCGATGATGCTCGATGCCCTGGGTGCCGCCGCGTCTGCGGCGAGTGCGGTCGTCTCTTGCGCGACGACGGCGAATGCGGCGAGTGTCACGAGCGATGCGAGGACGGGGATTCGGCGACTTCGGTTCATGGGTTGGACTGCGACGACGGGGAGACAGCTCTCGTGGTGCGAGCCGCATGCCGCTTGTGCTCGAGCTCTCGTGAAAAGCCTGGAAAACAGGCGAAACATCGCTGTTCGAGGCGACGAGAGGCCGCTCGTCGGCCCACGTGGACGCGGCAGCACGGCACGGCTGAGGCGGCGCTTTCCGCCACGAACGACGGGCCTTCCTCGCCTTTTCGTGTTTGCGCGAGGCGCCGGCGCGCGAGTGCGAGAGGGTGCGCGACGAGGCATGACGCGTGCACCGATCACGCGTCGATGAGTCGTAGAGTCCGTATCGGACAGCTGTTCGGCGTCGCGATCGTGATCGACTGGAGTTGGATCTTCACGTTCGTTCTCGCGGCCTGGACGCTCATGACGGTGAGCGAGCGAGTGCTCCCCGCGCTGCGACCCGGTGCGCTCATCCTGCTGAGCGCCGCCGCCGCGATCGGCCTCTTCGCCTCGCTCGCGTTACACGAAATCGCGCATGGGCTTGCCGCACGCGCGTGCGGCGTCCCGGTCCGCCGGCTCACGCTCTTTCTCTTCGGCGGGATCACGGACGTCGAGAGCGCTCCTTCGTCGCCGCGCAGCGAGATCGTCGCCGCGTGCGTCGCGCCGACTACGAACGCCCTCGCGGGCGCAGCGCTCCTCGGCGTCGGTCTCGCGATCGAACCGGGCGACGCCGGCTGGAGCGCCGCTGCGCTGCTCGTGCGCTGGCTCGGCGCGGCGAACCTCGCGATCGCCGCGTTCAACCTGCTGCCCGCGTTCCCGCTCGACGGCGGGCGGCTCGTTCGCGCAGCGATCTGGCGCGCGACCGGCGACGTCGAACGCGCGACGCGATGGGCAGCTCTCGGCGCTCAGGTCGTCGGCTGGTCGTGCGTCGTGCTCGGCGTCGCCGTGGCATTCGGAACGCGCGGCCACGGCGCGCTCGCGATGTGGATTGCGTTCACGGGTTGGTTCCTCGCGTCGGCTGCGGCGCAGGCGTACGAAGGCGTGCGGACGCAGACCGCCTGCGCGGTCCGGGATTTCAGGGAGCTGGAGAAGTAATGGCACGCACGCTCGCAACAGCCCGAGAGAGGCCGCATGACGAAGCGAACGAGCTCGCGCCCGGCGATCGCGTCTCCGGCGTGCAGGAGACCACGCCCCACGCCGAGGAGCCCGAGCCGGCGCTCTCGAGCATCGAGATCGAGGTCTCGGTCAGCGGCCTCGCCGGCGAGGATCCGGATCCCTGCGCCGACATACCGATCATGCGCGAGCTGCGGCTGCAGCGCGGCACGATGATCGCGGACACGTATCGCATCGTTCGTCCTCTCGGCGCCGGTGGGATGGGTGTCGTCACGCTCGCGCACGATGATCGGCTCGACCGCGACGTCGCGATCAAGTTCGTTCGTCCCGAGCTGTTCGAGCACCAGAACCTGCGCGAGCTCTTCTCGGTCGAAGCACGTGCGATGGCGCGCGTCTCCCATCCGAACGTCCTCGCCGTGCATACGTCCGGCGAGCACGAAGGCGCGCCGTACTTCGTGATGGAGTACGTCGAGGGGCCGACCGTCGAGCAGTGGCTGGAACGTCGCGACGGACCGCCGGACATCGAGGAGGCGCTGCGCATCCTCGACCAGACGTGTCTCGGTGTCGAAGCGATCCATGCGGCGAGCACGGTGCATCGCGATCTGAAACCGTCGAACCTCCTCATCGATGCGAGCCTGCGCGTGGCGGTGAGCGACCTCGGCGTCGCTCGCATCCTCGAAGGAGCGGGCGGGGGAGATCCGACGTGCATCGTCGGCAGCGCCGCGTACATGGCGCCCGAGGCGGCGCTGGGCGACGACTCGAAGCCGGAGCTCGCGACGAGACGCGACATCTACGCGCTCGGCTGTATCGCGTACGAGCTCCTCACCGGGCGACCTCCGTTCATCGCGCCGACCGACATGGGGCTCATGGCGAAGCACCTCCTCGAGATGCCTCCGCCGGCGACGAGCGTCCGGCCCGAGCTGCCTCCCGCGTTCGACGACGTGCTGCTCCGCGCGCTCGACAAGGATCCGCACAAGCGCTGGCGGAGCGTCGGCGCGTTCCGTCGTGCGCTCGATCGTGTGCGCGCCGGTGAAGAGGTGCCCGATCGGATCGGCAGCCACGTTCAAGCAGCACGTCGACGCGCGGATGACGAAGGCGCGCCAGC
>JAQBQJ010000194.1 GCA_028287065.1 Labilithrix sp. | reverse complement strand
ACGATCGCGGTGACGCGATAGCTGCCTCCCTGCGCGGTCTTGAAGGAGCAGCGCACGACGTCAGTCGGCGTGGCAGCAGTGCTCGTGACCTCGCACGTCTGCGGATCGAGCTCCTTCTCGACGTACTCGCTGCCCTGCTGCTCCCAGTCGAGGCGCGCGGCCTTCACGGAGATGGCGCGCCCGGCGACGAGCTTGCCGTCCACGTCGGACGCGAGCATGTCGAGATCGATGTTCTCGCCGGCGCGGATGAAGCTCTTCGCGAGCCGGAGGCCGACGTAGTAGTCGGCGGGGTGCACGAGCATCGTCGTGCGCCCGGCCCACTGCTGGCGGTTCACGTCCTCGACCTCGGCGGTCATGTCGAGGCTCATCGGATACGACGGCTCGAGCGCATCGAAGTCGACGCGCAGGCGATGGATGCCCTGCGGATTCGTGTGCGACGTCCACGTCTCGGTCTTCGTGGCCTCGCTGCCCGAAGGCGGCTTCGCGTGCCACGACCAGTAGAACGAGGGCTCGGGACCGAAGTGGAACTCGCTGCGATTCGGCGGCGTGAACGAGGTGGTGGAGCGCGTCACGCGCCACGAGACCGGAGCGTCGGGCAGGCCGCCGCCCGAGTAATACGCAGCGTTGACGGTGGCGGTGGCGAATTCGCCTACGTAGTGCGGGCCTTCGCTGGTCTTCGCGGTGACCTCGAACTCGGGCCGCCGGAACTCCTGGATCTGGAAGCCGTGCGAAGTGGTGGTGCCGCTGAGGCCGACGCCCTCCACCGTGAGCTCGACGCGCGCATTGCCCAGGTTGGCGTTGCCGGGCAGCTTGAACGCGAGGTCGAAGCCGCCGTTCTCGTCGACCTTCGTCCTGCCGGTGCCGATCTCGGCGTAGCGCGGATCGCGGACCTTGAACGTGACGGTCTTGCCGTTCACGTCGGGGATGGCGTCGAGATCGCCGCCGCGCGACAGGCCGGCGCGACGGAGCCAGCCCTTGAGATGGACCTCCTCGCCGGGCTTGTACATGCCGCGGTCGTCGAAGACGAGCCAGCGCGCCTGGTCGCTACGTGTAGTTTGCACGTAAGCGCGCTGCCCGTAGTAGTGCTCGGACACGATGGCCGTGTCCTTGCCTTTCTTGGCGATGACGAGCTTGCCGGGCTTCTGCGTGAAGGGAACGCGCGCGAGGCCGTCTTTGTCGGTGGTAGCGGAGCCGGCATCGAGGAGCGAGAGCGTGACGCCGTCTTGCGGAACGCCGTCGGCGAGGCGCGTGACCCAGCCCGTGACTTGGTCCTGCTCGACGTAGGCGTTCACGCCGAGATCGGTGGACTGCAGCCAGAGATCGAGCTCCGCGCGATGCCATCCCTTGGGCGGCGTGCGCGTCGGCTCGACGACGATGAGCACCTGTCCGAACCCCGCGTTCAGCGCGGGGCCGAGCTCGACGTTGGTCGACACGAGCTCGTCGGGCGCCTTCTTCGGCGCCAGCACCTTGTCGGAGACGAGGCGCCCGGGCGGGCTCAGCTTCCGCGGGCGCTCCCACTCTTGCGTGTAGGCTACATACTTATCCCAGTCCTCGGGCCCGACCGCGAAGACCCGCGCGTGGAGGCCCGGCTCGTTGATGGAGTAGACGGGGTACGACTTCGGCGATGCGGGATCGAGGACCACCATGTCGCTCTCGGCGCCGAACATCGTGGGCTCCGCGCTGCCGACGTCGAAGACGAGATGCGCGTCGTTGCCCATGGTCTGACCATGGACGTCACCGATGGCGCCGCTCACGTTCACCGCGTACTTGGTGCGGCCCTTGGTGCGGCCGCTGACGGTCATCGATTGACCGTGCACCTCGACCTTCATGCCGGGGATCTCCGGCACCGCGGTGACGAGCTTCTTGTCGAAGGTCTTCAGGTCGATCGGGTTCGAGAACGTCACGTAGAAAGGCTGGAGCGGTCCGCAGTGATCGCTGTACGCGCACGTCGAGCGATCGACGCGGAGCGGGCCGAACGTCGAGAA
This sequence comes from Labilithrix sp., assembly GCA_028287065.1. Lineage (GTDB taxonomy): Bacteria > Myxococcota_A > Polyangia > Polyangiales > Polyangiaceae > Labilithrix. The sequence continues at coordinate 1,087 of JAQBQJ010000194.1, read as the reverse complement.
CGAGAACGACTGATCCTTCGTGGTGCGACGCGGACCTTCCGCGCTCGGCGCGCCGGCCTTGATGCGCGCCGTGAACGGCGTCGCCGCGGAGAGCTTCGCGGTGGGGCGAAACGCGATCCAGCGCCCTTTCTCCGCGGCCTGGGAGAGACGCCGCACGTTGTCGTTCGCTTCGATCTCGTCGGACTCGGCGAGGCGGATCGGGACGACGCCTTTGTTGCTCGAGAGCTCGAGGCTCCCGATGAGCTCCTTGGGATCGATCTCCTGATCGAGCTCGGCGTAGAGCACGGGATCGAGCGGCTCCGAGCTCGACGCCGGGAAGGAGCGCTTCATCGTGACGGGCGGTGTCGTGAACGTCCACTGCACCGGCTTCGCGAGCGCCTGACCGTTGAGCGCCTTCGTGCTCACCGGGATCTCGACGGCGTACTCGGTCGCCATCGGGAAGCGCTTCTCGGGCGCGAACATGAGCGTCTTCGTACCGAGCCAGCGCCACTTGCCGGCGGGCTGCGGAACGAGGCTCACGGGAAGGCGCTCCTTCTCCTTCGCGAGATCGTCGACGGTGGTGATCGGCACCATCGGCTGCGAGAACGTCATCGTGAGATGCGGCGCGAGCTCGACGGGGCCTTCCGGTGCATGACGCTCGACGGTGAGCGGACCGCTCGCGACGACCGCGGGCGGCGCACCGTTCTGGCTCGGCGGCGGGAACGGCTCGTTCACCGTCTTGCCGGGACGTGGCGCGGGCAGCGACTTGTCGCGCATGGCGAAGTCCTTCGAGTCATCCGGCTCGGCCTGGAGCGCGGGAAGGCGCGCGGCCATCTTCCGCGCATCTTCGGCGCCGAGCGGCGTCGACGGAGCCACCTTGTGCTCGGACTCCTTGTCCGCGTCCTCGTCGGCATTGCTCAGCCTGAAGCCGAGACCGGACTTGGAGAGCTTCCAGACGAGCGGCCCCTTCGGTGTCACCTCGACGCTCTTCGCCGGGACCTCCGGCGGCTTCTGCCCAGGGCAGGCCGTCGCGAGGAGCGCGAGCAACGCGCACAGAACCAGGGGATTCAACGCACTTCGCTTCATGCGGACGTCTCCGGATCGATCA
>JAQBQJ010000181.1 GCA_028287065.1 Labilithrix sp. | reverse complement strand
TGGGCAGAGAAGAAGTCCCGCGACGAGGAGCTGCCGGCGCCTGCCGAGAGGAGGGACACGGACCCGCTGAGCGTCGGCGCCGCCATCGAATCGGGGACGACCACGAAGGTCGAGATCACCCCGGCGCGCGAGCTGCGTACGAAGACGCGACGCGATCTCGACGACGGCATGAAGCTGGCCGAGAAAACGGCGACGTTCGAGGAGGCCGTGCAGAAGCTGACTGCGCGTCTCGGCAAGCCCACGTGGATCGAGAACGGGAAGAAGCGCGTCTGGGTCGCGAACGACGGCCAGCAATGTCACCGCCTCGTGCTCGACACGGACGGGTCGCTCGAGGCCGAGACCGAACCGACCGGCACGTGGAAGATGCTCTCCGGGTTCTCCCAGCAGAACGCGTGCAGCGGCATCGTCCAGCGCGGTGTGCCGGGGATGCAGTCGCCCTGATCACGAGCGGCGAGCGGTCTTCCCTGCTCTCTCTGTCCGGAGCTGTTCGGAACCAGGTGCGACGCACCCGATTCGGGTTCCGGTGTGGTAGCTCCTCCTGTAAGGGTTCAAGTCCCTTCCCTCGCACTCAGAATGAGCACGTGGATGCCGCGAATGCACCTCTACGGGGCGCTGACGGTCACCGCCGCGGCGCTTGTCGCCTGTAGCGACAAGGTCCCCACCGACGTCGTCCAGTCGATGCTCCGCATCGGACTCGCCGGGCACGCGTCCGGGGTAGCGTCGCAGCTTTGCGGCGTGAAGGTGCACGGTATCGCCGACGCGAACGTCACGCGCATCGTCCTCGCGAAGGATGGGAAGAGCGGAACCGCTCACGTCAGCGGCGCGCCGACCTCGACGACACCCTTGCCCGCCGGCGCGCCGGCGACGTGCGAGGGCGATGTCCGTTTCGCGTTCAAGCGGAGCAAGGTCACCGCGAGCGGCTGGTCGGCCGTGTACGTGAAGCTCGCGAGCGAGGACCCCGAGGACAAGGACGCCTGCTTGCGTTATCGCGAGCCCGGCGAGAGCCCACCGCCGGGCTGCGAGCGCTGAGGCTCAGTACGCCGCCCCCCCCGGCAGCCGCGATCAGGCCGCCTTGTCGACGAGCGCCTTCAGGTCGGTCCAGTCCTTGTCGACGCGCGCCTTCGTGTCGTCCCACTGCACCGCCGTCGCGGTCTCGATCGACTTCAGGTCCGCAGCGAAGCTCGCGCGGCGCGCTCGGATGGCCGTGAGGTTCGCGTCGAGGTCGGCCTTCGTCTTGCCCGTCGCGGTCTTCGACTTCGCCTCGAGCAGCTCGATCTTCTTGTCGAGATCGACGAGGTCGCTCTGCAGCTTGTGCCGGTAGTCCTCGCGGCGCTTGCCGAAGTCACCTTCGGCGACGGCGATCTTCTTGTCCGCCTCGCCCTGCGCCTTGCTCGCCTTCTCGGCGGCCTCGCCGTTCGCCTCGGCGATCTTCTTGTTCGCCTCGGCCTGCGCGGCGTTTGCCTTCTGCTGCTCGTCCGACGCCTTGTCGCAAGCGACGGCAAACGTGAGGGTGAGCGCGAGACCTGCGGATGCAACAATCGAAGCTCGAGTCATGAAGCTCTCCTTGAAAGGGTGACGTGACGAGCGGCGCACCGAGCAACGCTCGTGCCGTTCGTGAAAACGCGTAGATGCGTCCGGCATGCAGCTTTCTGCAACGCGATTTCGGGGCGAAAAGCCCCGCTGGTCATCCGTGCGCTGCGGCCCGTCGTCGGCCAGCGGAACTTCGACTGCGTCGAGCCCTTCGAGAAAACGTGAAGCGGCCGGCGGCGCTCGAGAGCGCCGTCGACCGTTCGCGTTGCCGTGAGATCCTTCAGGTCTCGATGACGTCGCCGCTCGTGTCTCCACCGGTGTCACCACCGGTATCGCCGCCGCCGACGTCGCCGCTCGTGTCCGGCGCGGGCGCCTGCTCCGTCGTCTCCGGTTCGTCGGCCTTCGACACCTCGCCGGTGCTCTCGTCCGCCTTCACGTCGTCCGCGCCGGTGCCGGTGCACGACGCGCACGTCGTGTCCTCGCTCGCCTTCGTCGCGTCTTCGCCCGCGCTCTCGTCGGCCTTCGCGTCCTGCGCGTCTTGCTCGGCGTCCTGCTTCGCGTCGTCGGCCTTCGTCGTGTCGTCGGTCGTCGTGCCTTCGGCCTTCGTGTCCGCGGCGTCCTGCTCGGCGTCCTGCTTCTTGTCGGCCTCTTCCTTCGCCTCGTCTTCCTTGTCCTGTGCGGCGTCCTGCTTCGCGTCCGCGGCCTTCTGATCCGTCGTCGATTTGGCCGTGTCCGTGTCGGCCGACTTGTCCGACGTCTTGCTCGGCGTCTTGCTCGGGGTCTTGGCCGGGGTCGTCGCGGGGGCCTTCTTCTCGGCGGCGTCCGCCGCGTCCGTCGTGCCCGCGTTCTTGCACGACTCGACCGCAGCGGATGCGCTGTCCGCCGCCGCGACGCACTGCTTCACCTTGATCATCTTGCTGATCGACGAGCCGCTCGACTTCGCGTTGGCGATGCACTGCATCGAGGTCATCGCGATCTTCACCATGTCGCCGCTGCATGCCTCGCCGGTCGCCACGGCGCTGCGCGTGATGGACGTCTTGAGGCCCATGCGGAGCTTCGTCATGTCGTGGACTGCATGGCTCACGAACGACTGCGAGAGCGACGCGAGCGCCGCATTCGACGTCGTCGAGCCGCCGTACTCGTGCCTCGCGGAGAAACGGCTGCCGTCGAGGACGCGCGCCTTGAGCTGCGCCTTCTTCGCTCGCGTCTTGCCCTCGAACGCGATCCCGACGCCCTTCACGGCCTTCCCGTTCGCGTTGTAGCCCGTCACGATGTACTCGGTCTTGCCGCGGTAGATGCGCCACTCGGAGATCCCGAGCGCCGCCTTCGTCTCGGCCGTTGCGGGGCCCTTGAAGACGGCGTGCGGAGCGAGGAGCTTCGCCGTGCTCTTGCCCTCGCGTTCGCCGGCGGTCGCGGCGCAGCCGGTCATCGCGATGGCGCCGGCAGCGACTGCCAGGATCGTGAGGAGTGACTTCGTCGTGCGGCGGAATGCGTTCATGCGTCTCGAACCTCCGTCGGCTCGAGATTGCACGGCACATACCGTGCGCTTTTGTCGGCACTTTCGCGCTAGATCACCCTGGAGCGGCGCCGGCCCCCTTCCGGCGCGGATCCAGAGGGCATGACCCCCCGAGCATCCGGATCATCCCCCGCGCTTGCGCATCACGAAGAGCGCGCCGAGGGCGATCGCGGTCGCGAGCGGGAACGCCGGGCTGCGACGCTCGTCGCCGTGCGAGCCGCTGGCGCTCACGGCGCACGACGACGCGCTCGGATCTTCGTACGACACGCCCGCGATGCCGCTCGGCGGGTACATCGCGCAGACCGCCGTGACGTCGTCTTCGGCGAGCGCGCGCGACTCGTCGGTGCTCGCGCCGCAACGATCGCTCGATTGGCAGTAGCTCGGGACCATGATCGACGTCTCGATCTTGCTGTGCGCCAGACCGATGTAGTGACCGACCTCGTGCGTGATGACGGCCTGGAAGTCGATGCCCGTCTTCTCGGCGTCGCTCAGCCGGAACTCGCGGTCGCTCGTGTTGATCTCGATCGCCGAGTAGTCGATCCAGCCGTTCGTCTTGCCGTACTTCTGGTTCGTCTGCGCGAGGGCTTCTTGCGGATCGGTGCCCGGCCAGTTGTCGTCACGGAAGTAGATCCCGAACGTCGTCGGGTTCGTCTGCTTCTCGGTGAGCGGGGCGTTGCCGGGAATGTCGTTCCCCTCTTCGAAGCGGAGCGACGTGCGCTTGCCGTTGCACGTCACGTTCGACCACGTGTCGAACGCGCGTCGCGTGGCCTCGCGCACCCCGACCATGTCGAGCTTCTCGGAGCCGCCGGCGTGGAAACGATACGGGATCGGGAGCGAGCGCCAGCTGAGCGGCGGACCCGACCGCGGACAGCCGTTGTCGTCCCAGGTGCAGTTCTCCTTCGCCGGCTCGCAGGCCGTCGACCGGCAGAACGCGCGCGCTTCGCGGGCCGCGCCGAGCAGCAGCGCGGTCGCGAAGACCGCCGCCGCGCCGAGCCGCATGCGAAGTCCGAGCCGACGTTCGTGACCGCATCGCATCGAGGAGCTCACCCGATGGAGCACGCGTCGTGCCAGATCGAGGCGCCGACCCGATCACCCGGGGGACGCCGCTGCACCGCGTGACCAGCACGCGGCGCAGACGGCGGGGGCGGATCGACAAGGAGTCGTTTCTAGAATGGATCCAGGAGCTTGCTCACAGATCGCGGGCGCAGCGCGCACCGAGCGCGCTGTACGTGCGCCACAGCGGATACCAGTGTCGATTCTTCTGGTTGGCGAGCCAGTGGCCCTCGAGCTCGCCCTGCCACGATCCACCCCTGGCGAGGCGCTTGCCGTCCTGGACCGCACGCGCGTCGTCGAAGTCCGTTGCCGTATCGCTCGGCGGGGGGTTGCCATTCGCATCGAGAGGCTGCCACTTCAGCGGCTGGACGGGCGTGCCCTGCGGCGGATCCGGGTACGCGAAGCTCGCGCAGTTGTCGCAGGTCGAGCCGATCGGGTGGGCCATCTCCGACGTGAACTCGATGACGTTGCCGCCCAGGTCCGCGTGTCCCCACTTCGAGCGCGCGGTCTTCGTGCCGACATGCGCGATGTGTAGCGGGCCGTCGTCGACCTGACGGAACTCGGGGCCTTCGGTGTAGTGGCCGTAGCTCTCGCCGGGCGCGTTGAACGACGTCGCGACGATGTCGTGGTGCGAGCCGAACTGCGCGACGTCGTTGCCCCACGGATACGCGCGCTGCTCGCTGGCGCTGAACGCGACGTAGCTCCACTCGGCATCGGTCGGGAGACGGCCGCCGTCCCACGCGCAGAACGCGGAGAGCGTGTACCAGTCGACGCAGTTCGCGGGCTTGTCCTCGTTCGGGCCGGGGTTCTTGGTCCACGTGGGCGCGCCCCACGCGTTCGGATCGCCGCCGACCGCGCACTCGCCGAGCATGCGGTTGTCGATCTCCGTCCAGCTGTTGGGGAGCCGCACGTTGAACGACCCGCGCCATCCGCTGTTCGGGTGCTTCGGATGCGCGCCGGCGCCGGGCGCGGGCGGATGATCGCGCAGCGCGCCGCTCATCGACTTGTAGAATGCACGCAGTCGACCGACCGTGATCTCGAACTTGTCGAGCTTGAACGCGGCGACGTTCGCGGCGGAGGCGGAGCCGGAGTTGTCGTAGTTCGTGAACGCGCCTCCGGGGACGGCGATCGACTCGCAGCAGTCTTCGGTGCCTGCGGTGCAGCCCTTGAAGTCGGCGCCGAGGCCGCCCGTGCAGCTCTTCGCGCTGATGCACTTGTTCGTGTTCGCGCCGGCGGTGCCGCACAGGCCCGAGACGCAGTCGGCGTCGGACCCGCACGTCGCCCCGAGCTTGCACATGTCGCCCGTCGCCTTGCCGCACGGCTTCGGCGCTCCACCTTCGCCGGAGCCCGGCGGAGCGTCGCAGCGGTTGTTGCTGCAGGAGCCGCTCGCGCATTCGCTGTTCGTCGTGCAGGGCGGACGCAGCGCGCTGCCGTCGCCGTCGTCGGTCGGCGACGTCGCCTGGGTGGGATCGGTCGCGCCGTTTCCGGCTGCGTCACCGGGGGTCCCGCCGTTGCATGCGGCGAACGCTCCCACGGAACCAAGGACCCAGATCAACGAGCGAAGCTGTCGGTGCATGGCGTTGAAACGCATCAGCTGCAATCGTTGTGCTCGCCCTTGACGCGGCGATGCGTTGTCGCAGGGGCCGTGATAGACAAGCGTGAGATCCCCCTGTTACCGCGGTTTTTCACGGCTGTTCGTCGCTCCGCCCGGCCGGCTCTCGGCGCCGCGGTCGTAGTGCTCGCCATTGCCACGGCTGTGTCGCCGGCGCGCGCTCAGGACGCACAGGCGCAGTCGCAGGGACGCGCGCTCTTCAACGAAGGAGTCGCGCTCTTCAACAAGGGCGACTTCGAGGCCGCGTGCCCGAAGCTCGAAGCGAGCTTGAAGGCGTTCCCCGGCATCGGCACGCGAGGCAAGCTCGCCGAGTGCTACGAGAGGCTCGGTCGCTACGCGAGCGCGTGGCAGGCCTATCGCGAGGTCGCGCAGCTCGCCACGCGCAGCGGCGATCCCGCGCGCGAGCAGATCGCGAGCGAGCGCGCGAAGTCGCTCGAGCCGAAGCTGTCGTACCTGACGATCGTCATGAGCCCCGCGAACGACGTGCCGGGGCTCGTCGTGAAGAGGAACGGTCGCGTGGTCGATCGCGCGAAGCTCGGCTCCGCGGAGCTGGTCGACACGGGGACGATGACCGTCGAGGCGAGCGCGCCGGGGCGGAAGACGTGGACGGGGCACGTCGCGGCGATGCAGGGCCTCTCGGTGAAGCTCGAGGTCCCGCGCCTCGCCGCGGAGGGCGAAGCGACGCCCTCGCTCCTCACCGGCACCGCGCGCGAAAGCGCGGCGAACGAAGAGGCTTCGTCCGCGAGCGCGAGCGAGGGCGATCCCCCGTCGTGGCAGAAGCCCGTCGGGCTCGTGCTCGTGGGCGCGGGCGTCGTGGGTCTCGGCGCGGCGGGGCTGTTCGGTCTGTCCGCGCGGTCGACGTACGAGGATGCGTTCGACGGCGGCGGCTGCGATCGCGCGTCGAAGACGTGCGATGCGCCGGGCCAGACCGCGGTCGACGACGCGCGGTCGAAGGCGACGCTGTCGACGGTGTTTTTCGTGGCGGGCGGCGCGCTGGCGATCGCGGGCGCGGTGGTGTTCTTCACGGCGCCGTCGGGGAAGGCGCGTGCGTGGCAGGTGGCGCCGACGGTGGGCGGGGTGGTGCTGGGCGGCGCGCTCTAGAGCGAGAAAAAGAGAACAGGGGACAGGAACAGGAACAGGAACAGGAATTCGAATTTCGAGAACGCGATCGC
>JAQBQJ010000163.1 GCA_028287065.1 Labilithrix sp. | reverse complement strand
CCAGGACTCATCCCGTGTCTCGAGCCAGCCGTCGCATCGCTCACCTCTCGGATGTCCACACGCTCGATCCCGCCACCCGCCGGTCGAGCACGCGGTATCGATTCGCGACGAAGTTCGTCAGCCTGGGGCGGCCGGTCGATCCGCGCGGACGCGCTCGGAAGCTGATGCGCGGGCTCGCGGCCGCGAAGGCGAGCGGCGCCGATCACGTCGTCATCACCGGCGACCTCACGGAGATGGGCGACGCGACCGAGTTCGAGCACTTCGCGAGCCTCCTCGACGACGCGCACATGCCCGACGGCGGCGTCACGCTCGTGCCGGGCAACCACGATGCGTATACGTCTGCGGCGGCGTGGCGCCGCGCGCTCGAAGGACCGCTGAAGCGCTACGCCGAAGCGAGCGCGACCGAGCCGGGCAAGCTCGTCGATCGCGGCGACATCGCGTTCCTGCCGATCGACACGTCGTGCTTCCAGTCGATCGCGCGCTCGGGCGGGCTCTTCACGCCGGAGGCGGCGCGTGCAGTGCAAGCTCGGATCGACGACCCCGCGCTCGCGAACAAGACGATCGTCCTCGTCATGCATCATCCGCCGTTCATGCAGCACACGAACCCGGTGTCGCAATGGATCGACGGCCTCCGCGGATGCAAGCACGTGCTCGAGATGCTCGCTCGGCATCCGCGCGTGCAGATCCTCCACGGCCACATGCATCGCGTCGTCGATCGCATCGTGGACCTCGGCAAGGAGGTCGCGGGCGCAGCGAACCGCGCGCGCATCTTCGGAGCTCCGGCGATCGTCGACGACGCCGACGATGCGCCGCGCGTGCGGCTCTACGATTGGCGCGACGGTGTGCTCGAGAGCGCCGGGTTGTTCGCGATGTGAACGGCGCGTATGTGAGCGCGAGAAACCAGCTCAGCGCGACGCAGCGAGCAGCGCAATCAGCAGATCGGCTTGCTCCTGGATCGCGAAGTCCTTCGTGTCACGCGCGAGCAACTTCATCGAGCTCGCATGCAGCTCGGCGATGCGACGCAGGCCGCCCACCTTGCTGATGTCGTCCCCGATGAACGCCGCGTCGAGGCGACGGAGCGTCGCCATCGCGGACGCGTACGCGATCACGTCTCCGTGGCGCGACTTCGCGATGCGCTCGATGTCGTCGTCGTAGATGCACGGGACCTCGGCGGCGAAATCGCGCGGGCCGCCCCAGTCGAGATCGTCGACGTGCGCGCTCACGGTGAACTTGAATTGCTCGCCGGGCACCCACGCGGGGACGGTCACCCGCAAGACCTCGGTGCGCGCCTCGCCGGCGCGGACATTGCCGAGCACGAGCTCGCCGGCCTCGAGCACCCAGCGTGCCTCGCCGCCCGACGTCTCGAGCACGTGCGACGGCGCGGGCGTGCCCTCGAACGTGAGGCGCACGTCGCGGAACTTGGTGAGGCCGGCCTGGGGGATCTGCGTGCGGACGGCCTCGAGGCGCTCGTCGAGGTCGTCCTGTCCGCGCGTGCGGACGGTTCCGAGCTGCACTCCATGCTGCGTGAGGCGCTGCACCTCGGTCGTGTCACCGGGCGTCATCGGGTCCTCGGTGAGCACGAGGATCCGCTGCGTGACCTCGGGCGAAGCGATCGCGGCGCCGGCCGCCTTGAGCGCAGCGGACATGTCGCGCGGGCCGCGCGCGCGCGTGCGCATGTGGTTCTTCAATGCGGCGATCGCCATCGAGCGATGCGAGGCGGGCATCGTCGGCACGATCGTGCGCGCGCCGCGCGCATCGAGGATCGTGATGCGATCGCGACCTGCGAGCTGCGCCAGCGCGGCGTCCGCGAGCGCCGGTGCGTCCGGACCGTCGCCGTCGAGGACGATCGCGACGTTCTCACCCCACCGCGCCGTGCCGTCCGCGGCGGGAGCGATGACGTCGACGCGCACGAGCACCTCGCCGCCCCACGACGGGACGCGCGTGTCGCTCGGACGGAGGACGATCGCGAGGCCGGCCGTCGAGAGCACGGTCGGCTGGCTCGCCTTCGTGAAGCGTCCGTCCTTCGGGAGGATGAAGCCGATCGGGGCGCGCCACGGCTCGTCGGCCGTGCGGCGGAGGACCGGCGTGGGCACGTCGTTGTTGTCGCGATACTCGACGCCGTTCGCGGTGAGGACCGACGCACCGTGCGCGCCCTTCTCCTGGAACGCGATCGTTCCGTCGCGCCCGACGTACGGACGATCGCACGCCGCGACGAGCGCGCATGCGACAACGCCGGCAGCGAGCGAACGCGAACATGAACGTGCCGTAACGATCACGATCGGAAGTATAGGCGAGACTCGGCCGTACGCTGACTCCTACGTGCGGGTTTTCGGAGGCGCGGCATAACGCTGCGCCTTCGTGCTGGCCGCGAGATACAGCGGGTGCTTCGGTTGCCCGTTCTGCGTCAGCCCGAAGCACTCGGGCCGGCTGTGCACGGAGAGTGCAATCGACGCCACGTCGCGACCGCGCTCGAGCAGAATGCCGTGCGCGCCCCATCCGATCACGAGCTTGTCGCGGCGGTGCGTCTCGAACGTGCGCCTCATCGTAGGGTCGTTCTCGGGTCCGATCACCTCACGCGAACACGATGCTCGCGTGTGCAGCGCCTTCGGATCGGTCGAGCGATAGGCGAACGCATTGAGCATCACCAGGGTGCCGAAGCCCCAATCGTCGGCGAACCCGAGGATGCGGCGGATGGTCGGATCGTCGGTGGACTCGTCGGCGGTCGAAGGGTTGAGCCCCACGAACACCATCGCGCGCGCCTTCGGCTTCCAGACGCGGCGCAGCTCGTAACGGAACTGTCCGCACGGCGAGAACGTCGCCGACGAGACGCCGTCGTGGTCGCGGAATCGCCAGCCCTTGCCGGTCACGCTCTTCATGCTCGACTCGCGTCAGAGCCGCGTCGCGCCACGCTGCGACGCCGGCGGCGGCTGGCTCGGCGGCGCGCCCATCGAGCGAAGCGCGTTCGCGCAGTCGTCGGCGATGAGTCGATTGCCCGCGGCGCGTGCGAGCTCGCGGAGCTTCTGGTACTCGAGGCGCGCGTTGTCCATCTCGCCGCGTCGCTCGAGGAGCTTCGCGAGCAGCATGCGTCCGCCGAGCACGTCCCACGTGAACTCGTTCGCCTCGGCATAGCGGATGCCTTGCCACAGCACGCGATCGGCATCGGCGTCTCCGGCGAGGCCGTCGAGGAACGCGAGGATCATGCGGTTGTGGCTCGCAAGCCGATCGTGACCGAGCTCGTCGCAGAGCGCGAGCGACTGCTTGATGGCGCCGTACGCGCGCGCGTAGTCCTCGAGGTGGACGAGGATGTCGCCGAGGTTGTGCAGGTTGACGGCGACCTCGTACTGCAGCCCGAGATCGCGCGCGATGTCGATCGCCTGCTCGGAGCGCAGCGCCGCCGACCGGAAATCGCGCGCGAAGTAGTCGATGAGCGCGCTCAGCTTGTGGCGCTCGCACAGGAACGTCGGCTCTTCGGGAACGAGCGTGGTCGCGCGTTCGAAGTGACGCATCGCCGCCGCGTGATCGCCCATCGCCGCGTTCGTCTGCACGAGGCTGACGAGCAGCTTGTGCTCCTCGAGCTTGTCGCCGCCCGTCGTGACGATCGACTGGAGCCGTTCCAAGAGTGCGAGCGAGCGCTTGAAGTCTCCCTGACGACCCGAGAACTCCGCAGCCGCGACCAGCGCGGACTTCACGAGCTCTCGCCGGTCCTGTGCGATCGCCTCGGCGGCGGAGAACTGCGCGCGCGCGGCATCGAACATGTGCAGCGCACCGAGGATGCGACCCGCATCGATGCGGACGCGCACGCGGAGCTCGAGCGCGTGAGGATTCGTCGCAGGCGATGCGTCGACCTGCGCGATGACGCGTTCGCACAGCTCCATGGCCTCCGGCAGCGTGCGCACCAGGCGCACGGCCTTCGCGAGACCGGCGAGCCACGCGGCGAGCTCGTTCGGCTCGCGCGTGGCCGGATCGCAGAGCTCGATCGCGCGGGCGAAATCGCGCGCGGCGGTCTCGAGCTGACCGTTCTCGAGGCGGCGGTCAGCGCTCTTCGCGAACCACACGCCGGCGCGCTCGCGATCGCCCGCGGCATAGAGATGCGTCGCGATGCGCGATGCGTGCTCGACCGCTTGATCGCCGAGCACGTCCTCGAGCGCGCGGCCCGCTGCGGCGTGCATCTCGCGCGCGGCCTCGGCGGTGAGCGCGTCGACGACGACCTCGCGCACGATCGGCGACGTGAACATGAGCTCGAGCGGCCCGGTATGGACCACGAAGCCGCGATCGCGGAGGACCGCGAGCGATCGCTCGAGCACCGTGAGATCGAGCCCGGTCATCAGCGCGAGGACGGCGGAGTTGATCGGCTCGCCGAGCACCGCGGCGCCCTGGAGGATCGCGCGATCGGCAAGGGCGAGGCGCGCGACGCGCGACGCGACGAGGCCGCGCAACGTCTTCGGCAGCGCGAGGTCCTGACCGACGAGCTTCATCGTGACGAGCGAGCCGTCTGCGACGGTCACGGCGCGCGCCTCGACGAGCGCTTTGAGGATCTCCTCGATCATCTGCGGATGTCCGCCGGCACGCTCGCGCACGAAGCGCATCAGCTCGCCGGGGACGCGCTCGATACCGAGGCGTACGCCGACGAGGCGCTCGGCGTCGTCCGGACCGAGGTCGGACAGATCGAGCGCGGCGTGCACGCCGAGCTTCTCGAGCGGGTGCGAGAAGCCCGCGCGTGCCGCGAGCACGAACAGCGCGCGCGCGTTCGGCAGCCGCGACAAGACGGCCTCGAGCACGCCGAAGCTGTCGCCGTCCATGCAATGCGCGGCGTCCCACGAGAACGTATGCGGGCGGTCCTCGCTGAGGCGGAGCACCATGCGCGTGAAGGCATTGACGAGCGACGCCTTCGCGTTCGCCTGCGAAAAACCGGCGCTGGCGCCGAGCGCCGCGAGCACGGCCCCGACCTCGTCGTCGTGCAGACCGAGCGCGCGCAGCCGCGGCACGACCTGGCGGATTCGCACGTCGGCATCGCCTTCCGCGACGCCGCAGAGCACTTGCAGCATGCACTGGATTCCCGAGAGCGGGATCTCGGTGCCGCGCGGAAGACACGTGGCGAGGTGCCAGCCGACGTTGTAACCGCCCTTGCGGAGGCGTCGCTCGACCTCGAGGAGGAGGCGCGTCTTGCCGATGCCGTGATCTCCCCGCACGGTGAGCACGCTCGCGGTGCGGCGCGTGGCGCTCGCGAGCACCTCACCGACGGCGCGGAGCTCGTCGCGACGACCGACGAAGCGACCGAAGGCCTCGCTCGTGCCGCGGACCTCCTTCACGAGCAGGGTGGTCGACGCCGACACGCCCGGAGCGCGCGACTCGCCGAGCGTGTCGAACACGAACAGGCTGCGCACCTGGCGCATCGCCGATGCGCTGATCGCGCACATGCCCTCGCGCGCGCGGGCGAGATCGCGTGCCGTGGTGACGAGCGACGAGAGCTGCTCGCCCTCGGTGGGCACGCCTTCGCCGCTCACATGGATGCGCCCGACGTGGAGCCCCGCGCTCGGCTGGCGTGCGCCGGCGAGCGAGCGGAGGACGACCAGCGCGCAGCGCGTGGCGACCTCGGTGTCGCGTCCGTCGGGATCGTCGACCCCGAACAGCGCGGTGATCTGCTCGGGCTCGCGCGACAGGATCCGACCGCCGTGGCGCGCGATCGTGTCGGCGGCGCGATCGGCGAGTGACGGATCGTCGCGACCGGGCAGCTCGACGACGAGCGCGGTGACCTCGCGCCGTTCGCCCATTCCGACCGCACGCTCGACATCGACGACGCGCACTCCCGTCTCGGGGCGATCGCCGACGGCGATCGACGAGTAGCTGCGACGATGGCTGGACGCCGGGACCTCGACGGGCGTGCGCTCCTGCGACGGCGCGCCTTCGGCATCGAGCACGACGTGCGGGCCGGTCTCGTCGGGCGATCGGAAATCGCCCAGGAAATCAGCCAGATCATGCGCGGAGAAGCGACGCCCCTGCGAATACAAGAACGCGAGGAGCGCCTCGTACATGCGGCCGGCGTCGGCGAAGCGATCGGCCGGCTTCGGCGCCATCGCCGTCTTGAGGAGCGCGACGAGATCGGCCGGGACGTCGGGACGGAGGAGCTCGACGGGCGGATACTCGACCGTGGACACGCGACGCAGCGTCTCGAACGAGGTCGGCGCGCTGAACGGGTTCACGCCGGCGAGCATCTCGTACAGCACGGTGCCCAGCGAGAAGAGGTCGCTGCGCGCATCGACCGGCTCGCCCTCCGCGTGCTCGGGGCTCATGTAGCCGAACTTGCCCTTGAGCTGGCGCGCGCGCGTGTCCTCGATGCCCGTCGGCTCGAGGACGCCGACCGCCTTCGCGATCCCGAAGTCCGTGACCTTCACCTCGCCCTCGAGCGAGAGCAGGACGTTCTGCGGCGACACGTCGAGGTGCACGATGTTGAGCGGCTGGTTCTGCTCGTCGCGGCGGCGATGCGCGTGGTCGAGCCCTTTCGCGACCTCCGCGGCGACGTAGACGGCCATCTCGATCGGGATCTGCACCTGCGCGCGGCGGCAGCGTGCGAGGAGCGTGGCGAGGTCGAGCCCGCTCACGTACTCCATCGCCATGTAGTAGGCGTCCGCGGAGGGCATGCTGCCGACGACCGTGCCTGGCGCGATCCCGAGGTCGAACACCTGGACGACGTTCGCATGCGAGAGCCGCACCGCGAGCTTCGCCTCGTGGATGAACATCTCCACGAACTGATCGCTCTCCGCGAGCTCCGGGAGGATGCGCTTGATGACGACGACCTTCTCGAAGCCTTCGACGCCGTAGCTCTTGGCCTTGAAGACCTCGGCCATGCCGCCCTGGCCCAGCCGTTCGAGTAGGCGATAGCGCCCGAAGGTCGTATTCACTTGCGCGCTTTGCCCCGAAATCGCCCCGCTGTCCCCGCCGCTCAGACCACCGCGTACGGTAGCACGGCTACGGGATTTCCCAGGTGCCCGGTGTTCAGTGCGTCAGCCAGATCGGGTTCGTAAAGGCGAGCGGCTGGATTGGCATGAAAGGAAGCGCGTCGTCGAGCGCACGATCGCCTCGGACGACGACCGCGATCCAGCGAGCGCCCGGCGGAACGGTCAGGCTGAGGTCCGTCTCGAAACGCAGCGTGCGCGAGGCCGCCTCTTCGAGCGTGCCCTCTTCCTTGCCGAGCCGCGTGGGACGCGACGGGATCTTCGCCTTGAAGAGGACCTCGCGACGGCCTGCGTTCGGCAGAAGGACCGCGGTCGGGACGACGCCGGCGGCGGGCGGCGCGGCGGGGATGCCTGCGAGCACTTCGACGGACGTGACGTCGACCCACGGAGCGGCACGCACGCGCAGCTTGCCGGTGACGCTTCCGTGGCCGATCGCGAGATCGTCGCCGGGTCGCGCGCTCCTGCCTTCGGGTCCGAGCTCGAGCTCGATCATCGGCCCGCTCGTGACGAAGCCCTTCCCCTTCTTGATCGCGGCGACCACGGCCGCGGTCTCGATCGGCTGGCCGGTGTCGCCGGCGAGCTTCGGATCGACGAAGGCCATCGTGCGCGGATACCCGGCCCACTGGTACTGGATGCGATGCGAGTCGCTGCTGCCGGTCGCGCCGAGGTGCTTGCCGAGGTTGAGGAGCGCGAACCAGTCCTCCATCACTTGCTCGGTGCGCCCGCGCGTCGCGAGGTCGTAGCCGTTGTAGACCTCGAGCGTGTCGAAGTCGGTCCGCATGCTGGCGGGTACGCGACCGACCTTCGGATCGAAGCCGACGACGTGGAAGTAGCCGATGCCGGACGGCAAGCGCGGATGGTTGACCTGGAGGACGCGCGTTGCGTCGCCACGCTTCGCCGCTGCGAACACCCCGGCGGCGGTCGCGCCCTTGAACGGAGGAACGCCGTTGGTCGACGGATAGGGGAACACGCCGAAGTGTCCGAAGCGCGGGTTGTACGTCGTGACCTCCACGCCGGTCACGTGCGCGAGCTGCTTCGAGAGACGCAGCACCTCGAGCGGACCCGTGTAGTCGCCGACGATGTTGTGCTCGGTAGGCACCGCGAAGTCGACGCCGGCGGACACGAGCGACAGCACGCGGTCCTCCGCAGTGACGGGGCTGTCGAAGCTCGGCCGGGCATGTACGTGTAGATCGCAACCAACGACGCCGGGCGTGGGGACGACGTGGCGGAGCGCGAGGTCGACGTTCCGCGTGTGCCCGCTCTGCACCTCGACGTTCTCGGCGTCGATGCTCCACTCCATGCCCTTCGTCGCGGCGACCCGGTATTTCCCTGCCGGAAGCGGCGTCGCGACCTCGCCCTCGAGCACGTCCATGAGGGGGCCTGCGCCGGACGAGCGGTAGTCGGGGCCGAAGCTGGGATCGATCGTGCCCTCGATGCCCTTCACGATGAGGCGCGCAACGATCGGCTGGTTCGTGTCCGCGTCGATGATGCGAACGCGGATCTCGCCGCCCGGCGAGACGTCGAGCTTGAGGTCCCACGCCGTCCCCGGGGTGAACCGAACGGGCGCGCTCGTGTGCGCGGCCTCGAGCGCGGCGAACCACTGCACCGCGGTGGTCGGTGCGTCGACGGCGAACCGACCCTGCGCGTCGACGGCAACGCGGACCTGCGGTCGCCCGTCCTCGTCGAGACCGATGACGTGGGCGCGCTCCTTCGTTCCGGTGACGACGCCGGCGACCCTGGCGACGGGCGCGCGAAGGAGCTTGTAGAGGCGTCCCCACACGAGCTGATCCGACGCGCCGACGAGGATCGCGATGTCGAGACGTGCGGGCTTCGGTGTCGCGCCGGGCGAGCGCTGCGCGGCGGTCTCGGTCTTCGCGGACACGACGACGCGAGGCTGGGCACCGGGCTGCTCCGTGTCGGGCGGGATCTCCGTGACGGCGACCGCTCCCTGCGTGCTGAGCAACGCGATCGGGTGCGTCTCGTCGTCGAGGACGACGGTGCGGGCCTCGGTGGTGCCGAGATCCGCGATCGTGCCTGCGCCCGGGACGAAGAGCGAGCGACCGGCGGGCGCGAGACCGAAACGCAGCGCGTAGGTGTGTGCGGCGCTGCTCGTATCGGGCGTGACGACGACGTTCGCGGTGAGGAGATCGGACGAAGGATCGAGGCGGAGCTCGAGGGCGCCGGTCGCGCGTTCCTCGCCGAGCTCGATCGGGAACGAGGCCGCGAGCGTGAGCTTGTCGCGCAGCTGGACGTCGGCGCGACGCATCACGAGCGGGCGCTCGACGCCGTCGACGACGAGGGACATCTCGAGATCGGCGCGCGTGCGCCCGTCGGCGCTCGCGACGGCGACGCGACCGGAGGTGGGAAATATCGAGAAGCGAGCAACGGCTCCGCCGAGCTCGGTCACCTCCCCGGCGCGCGCGGCGGCCGGCACGGCGCGCCGCCCCCGCTGCGCCCCGAACGCGAGCGCGAGCGCGATCATGGCGGCGACGATGGCGACGCCGAAGACGTCCCGCGCGCTACGCCCGTCCTCCACCCCCGAATGAGAGCAAAGTGCGCGAGAGAATGCACATGAACTTGAAGTTGAAGAAGTTGAAGAGGAGAGATTTCAGCGCCAAGACGCCGTCTTTGCGCCTTGGCGGTAAGTCGCGGGCTCAAGCGAGCGACGATGCCTTCAGTCCTCGAAGCGTCGCCACACGTCCGTCGCCCTCGATCCTGAGGATGACCTCGAGCGCGGGATCGCCGCCCAGGTCTCTTGCGAAGCCTTCGCCCCATTCGACCAGCACGATCGCGCCCTCGGCTCGGCGCTCGGCCAGGCCCAGGCGGCGGATCTCCGTCGACGTCTTCGCGTCATCGTCGCTCTCGCGCAACCGGTACAGATCGGCATGGAGGAGCACGCCGCGCGGCGTCGCGTATTCCTGCACCAGCGTGAACGTCGGGCTCGCGATCGCGATCTCCGTCGGCACGCCGAGCGCGCGCGCGACCGCACGCGCGAGGAACGTCTTTCCCGCCCCGAGATCGCCCGCGAGCAGCACGAGGTCCCCCGGCGCCACCGCCGCTGCGATGCGAACCCCGAGTCGCGTCGTGTCCCTTCGGCTCGCGAGACGGAGCTCCACGCGCGCCCCGCTCAGAACCGGAACAGGCCGCGGACGGTGCCGCCGCCGAGCACCAGCGTGCCGCTGCCGCCGAACGCCGTCGAGAGATCGCCCGCGAGCTCGAGCTGCACGCGCTCGCCGATGCCCCACGCCACGAACGCCGCGCCGTGCCCGAGGAAGCGCGCCGTCTTCTCCGCGCCGATCGCGACGTGCGCGCCGAGCAGCAGCTCCGGGCCGATGAAGATGCGGTACTGCGGCAGGATCGGGATCGCGTAGCGACCTCCCGCCGAGACCTCGAGCGCGCGAGGCCCGACGACCTGGCTCGTGAAGATCCCGCGCAGCTCCACGCCGGGCACTTGCTCGAGCGCGTAGGCGATGACGCCTCCGATCGGCATCGCGTTCGACGAGCCGCGCGCCTCGTCCGGGCGCTTCAGCGCGTTGGAGAACCCCACCGAGAGACCGATCCCGACGGGGTGGTTCTCTGCGTAGGCATGCTTCACGACCGGCTCCGGAGGAGGCGGCGGAGGTGGCGGCGGCGGAGGCGGCTCGACCGGCTTCGGCTTCGCCTTCCGCTTGTGCGGAGGCGCGCCTTCCCACGGGAGCACCGCGTTCTTGATCCCTTCCGGCCTCAGCAAGAGCCCGATCATCTCGGCGAGCTGCGCGGGCGCCTCGTCGGGATCGATCTCGCGCGCCAAGGACTCGACGCGACCGCTCTCGACCTGACACGCCTCGAGCTCCACGCGATAGCTCGTGTAGCCCTCCTCTTCCGTGCCGTCGGGCAGCTTCGCCGGCGGCGCATCGTGCCGGTCGATGTGCCCGCTCACGGTCCATTGCGCGCCGGCCGCGCGACCCGCCGCCCGATACTCCTGGCTCGTGTCGGGCATGCCGTCCTTCACCGCCGCATCGGCCGACATCATCTCCGCATCGCTCGACGGGACGTGGCCCTTCGCGATCACCGCAGAGCGCGTCCATGCGCGCGCCTGCTCGAGGTCGGGCTTCACTGCACCGTTCGGCGACGCCGGCGTGAATTGCAGCACGGCGACCTTGTCCGCGAGCGCCGGCGAAGCCGCGCAGACGACGATCGCAAATGCACAAAGGGCGACGAAGAAGCGAAGCATGCGCGTGACCGGGAGACCTTAGCAGCAATCCGTCAGACCGCGACGAGCTCGCCCGGCGCCGGCACGACGCACCGCACGCCCGGCAGCGCGCGCCCCATCTGCTCGCCGAACACGAAGCGCGCGCGAGCCACGGTCTTTGCCAGCACGTGGGCGGCGAGCGGATCGGAGAACACGGCCTCGGCGTGCGACGGGAGGACCAGCCTGCTCTTCAGCGTCCGCGCCGCACTCACCGCGTCCTCCGGCGTCATCACGTGCAGCGCGCTGCCTGCGAGCCGCGTCCCGTCGCAAGAGAGGATGGACACGTCCGGCGCGAAGCGCTCGGCGATGGCGGGAATGGACGGATGCAGGCGCGAGTCACCTGCAAAGTACATGGATACGCCGCCGCCCTGGACGACGAAGCCGATCTCGAAGATGTCGTGCAGGCCGGGGACGGCCGTGATCTTCACGGCTCCGACGGCGTGCTCCTCCCACGGCGCGAGCACGACCACCTCGCGATAGCCCAGCTTGCGCGTGCGCACCGCGAGCTCGTGGGTCGCGACGATGACGCTCGCGCGCTTGTCCATCTGGTCCATGGCGCGCGCGTCGGCGTGATCGGCGTGGTCGTGGGTGACGAGGACGACGTCGAGGCGACCGAGCTCGGGCGGAAGAACGGCCGGTGGGAGCTCGTGCGCGAGCGCGCCGAACGCCGGATCGAAGAACCACGGGTCGGTGAGGACGCGCATACCTGCGACACACAGCAGGTGCGTGGAGTGTCCGATGTGGACGACCGACGCGCGCGCGACGCCCTCGGTCCCCGCGCGGTCGAGCGCGCCGAGCGACGCGGCGTACCGCGCTTGCCCCGATGCGCCGGGCGAATAGCGATGAACGAAGCGCCCGTTCAGCGACTGGTACTCGGCGACCGCCGTGGTGCCGAGCAGCCCGGCGCCGCCCGCGAGGAAGCCCCTCCGGCTGATGCGCGGCCGTCCGTCCATCCCACCTCGAGTATCGCGCACCGTGACAGGGACAGGGACCGCATTTTTCACGCGAACCGCCACGTGAACGTATTCTGGCTGCCTTCGGAGGTCTGTCGTTTGTCGAATCTGCCCGCGCTCTTCTCGATGCTCGAAAACGCCAAAGCGGACGAGCTCAGGCTCACGCCGGGCGAGCCGCCGTGCGTGACGACCGACGGCAAGCGACGCGACGTCGCGTCGGCGCCGATGAACGCGCGGCTCATCATGGCCGCCGCGTCCGATCTCCTCTCGCAAGACGAGCTCAACGATCTTCCGAGCCAGCGCCCTCGCACCGTCCGGCACGAGCACGCGGACATTCTCTACGTGATCGAGATCGCGCGCAGCGCGGCGGGCATCGGCATGGTGATCCGTCCCGCGAAAGCCGCCCCACAGCGGATCCAGCTGCCGCGCGATCTCCCGAAGGACATCGGCCCTCGCTCGCGGCGCAGCCGCCAGATGAGGGCGCCCAGCATCGAGCTCGCGGCGATGCCGCGCGGGCTCGCGGCTGCGGCGAGCGCGACGGACGCCGATCCGACGAAGCCGACGATCACGTTCAAGAAGAACGAGACACCGGACGCGCAGCGCGCCGTCGCTCCTGCCGCTCCTGCGCCCGCGCCTCCCGCGGCGGCTCCTCCGCCCGCTCCGCCCGTCGCGGCCACGCCCGCTCCGCAGGTGCAGGTGCAGCCGCCCGCGCCCGCGCGCGGCGGTCCCGCCCGCGTCGACGAGCTCCTCCGCGAGATGATGGCGGCGAAGGCCTCCGACCTCCATCTCTCGTCGGGCAATCACCCGGTCATGCGCGTGCACGGAGAGATCCACTTCGGCAAGGACCGGCAGGTCCTCACGAGCGCCGACGTGAACGCGCTCGTGCAGGAGATCATGAACGACAAGGCGAAGAAGGACTTCGCCGAGCTGCGCGACGCGGACTTCGCCTACGAAATCCCGGGCCTCGCGCGCTTCCGCATCAACGTCTTCGAGGATCGCAACGGCGTCGGCGCGGTCATGCGCCAGATCCCGATCGACATCATCACCACCGAGAAGCTCGGGCTTCCGAAGGCATGCATCGATCTCTGCTGGCTGTCGAAGGGCCTCGTCGTCGTCACCGGTCCGACGGGCTCGGGCAAGTCGACCACGCTCGCGGCGATGATCGACTACATCAACAAGAACCGGTCCGATCACATCATCACGATCGAGGACCCGGTCGAGTTCGTTCACAAGAACATCAAGTGCCTCGTCAACCAGCGCGAGGTCGGCCAGCACACGAAGAGCTTCAAGAACGCGCTCCGCGCCGCGCTCCGTGAGGATCCCGACATCGTGCTCGTCGGCGAGATGCGCGACCTCGAGACGATCGCGATCGCGATCGAGACCGCCGAGACGGGCCACCTCGTCTTCGGAACGCTCCACACCACGACCGCGGTGAGCACGGTCGATCGGATCATCGATCAGTTCCCCACCGATCGGCAGGCGCAGATCCGCGTGATGCTCAGCGAGTCGCTGAAGGGCGTCGTGGCGCAGGTGCTCTGCAAGAAGATCGGCGGAGGACGCGTCGCCGCCCACGAGATCGTCCTCGGCTCACCGGCGGTCACATCGCTCATCCGCGACGCCAAGACGTTCCAGCTCGCGAGCGTGATGCAGACGTCGAAGAACGTCGGCATGGTCACGATGAACGACTCGCTGATGGCGCTCGTGCAGAGCAAGCAGGTCGAGCCGAAGGAGGCCTGGCTGAAGGCCACGGACAAGTCCGGCCTCCTCAACATGTTCAAGAACGCCGGCCTGCCCTCCTCGTTCGCCTGATCCCGCGATCCAAAATGGATCCCCCCGGAACCAGGCTGCGTCCGCGCCGACTACAGAATCATTGAACAAATCCTAGGTCCCGAGGTGGACCGAGGTGTGCACATGTAGGTCCCCATGAGGACCTTCAAGAAGCTCGGGGCAGTGACGGTCGCGGCGATGGCGATGGCGATGGTGGCCTGCGGCGGCGGCGGCTCGGACGCCGCGAGCGACGGCCCGGCCGTCTCCGACGCAACGTCGGCGCTCACGTTCCAGGCGGAGGCCTCGCCGCTCGCGGACTTCAAGTTCGACACCGGCCTCATCCCCGAAGGCTCCCCCGCGCAGGTGCAGCTCAAGCTGTCCGCGGGCGGCGGTCTCAAGATCGAAGCGGCGGCCGAGAAGGGCGACACCGGCCTCGTCGGCAAGACGCAGGGAGGGAAGCTCTCGATCGACCTCCACATGAAGCTCGATGGACGCTTGAAGGTCGACTCGACGTTCAAGAGCTACGACGGCGACCTCCCCGGCCTGAAGGACATCGACATCCCGATCGCGGGCTCGGTGCCGTTCGACGGCTTGCTCCTCGATGCTGCCGACTCGGCCGAGGCGAGCGCCGATCTCCCCGAGACGACGCTCCCCGAGATCCCGCTCGGCTCGATCCCGGGCTCGCTCGTCCTCACCGTCGTGAAGGGCAGCAAGCTCACGTCGAAGTTCCACGCGACGTGCCTCTCGGTCGCCGGCGGCAAGGCGATGTACTCCGGCGAATCGAAGACCGGCGGCACGCTGGTCCTCAAGGGCAAGATCGTCCTCAAGCTCCCGACCCCGCTCAACAAGGAAATCGAGCTGCCGTCCATCACCGTCCCGATCCCGGAAGTGACGACCGTGACCGACGCCGCTCCGCTCACCGTCGAGGGCCTCGAGGATGCGACGCAGGGCGCATGTGGCGCGACGAAGCCCGGCGGCGGCAAGGCACCGGGCTCCTCGGGCGGCGATCCTTCGGGCAACGGCGATCCTTCGGGCAACGGCGATCCTTCGGGCGATCCCTCCGGCGACCCGTCGGGCAACGGCGATCCGACGCCGTCCCCGGACGGCGGCACGACGCCGTCCCCGGACGGCGGCACGACTCCGCCGCCGCCCGCGCCGACGTGCTCGGATCCGAAGGACCAGTCGAGCAGCGAGATCTACGGCCAGTACTTCACGACCGACGACGGCGTCGACACCTCGACCACGATGAGCGGCGTGCTCAACGGCGCCGCGGACATCGACTACTTCCGCGGCTACGTCGACGACAAGTCGTTCGCGCTCCTCCAGCCGAACATCGTCAACAACACGAGCAACACCGAGCTCTGCGTGTTCGTGAAGTGTCTCGGGACCGCCGCGACGACCGTGACGTGCAACACGGGCACCGCGGCGACGAACGAGGGCGGGACCAAGGGTTGCTGCACGGGCAGCGCCGGTGCGCTGAAGCCGACGTGGGACTGCTCGGGCACCCTCGACGAGACCGCCGCCGTCAGCTTCCGCGTGAAGAACAAGGGCAATGCCTGCCTGCCGTACTCGTTCTCCTACGTGTTCTGAGCCGGAGCCAAGAGAGCGTCGTTCACGGCGCGGACGAACAGCGACGGCGCCGTGTTCATCGCGGCGTGCTTCTGTCCGTCGAGGACGATGACCTCGCTGGTCCGGAGCACGGCGCTCAGCCTCGCCGTCGCGTCCTTCAGGAAGTCGGGGCTGTTCTGGCCGACGAACATCGCGATCGCGGTCGTCACACCGGCGAATCTCTCGGGTTCGAAAGAGAACTGCTCGGCGGCGCGGAGCTCGCGCGGGATGGTGTGAGCGGCGGCGAGGCGCGCCGCCCAGCTCGGGTGCGCGCGCATCAGCCGCACCTCGTTCTCGGTGAGCTGCACGATCTCGCGCAGGAACGTGGTCACGACCGCGTCGCGTTCACCGCTCGCGGCGAGCGCCTCGTAGCGAAGCGTGATCGCGGACGGCTCCGTCGCCGCGACCACCGGTGCGTACGGCTCGTACACGAGGAGCTTCTTCATGTGCTTCGTGCGCAGCATCGCGTGCAGCGCGCAGAGGCCGCCATACGAGTGGCCGAGGAGATACGCCGGCTCGCCGACGGCATCGACCACCGCGGCCACGTCCTCGAACTCGCGCTCGAGGGCATACGACGCGTGGTCTCCGCTCATCCCGCGACCGCGGCGATCCATCGCGTAAACCGTGTAGCTCGCCTCGAGCCCTTGCATCACGGGCGCCCACCGTTCGGCATCGGCCGAGATCCCGTGGACGAGCACGAGCGGAGCGCCGCGGCCGGTGCGCGTGTAGCCGATGGGCGTCCCATCCACGGATTTGACGGTAGGCATCGAGGTTTTGGACGTTATCGCACCGGAGCGGCAAGGGCATGGCGACAAGCGTCATCGCCCTGACGCTTTCGGGCGGCACGGCCGCTGCACTACCCGAGGACATGACGTCGACCGCACCGCACGCAGCCGATAGCTCGCCGATGACCTGCCTCGAGGATCGTTACGAGCTGGGCGCGTTCCTGGGCGCCGGCGCGATGGGCGAGGTCTACGCGGCGTACGATAAGGTCCTCGGCATCGACGTCGCGGTGAAGATCATGCGCCGCGAGCACGTCGGCTCGGCCACGCGCATCGCACGCTTCACGCACGAGGCCCGCGTCTCGACGCGGATGATGAGCCCGCACATCGTGAAGGTGTACGGCATCGCCGTGACGCGCGACGGTCTGCCGTGCATCGTCCTCGAGTTGCTCGAAGGCGAGACGCTCGCCACGCGCATCGGCCGCGACGGCACGCTCTCCGTCGCGCTCACCACGGACATCGTCAAGCAGCTCGCCCGCGCGCTCGCGCGCGTTCATGCGCTGGGCATCGTTCATCGCGACGTGAAGCCCGAGAACGTGTTCCTCACGCGCGACGCCGGCGGCCGCATGCTCGTGAAGCTCATCGACTTCGGGATCGCCGAGCAGCTCAGCCCCGCGGGTCACCAGCTCGTCGGAACGCCGGAGTACATGGCCCCCGAGGTCGTGTTCGGTACCCACGACCTCGACGTCCGCTCCGATCTCTATGCGCTCGGCGTCGTCGCGTTCGAATGCCTCACCGGCCGTTGCCCGATCGTCGGAAGCGTCGACCAGGTGTTCATGATGCTGCGTCACGGCGAGCGCGCATCGCTCCTCCAGCTCCGCCCCGACCTGAGCGGCGCGATCGGCATGTGGATGGACTGCGCGCTCCGCGCCGATCCGATGTGGCGGTTCGCGTCCGCGAAGGAGATGAGCGAGTCGCTCGAGCACGCCACGACGGTTCGTCGCCCCGCGATCGTCGCGTTCTACGCGGCGGCGTGAGCAGCCATGAGCTCCCGTGACTAGCGAACGACGGGGAGCGCGACCTTCGTGCGCTTCACGGCCTTCGTGTTCTGCCACTGCATGACGTTCAGCTTCGCCACTTCTTCCTTCGCGTCCGGGCTCGCCTTGCCCTCGGACACGCGGTCCCAGCGCGAAGGATCCGAGAACGTCTGGTAGTTCTCGGCGCGACGCGACGACGAGAAGCGACGCAGGAATACCGCAAAGTCGTAGGCGTCGAGGAGGTACAGCAGCTGGCCTGCGTCGGCGTTGATCCCGCGACGCATCATCAGCTTGATACCGTCCTTGAAATGCCGGCGCAGCTCGGCGTCACCCTTGATCATCTCGACGCCGAGGCGCGAGGCGACGAAGCCCTTCTCGAAGAGGTTCGAGCTCTTCGTGCGGCGCGACCAGTTCCTCTCGATGCGCTCGTAGAGCTTCTCGGTCCCGTACGACTGCTCGTAGAGCCAGACGTAGCCGTCCATCAGCTCGTCGCGACGCATGTGCGTGGGCTCGAAGACGACGTGGCGCGTGTCGTAGAGGTTCCACTTCTCGTGATCGAGACGGCCCGCGGCCTTGTACTCGTCGAACAGCTTCGTGCCGGGCATCGGCGTGAGGATCGAGAAGAACGGATAGAGGATCCCGGTCTTCTGGATGAAATCGAGCGTCTGCTCGAAGACCCCGAGCGTGTCGGTGTCGAAGCCGACGATGAAGTTGCCGATGATCGTCATGCCGCGCGCGTGGATGCGGTCGATCGCCTCCTGGTACGTGAGGCAGAAGTTGACCGGCTTATCCATCGCCGCGAGCGAGGCCTCGGTCACGGACTCGAAGCCGATGATGAGCGTCGAGCAGCCGGCGTCGCGGAAGAGATCGAGCATCTCCTCGTCGTTCGCGACGTTCAGCGTGGTCTCGGCGGACCACGACGGGATCTCGCCGGCCTTCGCGAGCGGGATCATCGCGCGCAGCAGGTCCTTCGTGTAGCGCGTGCGCGAGATGAAGTTGTCGTCGACGATGTAGATCGGCTTCGCGCTCGCGATGGGCCCGCGCGCCTTCGGAAGGGAGCGCAGCTCGTGGATCACGCGGTCGACGGGCTTGAAGCGGAAGTCCTGACCGGAGATGTCCGGCACGCTGCAGAAGCGACAGCGAAAGGGGCAGCCGCGCGTCGTCTGGATCTGGTGGAAGAGGTACTGGCTCGCGTCGGACTTGTCCCACGTGGGCACGGGGATCGCGTCCATCGGCGGGAAGCCGACCGCGTCGTACCGCTGCTTCAACGTGCCGGCCTGCATGTCGCGCACGACCTGCGGCCACAGCGCCTCGGCCTCGCCGGTGACGACGCAGTCGACGTGCTCGAGAGCCTCGTCGGGGCGGAGAGAGGCGTGAATGCCACCGAGGATGACCTTCTTCCCCTTCTCGCGGAAGCGAGCGGCGACGTCGTACGCGTACGTCACGCACGACGTCTTCGCGCTGAGCGCGACGTAGTCGGTGCCCGGGAGGTCGTAGGTGATCGGCTGGAGGTACTCGTCGATCATGTGCACGTCGACGTCGCGCGGCGTGCACGCCATCACGGTCTGGATGCCGAGATCGAGGAACGCGCGCTTGAAGCCGAGCGCGCGGTTCAGGAGATCCATCTCGTAGAGCTCGCGCTCCGTCGGATCGAGATTCTTCCGGGTGGCGATGAAGGAAATCCGCACGGCTACCGCCTTCCCTGCTCGACGAGCTCGTTGATGCTCGGATGCCAGCGCTTCCGTAGGGCATCGTATCGCGCCTCGAGCGCGCGCAGACGCGGCATGCCGTCCCACGCGGTGACGAGCACCTCTTGGAGGATGGTGCGCGGCGTCGCACCGTCGGGACGGATCGCGCGAGGCTGGCGCCAGCGGACGACCGCGCGCTGCACGCCGCTCCAGAAACGGCCGCGCGCTTCGAGCGAGAGGAGCGCGCCGCGCCGGATCTGCCGGCGAGCTTCGTGCGTGGTACCGAAGCGCACGAGCGCCTCTTCGAGCCAGCGTCCGTGATCGACGTCCTGCGCGACGTGGAGCGTGAAGTACGCGATCTCGTCGGGCGTGAACCCCGCGCGCTGGAGGCCGGGAATCACCGACGCGAACATCTTCGGGATCGCCCACTCGTGGCCGGGTCCGACCGCACCGAGGCCGACGAGGAACGGCTCCTCGTTCACGATGCGACGGTGCTCGCGGATGAACGCGAGCGCGGGCTCGGGGACCTTGCTGTCCTTCTCGTCCGGCACCGAGCTGAGCGATTCTCGTGAGCTCGTGTCGTTTGATTCACACGACCTTCCGCACGAGCGGAGGAAGTGGCCGTAGAGCGTGGCGTGGTCCTCGCCTTCCGAGCCCTCGCCGTACTCGTCGACGAGGACCTTCGCGAGCCAGAGCTTGGCGTCGCTGGTAGGCGCGCGCACGAGCAGCCGCTCGAGGTAGCTCGTGAAGACGCAGACGAGCGGAAAGTGGTTCTCACCGAAGACGCGGTAGTCCTCGCGCGCGAAGGGACTCGTCGCGCAGCGATTCAAGAAGAGGTGATTGACCGCGGGGTGCGCTTCGATCTCGATCCGCAACTGGCGCATGAACGCCGCGCTCTCACTCTCCCCCGTAAACGTGCCCGTGCCCGTGCCCGTGCCCGATCTCGTCTCGCCGCTCGTCATTCGCCCACCGTCGCCACAGCAACGCTCGACGCATCCGCCACGTCGTCCGCCCATGTCCGCTTCGGGATCCGCAGCTTCACGAGCTTCCCCTCGTTCTTCTGTTCGACGAGGACATCAGGCCCGGTCTTGATCTCGTTCTCGTCCCCCTTCGGGTACGCGATGTCGTTCCACGACAGCGCCGCCTTGCTGCCCGGACCGTTCATGAGCCCCGCTTCGTCGCGCAGGAACGACCGATAATCACGGTGGATCCGCTGATAGCGCCACGTCCGCGCGTAGAACCACACCATGCTCGGCAGGACCTTCGCGACGAACATCGGCCGCTTCTTCATCATCGCGTTGTACGCGTTGCGCACCGACTGCTCGGTCGCGTCGTAGGAGCGCGCGAACTCCTTGTAGAACTCCTCGCGCGGGAGGCGCGTGGGGAGCACGGCGTGCAGCAGATCGAAGAGGCGATGGTCCGTCGTGAGCAGCTTGTCCTCGTACGCGCGATAGAGCTGCGTGCCGGGAAGCGGCGTGAGGATCGTGAAGAGCGGCATCGCGATCTGGAGCGAGCGCACGTACTCGTAGAGCAGCTCGAACTGCTCGTGGGTCCAGTCGGCGCGGATCATGAACACGCCGGTCGAGAAGATGCCGTTCTCGCGCATGACCTCGTTGGCCTTCAGGTTCTTCTGCCACGAGGACTTCTTGCGGAGCGCGGCGAGGTTGTCGTCGTCGTTCGACTCGAAGCCGGACAGCACCATCACGAGGCCGTTCTTCGCCAGGCGCTTCATGAGCGCGGGATGATCGGCGGCGAAGTCGGTGCGGCCCTGGGTGAGCCAGTACTTCTTCACGCTGCGCTTCTCGAGCTCGTCGCAGAGCTCGGTCGCGCGACGCTTGTTCGTGAGGAAGTTGTCGTCGAGCACGAAGATGAACGGCTCGTCGCAAGCCTCCATCTGGTCGACGATCTTCTTCGCCGAGAGGAAGCGCGTGCGGCGCTCGTAGAACTCCCAGATCGCGCAGAAGTTGCAGTCGAACGAGCAGCCGCGGCTCGTGTAGATCGACGCCATCGGGCGGATGCCCGTGAAGAAGTAGCGACCCTGATAC
>JAQBQJ010000101.1 GCA_028287065.1 Labilithrix sp. | reverse complement strand
AAAGAGAACAGGGAACAGGAACAGGAACAGGGACAGGGAATTGGAATGGCGGGAAGGGGGAATTCACATTCCTTGCTCCTGTTCCTGTTCCTGTTCCCTGTTCTCCTCTAAAACCCAGGCCCCGCCTCTCCCCCAAACCCCCAAAACAAAACGCGAAAAGCCCGCCCAGACCTCCGGTCCGGCGGGCAAGACGCTTCGGAATGCGACTCGAAGAAAGGCCTCTCAGCCCTTCGAGATCTTCCCCTCCTTATGGGGATGATGCTTGCGGCAGGTCGAGCAGAACTTCTTGATCTCGAACTTCTCGGCCATCGTCCGCTTGTTCTTCGTCGTCACGTAGTTCGCGCGGTTGCAGTTACCGCAGGTCATCTTGATGATGTCACGCATGATTTGCTCCCGCCGCGTTCAAGGGAAGCGGCGCGCCACGTGGGCGGAGGGCGGAATTTAGTCGGCCCGCCTTTAATGTCAATGGAGTCGCTCGGCGCTCGAAGACCCGACGCGGGTCTAGTCGTCGTCCTTGTCGGGCAGGGCCGACGTACGCCAGTCGAAGTCGTCGCCGCCGCGCTCGCGCTTGCCGCCGCCCGTCTTCTTCTTGGGCGGTCCGCCCTCGCCACCTTCGCCGGCGCCTCCGCCCTTGCGGCGGCGATCGCTGTCGAACGTCTTTCGCGACGCAGGCAACGCGTTCGGACCGAAGCCGGGAGGAGGCGGAGCGAATCCGCCGCCGCCGCCGCCACCGGCGTATCCGCCGCCGCCGCCGGCGTATCCGCCGCCGCCGCCGGCGTATCCACCACCACCGCCGCCGCCGGCATAGCCGCCGCCCGCGGGGCGCTCACCCTTCGGATGAGCGATGTTGACGATCAGCCGGCGACCCCGCATGTCCGCGGTCTTGAGCTGCTCGGACGCCGTCTTGGCCGTTTCGGAGCTCGACATCGTGACGAAGCCGAAGCCGCGCTTGCGACCGTCGGGATCCATCGGGAGGTGGACACGGACGACGCTGCCTTCGCCGCAGACGCCGTTGATGAGCACCTCGACCTCTTGCGTCGTGATGTCGTACGGCAGATTGCCGACGTAGAGCGTGCGATCGGGGGCCTGTGGGGCGCCTCCGGGACGCGGCGGACCGCCGGGTCCGCTCATGGGCCCCGAACGAGGTCCACTCATCGGCCCACCTTCGCGCCGCGGCTCGCCCGCGCGGGGAGGCTCCTGTTGGAACGGTCGCACCGAGATCGAGCGACCCCCTTGCAGCGATCCATCGAGGGAATCGCGTGCCGCCTGCGCTTCGGCAGGGGACGACATCGTTACGAATCCAAAGCCTCGCGGACGACCCGTCGTACGATCTTTTGGAAGGCTGACGCTGACGACCTTGCCGCCAGTAGCTTCGAAAATCGTCTTGAGCACATCTTCCGAAACGCTGTCTGGGAGCCCCGCTACGAACAGCTTCGCTTCCTCGTTCTGACCCGCCATGCCGATAACCCTAACTACCTCCGGAATGAACAAACTTGAACTGAGACCTCGACCGCGATGGACGGTGCCCCGCGAAAACTCACGATATCCCTTAGCGGCGCCCCGTCAACCGACCCGTTGAGGGGAAGTGTCGGAAGTTTCGGCCGCAGTCCCCGTCTCATTCCGCCGCTCTTTCGCCGGCGGTGCCGTGCCTTCCACGTCGGTTGTCGCCTTTTGGCCCGCGTTTCCGCTGTCATTCACGGCCTGACTCTCTGGCTCCGTGCCTGGGAGCACGCGACGTGCCGGGATCGTGAACGTGAACGTCGACCCGTGACCGAGCTCGCTCTCGACCCAGGCGCGGCCGCCATGGCTCTCCGCGATGTGCTTCACGAGCGCGAGCCCGATGCCGCTGCCGCGGACCGGCGACCGGCTCTTCTCGCTGCTGCTCTTCTCGTCGCGTGAGCCCGAGAGTCGCACGAACCTTTCGAAGATGCGGTGCCGGTCCTCGGGCGCGACGCCCGGCCCCTCGTCGCCGACCTCGATCCGGACTCCGCCGTCGTGGCCGCACGCGCGGATGGTGATCGTCTCGCCGCCGGGCGCGTACTTGAGCGCGTTGTCGACGAGGTTGATGACGGCGAGCTGGATGGCGCGCTCGTCGATGCGCGCGCGCGGAAGCGACGGCTCCACGTCCACGACGAGCTTCACGCCTTCGCGCTCGGCGCGGTAGCGATAGACGTTCGCGGCGCGGGAGACGGCATCGCCGACGTCGGCCTCGGCGAACTCGTAGCTGCCACGGCCGCGCTCGAGGCGCGCGAAGTCGAGGACGTTCTCGATGAGCGCAGAGAGGCGCTCGCTCTCGCGCACGATGATGTCGAGGTACTCCTGTTTCTTCGTGTCCGACGCGACGCGGCCCGATTGGAGCATCTCGGCGAACATGCGGACGAGCGCGAGCGGCGTCTTCAGCTCGTGGCTGACGTTTGCGACGAACTCGCTCTTGAGCGCGGAGATGCGTCGCTCCTTCTCGGCCACGAGCACGATCGCGATCGCACCGACCACGATGACGATGCACGAGAGGCTCACCATCGTGATCTCGAGCAGCCGCCGGTTCTGCACGCGAGACGCGAGCTCTTCGCTCGCGAGGGGCGAGACCTGCACGCGCCAGTTGTAGAGCGTGGTCGGAAAGCGAACGCCGACGGTGAACTCGCCGGAGCGGAGCGGCGGGCCGTAGATGATGCGGCCCTCTTCGTCGACGACGTTCACGCGGCTTGCGGCGCTGCTGCGCGACGGGGCAGGCGCACCCGGCGCCGCCGTCTCCGCGTACATCATCGGCAGCGTCTCGCGGACGATGCGCCCGATGTCGTGCCAGGCGACGACGACGTACCGCCGTCCTTCGTGGATCCGCTGCCAATAGCTGAGGAGATAGCCCTGCTGCGCGTACTCGCGATGCAGGTGGCGGAGCTCGTCGGGCGCCTGCGCGCCGAGCTCCATGTCGCCGAGCATGCGATCGACGAGGAGCCTGCGGAAGCCTTCTTCCTCCGCGAGCGCGCCCGTCGCGCGCGACGCGAAGGCGAGCACCGTGCGGCTCTCGTCGAGCACGAGGATCGCGCGCACGCTCGGCGTCTCGCGCTGGGCGGTCGGTAGCCAGCGCTCGGCGAGGACCTCGATCCGCGCCGGATCGGCGACCGCCATGACGACGTTGTCTTGATCGATGATCTGCCGATCGACGCGGCTCGCCTTCTCGGTGGCGAGGCCGAGCGTCGCCTCGAGGACCGACTGCTGCCGCAGCGTGTCGATCTGGAGCGTCGTGCGAAACGTGAAGTATGCAAGGATCCCCACCGCGGCCACGACGAGCGGCAGCAGCACGAATTGCTTGAGACGTTCACGCCACCGCGACATCGGAGAAGGCCCAGGCTACAGGGTAGTCCGTTCAGGTCGAAGCCCGGCGTCCGCCCGCAGGAGTATTGCGGCCAGCCCTCGCTCAGCTACAACGCGCTCGTGCCGAGCAACTCTCGAGCGGCCGTCGCTCGCGCCTTCGCCTTCGGTCTCACGTCGTGCGATCGCTCGTCGCCTTCGTCGCCCCGTCGCCGTTTCCAGGAGCTGACTCGTATCGGGCGGACGTCGGGAGCTGCTATCCGGGTTTCGGCACGGACCCCTCGGTTCCGATCGTCGTCGACGCGCTGAGCGGCTGCGCGCCGGCGGGTGACGCCGTCCTTCTTGCTGCCCAGCCCCCGACGACGCCCGAGCCGCTGGGATGACGGAATTCGGCAATAACGTGGCGCTCCGTTTCGAGCAGGACGTCTTCGTCTTGGGATCGCTCGCGCCAGAGTCGTCGAAGACGTTCGTGGTCCCGTCCTCGTTTCCCGGCGTGATCCAAGTGACGTCGTCATCGAACGGCGACGCGCCGGAGTATGACTCGCGCTCCGTCGTTCGAACCCACGCTCTTGGTGATGTCGTCGTCGATCTCTCGGAGAGCTTGCCGCTCATCACGAACGCGACGGTCGAAGCCGCGGGTGGCCGTTTCGTCGCGCGTTGGAGCGCCGCGGCGTCACTCGCGGAGACGGACGGCGGTTCCGTCGTGCTCGTCCTGGACGACGGCACACCGTTCGGGGTCGGCCACAAATCGGGGCGGTGGACCATCACAGTCCCGCCCGGCGCCACGTCCGTGACGACGCCGCGGCTTCCCGCGACCGCATTCGACGGGACGGGGCTTCCGACACAGGTGCATCGCGTCGCCTTCGGCGACTCCGACGCCGTCGACGGTTACGACGCATTCCGCAGGGCTCCCACCACGTGGAGCGCGATCGGACCCTGGGAGCGGCGGTTACCGGCGAAGAGCGGTCTTCGCTTTCGCTTCGTCGCGCACGGGTTCCTCTGAGTCGGTAGCTATCTCGCGGCGGCTGCCGAGTGGATCCGCTCGCGGTCGAGCACGATTCCGCGGGAGCCGAGGTACTCGGCGTACTGCTCCGCGATGTACGTCATCGCGTTCCCTTCGTCCTCGGTGAACGGCATGCCGTCGAGCGGGTTGATGATCTCGAGGGCGCCGAGCGCACGACCGGCCTGCATGATCGGCGCGGCGATCAGGCTCCGCGCGCCGCCGAGCTGGCGATAGCGCTCCGACGTCGCGTGCGAGGCGTTCGGCACGACGAGCGCGCGACGCTTGCGTGCGCACTCGCGGAGGATCTCGTCGCTCTCTGCCGCGCGCATCGTGAGGAGACGGTGCATCTCCTTGCCGCGCGTGCACGCCACGACCCATTCGCGCTTCTCGATGTCGAAGAAGTGGATGACCGCCGCGCGCGACGGGAGCACCTCGGTCGCGAGCGCGAGGCAGAACTGCCCGCCATCGAGCGCGTCGCGCAAGAAGTGGAGGTCGTGCATCGACTCGAAGAGCGACGTGATGAGCTCGTCCCCGGAGACGCGCCCGCGCACGAAGCGACCGGAGGGCGTCTTCACCATTCCGCCGTCGGGCGGTTGCGACGGCAGCTTGGTGCGCGGAGCCTCGGCGAACGTCGGCGCGGGAGGCGCGACCGGCGCGATCGCGGGCGGCGGAGGAGGAGGCTGCGACGGCATCTGCATCGCGGGAGCCGGCGGAGGCTGCGACGGCATCTGCATCGGCGGCGCCGGCGGCACCGACGGATGCTGCTGCTGCGGCGCCTGCTGCGCCTGCTGCTGCGGAGGCGCCTGCTGCGCCTGCGGAGGCGCGGGCGCAGGGAAGACCGGCTGCGGGACGATCGGCTGCGTGGTCTGCTGCAGCACCACGGCGGCCTGCGCTTGCGACTGCGCAGCGAACTGCGGAACGGGCGGAGCCTGCGGAATGGCGACGGGCGGCGCGGCCGGCGCGTTCGACGGCGGTGCGTTCGACGGCGGTCTCGGAGGCTTGCTCTGCGCGCCGCCGCGTCGCGGGAACGCGAGGACCGGCTCGCCCTTCCAGTCCTTCCACGTGAGCGTGGCGACCGGCGGCCTCGGCGGCTTGCCGGTGAACTCGACGTCGAACACGGCGAGGTTCACGAGCTTGCCCGTCTTGGCCGTCGCGATGTGAGCCTCGACATAACGGAGCTGCGCGCGAAGTACCTCGGCCGCGCTGTCTTCGCTCGTGCCTTCGGGGACGGCGAACGCGTACTCGCGGTACGTGAGCGGCGATGCGTCGTTCGGGTTCTGCTCGCGCGACGTGAGGAGCTTCACCGCCGGCAGCCCGGGGATCGCGGAGCCGATCGCCGGAGGCGCCGCGCGCTCGATCGGCTTCTCGGCCACGCTCGCCTCGGCGCCGCCTCCGAACGTCATCGTCTGGCCCTTCACCTTGCCCTCGCTCGCGGCCTTGACGCCGGGGCTCGCGTTGCCGTTCGTGGGAGCGGGCGGAGGCTGGCTGTTGCCCGGACGAGGCGGAGCTTTGTGCGCGGACCCGACGAGGTTCTTCGCCGACGACGAGCTCGGGGATGGAGGCAGGTTCGGCATCGTCGCGTCGGTCGAGCTCGGCGCGGAAGACGCGGCCGGCGGCGCGGCGTTCGCCGCGGCAGGCGCGGCGGAAACGACAGGCCCGGCGGAAACGACAGGAGCGGCCGGCGCGGCAGGGGCTGCAGGTG